>CAYTSY010000177.1:1939-5764 GCA_964440555.1 uncultured Desulfobacteraceae bacterium
AGCACGGCATGGCGATGTTCTCCTACGCGGGCGACTGGAATGACTACGTCCCCTACCTCAATCGCGCCATGACCATCGCCGACCAGAACAACAATTGGATAATCAACGCCTATCTCGAAGGCGGCTACCTGCCGGCCGCTTGGTATTCGATCTCGAACACCAAGCCGGCCAGCGGCGTATGGCTGTGCCCGATGGTCCCCGCCAACATGATCTCCCCCTCCGGGAGCGGGACGTCCTATGGCTACAACTCGCAGCACGTCTGCAAGGTGGGCTGGAACGGCCCGCTGGGGCTGAGGCTGACAGCCGTCAAACGCCCGTCCGCGATCGTTTACTCGGGAGACGCGGCGTGGTACGACTCAGGAGAGCAATGTCTCGATGCGGACGGCAAGCTAGCGCTGTCCATGGCCCTGCTCTGCCCCATCGATCGGGACTGGATCAACAATTCCGGAGGGGCGGCAAACGTCGTCCCGCGCCGCCATGGCGACGGAGGAAACACAGGGATGGTAGACGGCCACATCCAACATGGCCGCTTCCAGGACTTGATGTACAATCTCAACGACTGCTGGGGGCACAACAGCCTGTAAGGCGCCCAGGCGGAAACCATAAGGGAGTTTCAGATGAGGAATATCGGCATCTGCGTCATAGGGATAATTTCAGCCGGACTCCTTCCATACGACGGGATCGCAGCCGAGGCCCGGGAGAACTGGGTCTATCCGGCGGAGATAGCGAACTGGAGCGACGGCGAAAAGCAACGGCAAAGCGACAACGCCGTCAAGCTGGTCGCCGATCTGAAGAAGGCCAAGGGGGAAGGCTGCAAGTCCTTCACGATCCCCAAGGACGACTACCGCTTCGGCTCCAAGGTGCTCCCGTGCTTCCAGCTCGAAGACTTCCATGACATGTCTATCGAAGGCTCGGGCTCGACCTTCTGGATCAACGGGCGCATCCGCAACGACGGGATCCGGCTGATCAGATGCTCCGACGTCAAGATCCGGAACCTCATCATCGACTGCGACCCTTTCAGCTACATCCAGACCACGGTGAAGTCCATCGACGCGCAGGGGAAATCCCTCACGGTCGAGGCGGACCCCGGCTTCCCACTCCCCGACCAGACCTGGAACAAGAAGGTCGGCGACATAAAGGCCATCTTCCTCAAGCCGGACCATTCCTACCACAACCAGCGGATGGACTGGATCAAGACCATAATGCCCGACGCGAAGGGCGGACGCCTCTTCAGGATAGAGCTTAGAGACAACAGCATCTTCGACTACAACACTCCAATCGCCCCTGGCGACAGCCTGCTCCTTCCGGACAGGGGGATGCGCAACTCGATCAATATAGATGGTTCAAGCAGGGTGACCTTGGAGGGCATCAGCATCTACGCGGCGGCGAGCATGGCCATCGTCGAATACGGCGGCGACGGGGCGAACGTATACCGGAACTGCAGAGTGGTCCCGCGTCCGGGCACGAAACGGCTCCTGGCCTGCAACGCCGACGTCTTCCACTCCCTCATGGTCCGATGCGGACCGACAATCGAGAACTGCGAGTTCTCCCAGGCCTGCGACGACCTCATCAACATCCACGGCTTCTTCGGGATGGTCTTCCGGCAGGACAGTCCGACGGAGCTGCTCATGACCATCGAACCCGGGAAGGTCGACTTGACCGAGGAAAACCTCAGGTTCATCGGCTGGCAGGAGGAAAGGCTCATCGGAGAGGCGAAGGTCATCTCCTGCGAGGAAGTCAAGGACGACGCGCTCAAGGCGGAGGCGCTGGAAATGCCGGCGAAGCTCGTCAAGGGGGTCCCGGGCGCGAGAATCAGGAGCTTCTACAAGTTCGCCATCCTTAAGATCAAGCTCGACCTCCCTGTGACCGCCCCCCAATGCACGGTAGTCGACAACTATGCGTTCACAGGCGCGGGAGCGGTGATCAGGAACAACTACCTCCATCACTCCATCGCCAGAGGGGTCCTGCTAAAGGGGGAGAACAGCGTCTTCGAAGGGAACCGCGTCGAACAGATCGGGCACGTCGGACTCCTGGTGGCGACAGACAGGTACTTCTTCGAGAACGCCTGCCCCAACAAAATCTCCATAAGGAACAACACGTTCACCGACTGCAACCTGTTCCTCTCCTCGCGGCTCTGGCTCAACGGCCAGCATGCCACCATCGCGGTATGGAACGACGGACGCGACCAGGCCTTCTCGCGACTCGGCACAGGCGAATGCCGCGACATAAGCATCTCAGGGAACAAGATAGTCAGGGCTCCGATGACGGCCATCTTCATGTCCAACACCCTCCGCGGCTCGATAACCGGCAACACGATCGTCGAACCAGGCTGCGCCGAGCCGGACGCCAAAAGCGCCCAGGAGCTAGTCGACAACGACTACGCGATATACCTAACCTGCTCCGAGGGCGTGGAGATATCAGGGAACGTCGTCAAGTCGCCAGGCAGATGGTGCAAAGGCCCCGTCGGCCTCGGCCCCATGCTCAAGGACTGCAAGGCCGAAGCCAACAACGTCAAATAGGGAACCTCCGGATGATTCTCAACGCGCTGATCAAACGAGGACCCGATGAGGGAGGGCTTTGCTTCGGAAGCCCGGCTATCGAAATCGCCTGGGACGGAGCCCTCGTCGCCTCGCACGACTTCTACTACAGCCGCGACTTCGAAGGGGGAGCCTCCGAGACGCCGAGACGCGGCTCCTACGTCTACCGCTCCGAGGACGGAGGCGCCTCCTGGAGGAAGATAGACTGCGTCAACGTCTATTGGGGAACCTTCTTCAAAGTCGGAGGCTCCATATTCATCCTCGGTTGCGACAAGCCCTTCGGAAACATCGTAATAGCGCAGAGCGAGGACTGCGGGCTCTCCTGGTCGGCGACAAGCGTCCTCTTCAAGGGAGGGAAGGACGAGGAGCCCCCCAACTACCACAGCTCACCCGGGACGGCGTCCATCATAGACGGCAGAGTCTACAAAGCCTTCGACGACGTCGCCGAACCCACGAAGCGCAAAGGCTGGAGCCAGCTGGTCATATCGGCCCCGGTCGACGCGAACCTCCTCGACCCCGCGAACTGGACGATCAGCGGCCAAGTGACGCTTGAGCAAAGCCTCCTCCCGGCGTCCTGGAACAAGCCCGCCGTCTTCGAATGGCTTGAGGGCAACGTCGTGGAAGGTCTCGACGGCAAGCCGAAGGTCCTCTCCTGCATCAGGGCCGGCGCTCCGGGCTTCGCGCCGATGCTGCAAGCGTCCGACGACGGGAGGACGCTCTCCTTCGACCCGTCCGCCGGGTTCAAAAAGTTCCCGGCGGGATACCATAAGTTCTGCGTCCGGCGTTGTCCCGAAAGCGGAATCTACCTGGCGATGGGGAACGACAACACGAACCCGGAATGGCTCAGCCAGCGGAACGTCCTGTCGCTCCTCTGGTCCAAAGACCTTGTCGACTGGAAGCTCGCGCTGACCTTGGTGAAGGACGACTCCCCGATCCCCTGGGAGCGCTCGCTACGCGAAACCGGATTCCAATATCCGGACTTCCGCGTCGACGGAGAGGACCTCGTATACCTGGTCCGAACCGCTTACGACGGATCAGCCTGGTTCCACGACGCTAACCAGATCACCTTCCACAGGCTCGAAGGCTTCAGGAAGCTTCTTTAGCGCAGATCTATATTTAAAGGCAGGCTCCTTCGCGCCACGCCGACAGCTCGCTCGCCACCTCTTCGTCATGCGAATTCACCAGAAGCTCGCTGACGGCCCCTCAGGCGCTTTGCGCCTAACCCGACTTTGGCATTATGGAGTAAAATGGTGCCATGATACGCTATCGTCTATTGTTGAGTATGTTA
>CAYTSY010000178.1:0-5723 GCA_964440555.1 uncultured Desulfobacteraceae bacterium
AAATATGGCTGAAGAAGGCTTGCTTTTGCTCATTTTTGCATCAAAATCATTGTTCACAAATTGTGAGTTTGATACTCTGTTGTTTACAGCGTCCACAATTTGTGAAGTTGTGAACGAATGAGACATACCCCCTCTACTTACAGGGAGGTCTGTTCGTTCAAATTGATTTTCAAAATTCATTTTTTCAGCGCTATTTAGCACAGGAAGAAGATGTCCGTGCACTGCAACGAATTTTTTCTTCCCGAGTTTGGGAAACACTTCTCTTGCGAGCATATGCGCCTTTCTCTGGTCCATTCCTGCGTGCGCAATCTGCACATCAAGTTTTGCAATATCCGCAGCCTGCATTGCAGGATAAAAAATTGCAGATGAACTTGTTGTTTCGCCCTCTTTTCTGCCCATTATTGTGATTGCGCGTAACATACGCTGCATAGTGGTATTGCGCGCTATATCCAAAACCAATTTCCAGTATTCATCATCATCAATTTTGCTTGCAAGCACATACTCAACTTTGTCTTCGGTAAGACCAAGCGAAATAAACGCGTGCTTAAAATAACCAAGTGCAACTTCCTGTATTTTTTTCAAGTCGCCCCCAAGTTTTCCATTTATCCATGCATGATAATCTGCTAAAAAAATAGTCGGCTTAATCCCTGCTTCAAGAAAATCATTAATCTTTAGTACACTCATTAAACCGCTTCCTATATGCACTTTTCCGGAAATCTCAAAACCTATATAATGGCGCGGAGAAGAATAATTTTGGAATATTTCCTTTAAATCCTCGCGCGTAATAACCTCTTCCACAGGAGTTTTGCATACAAGCTCAATTTTTTTTTCCATCTCCATATTTTTAGACCCCGTTTCCTTAACTCTATCAACTATCAATTACTCGCTACGAATTTGTTAGATGTTACAAAAAATAAAATAATTTTTCATGGTGCGTGTGCACACACTAAGTATATCATGTTTGACATTGTAAATTTTTATTTTCAAATCAACCATACCTGCGCGTTTCTGGTTCTGTATTCTGCATTTCGAGTGTTTCCCTTGTTTTCGCAATATGTATCCATTCAGTTACATCGGATTTCTCTGTTTTTATCGCTTCAATAAAATCCTGCTTTGTAATTTTCCTTTCCGTTTATTGCATTTTCCTAAGCATAGTTTGCCGCTTTGGCGCATATGGATTTCAAATTTGCAGCTGAACAATTAATAGCAATCTGTGCAAGTTCTTCAAAATCAATTTCTCCTAAGGGCAAATCTTTTGCATAAATCTCCAGTATTTCCTTTCTTGATTTTATATCTGGAGGGCCTATAAATATTTCCTTTCCTAATCTTTCGCTTCTTTTCAATGCATTATCTAATTCCCAAGGCGCATTTGTAGCTCCGAAAACCCCTATCTTTTCATCATTCTTTTCTATTCATCTCCTGCAAAAAGACATTCACCAAGGTTTTCTGCCATTTCTGGAAATTTCTTTTTAAGCATAACTGATTTTTGGACCTTCTTCAATCATACCTGCAGAATACCGTTTTTTAGGATTTCTGCATGTGGGTAATTGGTTTTGGAAAGTCTATTAACTCATAGGGGGTTTTCCCAAACCAATTAATGTCTTTAATGCAGCAGGAAAATACCGAATATATGCGTCTGGATTGGTGCGGATTTTCAGTAGAAAGTGATGTGCGTTATTATAATCATTCATGTTAATATAACATTCCAAGAGCCGGCCGTAAATCCCGAGTTTATCCTTTTTGCTCAGTTTAGTTTTTAATAGAAGAAATTTATATATTCTTACTGACACTCCGCGGTTCGAAAGCCTCAGCTTTGAAGCCGAGGATGAGAACCTGGCTTCTCCGTCTGCTTCGGCTTTCCCTAAAGGCACACCTCCTTCCTTAGTATACAAATACGGAGAAGCAACGGCCTTCAGGCCGTGGAGTGTCACAGATGCATCGTACCTTTTGTGGAAGTATTCTTTTTCGGCATAGGAGAAGAGACTAGGCATATTCATATAAGCACCTAAGCAGTTTTAGGTTTGGGGTTCTTTGTTTCCATGTCTCGCACTACAGATAACCTAAATTCCTTTGTGAACTTTCGTTTCAGCTTCATTTTTACGCCCTTTTATTTAATCAGGTGAACCTCATCTACCCGTCCACTTTTAGGGGTGTGGTCCAAAGTAGGCAGTCTTTCTTTTCTTGCTACAAGAAAGTGTACATCTAGTTTTTTATTCGCGTCTTGAAGTTCTTTTAAGTCTTCAAGAGCTTGTTTAATTATTTTTTTTAGTTCACTAGTACTCACATCTTCACTTTTAGCAGTATCAAGTACGGCTTTAGCAATCTTTTCTGTTTTTGAATCCGAGTTTTCAGAATAATCTTCAAGAGCTTCCTTTAATTCCCTTTTCATAAGCGCTGAACCGTCGTACTGTGTTAATATTCGAATTAAAGTTTGTGTATTCTCAAGCATAAAGTCTCTATTCATGTTTTCAAGCATATTAATAAAATTGTTTATGTATTTATCATTAAATTTATCTAGTTCTTGTTGATAGGCCTTTTGACGAAACTTTAAAATCTCTTTTATTTCATCGTCTGTAAGACCATATTCTTTTAAAATTTTTCTACGCGCAGCGTCATCTTTGCTTGCAAGATATTCTTCCTTTGCCTTTGCTATTTCTTCATCACTATGTCCTTCTTTTTTAAGAAGAAGCGCAATTTTATCCATAAAATTATCTAAATTTGCGTTAATATTTGCCTTTTCGTTCACTTCTTCTCTTTTTGTACCAGTATCCGTGCTCATTAACTCTCCTACTTCCTTTACAGTCAATTTAGACATACATAATTCAGTTAGTTTTTCTGCTTTTTGATCAGTAGTTAATTTCTTATTATTAATAAACGAGGTGTCTATTTTACGCTCTTGTAATAACTTAAAGATTCTGTTAATTTGGTCGGGTTTGGGAGACCTAATTATGTTCGTAAACACCATAATAAGATCTTTTTTAAGTTGTGGAAGTGCTTCATTAGCAGTAACAACTTGAGCAACTTTTGTTGATTTTATACCTATACCCACTTGTCCAATAAACATTTAAGCACACTCACCTATTTCGAGTTATATCCATTCTCGGTTCTGCCTTTTTAGGCGGATCTACCTTAAAAAAACCATACTTTTCAAGTGGATAAGCAAAAGAGGGGGTAAACGTCATAAACATCTCTGCTTTTCCAGCAGGATTGTCAACATTATTTTTATTCATTACGCATATACCATAAAAGTCTGCATCATTTCCATGTTTAGCAGGGTAAAAGGATAGATTAGGAACCTCTCCTAGTTTAAGTCCTAACTGTTCAATAATAACAAGGTCATAAATTATTTTATTTTTCTTGTAATCATACATATAAAAAGTAATCATGCCCTCGTCTGCACCAATTAAAATTGTTTGATCTGGTTTGTCAGGATTTTGAATTGTCCACCATTTAGTATCTTGTATTGGATCTCTTTTTTTATCTGACTTATCATAACGGTCACATGTTGATATGGGAATGCAAAAAACCTCATTAGGATATTTTTTGAATACTTCCACACCAGGACCAACCCACTCATCACTAGTTTTTGGACCTGCTATTGTATTTAAAACATTAACTACATAACGCTGAGAAAAAGGATTAGTAGACTCAGGAGGTATTTCAGCTATTTTATCATAAGGAGGTCCACGTATATTAATAAGCATCCATTCTTTCATATATTTGACAAAACCCCCTAACTCGCGAGTAATGGGGTCACCCGTGCGCTTAGCATATGCTAGAATTTTACTATAGATTACTCCTATAGGATTCTTCTCAAAACCAAATTCTGTAAGTTTTCCCTCTTTTTTTAATTGTTCAGTATGTTTAAAAAAATCCTGTATCTCCTCATAAGAAACAGTTCCTACTATTACTGGAGCGGGTACACTTTCAATTTCTGAACCCTGATAGTCATCAAATTTAATTTCTGGTTCTGAAGCTTGTACGATATCTATTGATGTTAAACCTTGAGCAGTAACCTTTTTAGGATCCACTTTTTCAGGTTTTTTATCTTTAGCTTCAATATTCGAAGCGCCCAGTGTAAGAGTTCCTAAAATAAGACCCCCAGTAATTAGTTTTTTAACTCCATTTGTAAAAGGATCTTTCTTACTAATATTGGATTTAGGTTCAACTTCTCCAAGTTTTTTTTTATCAATTTTAAACTCTCCCATATACTAAAATATGATAAGAAAAACTTATAAATTAGCAGTTTTACAACAAAACACATTTCTTCAAACTATAACAAACCCGAAAAGTGTAACGCACGTTTGTTCCCGTAATTAAATATCTTACACCAAATTGAAACAAAACCCGCTTTTTTTAGTTCACTAGTACTCACATCTTCACTTTTAGCAGTATCAAGTACGGCTTTAGCAATCTTTTCTGTTTTTGAATCCGAGTTTTCAGAATAATCTTCAAGAGCTTCCTTTAATTCCCTTTTCATAAGCGCTGAACCGTCGTACTGTGTTAATATTCGAATTAAAGTTTGTGTATTCTCAAGCATAAAGTCTCTATTCATGTTTTCAAGCATATTAATAAAATTGTTTATGTATTTATCATTAAATTTATCTAGTTCTTGTTGATAGGCCTTTTGACGAAACTTTAAAATCTCTTTTATTTCATCGTCTGTAAGACCATATTCTTTTAAAATTTTTCTACGCGCAGCGTCATCTTTGCTTGCAAGATATTCTTCCTTTGCCTTTGCTATTTCTTCATCACTATGTCCTTCTTTTTTAAGAAGAAGCGCAATTTTATCCATAAAATTATCTAAATTTGCGTTAATATTTGCCTTTTCGTTCACTTCTTCTCTTTTTGTACCAGTATCCGTGCTCATTAACTCTCCTACTTCCTTTACAGTCAATTTAGACATACATAATTCAGTTAGTTTTTCTGCTTTTTGATCAGTAGTTAATTTCTTATTATTAATAAACGAGGTGTCTATTTTACGCTCTTGTAATAACTTAAAGATTCTGTTAATTTGGTCGGGTTTGGGAGACCTAATTATGTTCGTAAACACCATAATAAGATCTTTTTTAAGTTGTGGAAGTGCTTCATTAGCAGTAACAACTTGAGCAACTTTTGTTGATTTTATACCTATACCCACTTGTCCAATAAACATTTAAGCACACTCACCTATTTCGAGTTATATCCATTCTCGGTTCTGCCTTTTTAGGCGGATCTACCTTAAAAAAACCATACTTTTCAAGTGGATAAGCAAAAGAGGGGGTAAACGTCATAAACATCTCTGCTTTTCCAGCAGGATTGTCAACATTATTTTTATTCATTACGCATATACCATAAAAGTCTGCATCATTTCCATGTTTAGCAGGGTAAAAGGATAGATTAGGAACCTCTCCTAGTTTAAGTCCTAACTGTTCAATAATAACAAGGTCATAAATTATTTTATTTTTCTTGTAATCATACATATAAAAAGTAATCATGCCCTCGTCTGCACCAATTAAAATTGTTTGATCTGGTTTGTCAGGATTTTGAATTGTCCACCATTTAGTATCTTGTATTGGATCTCTTTTTTTATCTGACTTATCATAACGGTCACATGTTGATATGGGAATGCAAAAAACCTCATTAGGATATTTTTTGAATACTTCCACACCAGGACCAACCCACTCATCACTAGTTTTTGGACCTGCTATTGTATTTAAAACATTAACTACATAACGCTGAGA
>CAYTSY010000179.1:0-5671 GCA_964440555.1 uncultured Desulfobacteraceae bacterium
CAAAAAATATCTTGATAGTATAGGAATTTCATTTATAAGTTATTGAAAACAAAGGACTTAAAAAACCGTTACCGAGAGTAGCACTAAGTTGATTTCTTTTAGACACAGAATAACATGGATAATATTTAAGAATCCGTGAAAATCTGTGTAAATCCAAAGTCAAAGAAATATTTTTAGACACGGATTAGCACGGATAATATTTTAAAAGAGTTGGAAATGATGAAGAGATTGATGGTTGGTTTGGGAGTGGTGAGTGCGGTTTTGATTGGCTGGGCTCAGGATGTGGGAGCAAAAGAGGAGGCTGGGATTCTCCTTCAGACCGGACATGCCGATGTTGTTACTTCAGTAGCCTTTAGTCCTGACGGAAAGTATATCGCCTCTGGAAGTTCTGATAAGACAATAAAGTTGTGGAAGAAAGAGACTGGGAATCTTATTCGGACATTAGAGGGACATTCTGGCAGTGTTAATTCAATAGCCTTCAGCCCGGATGAAAGATATATTGCCTCTGGGAGTAGCGATAAAACTGTCAAGATCTGGGATGTATCCACAGGAGAAATTATCAAAACATTCAATGATGAAGGTGAGATTTGGTCTATTGCCTTTAGTCCTAATAGCGAATATGTTGCTGCTGGATGGTATAGAGAAACAGTCGCTCTTTGGGAGATAAAAACAGGTAAGTGCGTTATTGTACCAAGACCTTCCATAACTGATTGCCGAATTCACTCTATGATATTTAGTCCTGATAGTAAATATGTTCTTTGTACAACTAATGAAGGCATTAAACTCTTGGATGTAGCAACATTTCATCTCATCAGGACAATTGAAATAGAAGGAACAATAGAAAAATGGGATCGGGGTACACCAATTTCAACCACAGGTTCGGTTACGGCCTATGTTTCTGCTGAAGCTGGAGGAAGAATTAGTAGTGGTGCTTCAATTTACTCTGCTGCCTTCAGTCCTGATGGCGAATCTATTGTCTCTGGAGGTAATGATGGTATTGTCAGGCTGTGGAAGACAGAGGGCAAGCTCATTAGAGCCTTTGAGGGACATTCCAAATCAGTTCGTTTTGTCTCTTTTAATTCGGATGGCAGTTATATCCTCTCCGCAGGTGCGGATAAGACCATTAAAGTGTGGAATACAGGAACAGGTGAACTTGTCAGAACACTTGAAGGACATTCTGACAGTGTTAATTCTGCTGCTTTTAGCCGGGATGGATACATTGTTTCTGGTAGTAGTGATAAGACCATACAACTATGGGGAACTGAAACAGGAAACCCCATCAAAATCTTTGAAGGGCATACATCTGGGGTTAATTCTGTTGACTCCAGTTTTGATAGAAGGAAGGAAGATAGCGGAACAATCATTTGGGGACGGTTTAAACCTTTCAAAGTAATTGACCCATCCTTGTGTGAGATTGTGCTTCAGACAGAACATACAGATTGTATCTGTTCTATCGCCTTTAGCCCTGATGGAGAATACATTGCCTCTGGAGGAAGTAACACCATACGGCTATGGCAGACTAAAACAGGAAAGCAGATCAAAATATTTGAAGGACATATAGGTTATGTTAATTCCATTGCCTTCAGCCCGGATGGAAGATACATTGCCTCTGGTGGTGATGATAGAACCATACGACTATGGGGGGGTGAAACAGGAAAACAGATCAGAGTCTTTAAGGGTCACACATCTAAAGTTAATTCAGTTGCCTTTATCCCGGATGCGGATGGAAAATACATTGCTTCTGGAGGTGATAGCACCGTCCAGCTATGGGAGACTGAAACAGGAAAGCAGATCAGAACCTTTGGAGGACATCTAGGTTATGTTAATTCTGTTACCTTTAGCCCGGATGGAAGATATATTACCTCTGGAAGTGATGATAGAACCATACGACTATGGAAGATTGAATCAGGAAAGCAGGTTAGGGTTTTCAAAGGAGATGTCTCTTCTGTTGCCTTCAGTCCTGATGGAAAATACATTGTCTCTGGTAGCTGGAAAACCGTCCAGCTATGGGAAACTGAAACAGGAAAGCAGATCCAAACATTTGGAGGACATACAGGTTATGTTAATTCTGTTGCCTTTAGCCCTGATGGAATATACATTGTCTCTGGAGGTAGCGATAAAACCATACGACTATTGGAGATTGGAAACCCTGTCAAAACCTTTACAGGGCATACATCTCGGGTTAATTCTGTTGCCTTTAGCCCGAATAATGGAATATACATTGCCTCTGGAAGTAAAGATGGTAGTGTAAGGCTTTGGAATACAAAAACTGGCGACCTTCTGCTTACTACCTTTGGATTTATAGATGGCGAATGGGTCTCCTATACGCCACAATACTATTATGACTCATCACTGCAGGGTGGAAAATATATTACCTTTCACAGAGGAAACGAGGTGTATAGTTTTGAGCAACTTGCAGGATATCTTTATCACCCAGAGATTATTACCGAGACTATTAAAAAAGTCAGTGACAAGTCCCTGCTGAAATTGCACATCAAAGATTTAGAGAACGAAATAGAAGCCAAAGAGGATGAAATAAAAGCCCAGAAGAAAATAATTGAGAAGTTAGATTCTGAATATGAGAAGGGAGAAATAGATTACAGCAGATACTTAAAGTCAAGTAAAGAATATGATATAAAGTTAATTCAGTTGGAAAACAAATTGAAAGAACTGAATTCTTCCATACCGAAAGAAAAAGGAGAATAACTATGAAAATTTCAAAAGACTCTTGTAATCATCAAAGAAATCTCGCCTTTAGTATCTTTTTTATAGTCGGACTACTTATAGGGTTAGAGAAAGTTGAGTTACAAGCTGATATTACAGAGAATAATTCAATTAAAGTTCAAATAGAAGCTCAGAAGAAAATGATTGAGAAGTTAAATTCTGAATATGAGAATGGAGAAATAGATTACAGCAGATACTTAAAGTCAAAGAGAAAATATGATATAGAGTTAAGAAAATTGGAAGGAATTCCTTTGGAGGATGCTCAATCCACTGACACCCCTACTTTGACTATTCCTACAATTCCACCATTTACTACTCCTTCTACACCATCCAGTCTCCCTATAAAAAAAGATACTCAACCTGTTGTAGAAAAAAAGATTCCTTCTGCAGGAAAAGAAACGCTCAAAAGAAATATAGAGAGATTAGAAAATAAAGAAGATGCGACAGATGACAAAACTACCAAAACATCCTTTATTTCTGTTATTGTAAACATTACAAACAATAAAGTAAGTATTGGGGGGATTATCGTAATCATTTTAGCAATTGTTGTTGGTTTTAGAAGAAGACCACATCAAACCAAAGGTCCTAAAAATCAAAGCCCACCATCCGAAGAATCAGTTGAACAAAAGCATCAGACCAACCAAGGAAAATTTATCCAGGTTTTTATAAAGGATTCGTTCGAACTTTCGGAGACTTTTTTACAAATCATAAAACAAGAATCTACTCCAAAACTCAAAGATTATCTCAAAACCAAAGGTAAAAGCCGAATGATCTTAGTGGTGATGTTTACTGACCTTGAAGGCTCAACTGAACTTACTAATCGCTTCGGTGATGCCTGGTGGGATAAAACAAGAGAAAAGGTTGATACGATAGCTCTGCCTATCATTGAGAAAAGCGGTTTTTATGTAAAGAATATTGGTGACAGCTATATGGCTGCCTTTGAAAGTGCTTCGAATGGAGTGGAGGCAGCCATCAATCTTCAAAAGGCTCTTGCTGATTTTAATAGGAATCGTCCAGATGAGCCTGACTTAAAAATGCGGATTGGTCTGCATAGTGGTGAAGTAACCCTGAAAAGAGATGATTTCTTTGGCACAAATGTAAATATTGCCAGCCGCATAGAGCATAAGGCAAGCGGTGGGCAAATTTTCGTAAGTGAACAGGTCTATAAAGATGCAAAATCGTATAAGGAAATATCCGCAGTAAAAATAGGGTCTTGCAAGATAAAAGGGATAGGCGAAGAGATAACTGTTTATGAAATCCTGTGGCAAAAAAACTAAAATCCATAAGCTCCCAAAGAAAAAAATCGTGTGTAGAGTTTGTCTTTATTATGATGAGATTCAAAATATTTGACCACACAGCAGATATTGGGATTATCGGCTTTGGAAAGACAGAGGAAGAAGCCTTTGCTAATACAGCCTTTGGTATGTTCTCTATTCTGGCAGACCTTGAGGATGTGAGGCAAGATAAAAAGATAGAGATTAGAGCATCTGGGGCAGACAGAGAGGAGCTTTTGGTGAATATGCTTTCTGAACTCCTTTATTGGCAGACAACAAAAGGGTATCTATTCTCTGAATTCTTTGTGGAATTTTCTGAAAATAGCGTCAAGGCATTGTGCCTTGGAGAGAAGATAAAAAAACACCACGAGCTTAAAGCAGAAATAAAGACCGTCACCTACCATTTTATCAAGATAGAGAAGAAAGAAGAAGGTTGGGAGACAAGGGTAATATTTGATGTATAAAGGAGGAAAAATGAAGATAGGAATAATTGGGGCTGGAAGGGTTGGGGTGACTTCTGCTTTTGCTATCGCTACATCAAAAGTGGCAGAAGAGATTCTGTTGATTGATGTAAATAAGGAACTGGCAGAAGGAGAGGCAGAGGATATAAGTCAGGGAATAGGGATTACAAAAACTCAGGCAAAGGCTTCCGACTATCCAGAACTTGCTGATAAAGAGCTTATTATCATTACAGCAGGTTTACGCAGGAAGCCAGAGGAGAGTAGACTTGACCTTATAAAGAAGAACCTGCTTCTGCTGGAAGAGATTATTGGAAATATTGGGCGATACAACAAGGACTGCATAATATTTGTCGTTACCAATCCAGTAGATGTGCTCACATACTCTAGCCTCAAGTTGTCTGGTTTTCCAGCTAATAAGGTCTTCGGCTTGGGAACATATCTTGATACCATAAGACTCAGGTCTTTTTTGATAAGGGAGGGCTTAAAATCTGAGGCTATGGTGATTGGTGAACATGGAGATTCAATGGTTTTCCTTGGCAATATTCCAGACAGAATAGCAGAGAGGACAAGAAAGGCTGGAGCAGAAATGATAAAGAAAAAGGGAGGGGCTGGCTGGGCTGTTGGGCTGGCTGTAGCTGATGTTGTTAAGGCTATAGCCAATAATGAAAAAAGTATCTTCCCTTTAACCTCTCTGATAAATGATTGGCATGGGTTTTCTGGAATATGTATAAGCGTTCCAGTGGAGATTGCGGGCAGCGGAATAATCTCCTATCCTGAAATTAGCCTCCAAAAAGAAGAGAAAGAAAGGTTCTTACGCTCATATAATGTGATTAAAGAAACTGTCCTATGCTTATAAAAGTAAGCATTCAGGTTTCAGTAGCTATCAGCATTCAGCCATCAGTTTTCAGCTATTTTATTAACTGACTGCTGACCGCTGATAGCTGACAGCTATTTTCTGACTGCTGATACCTGACACCTGAATGCTTACTATTAAAGAGGCTTTATACAAAGCAAGAGAAGAACTTCAACAAAAAGGGATTGAGAGTTTCTGGCTTGACGGCGACCTTCTTCTGGCTTCTCTTTTAGACATTGACCGAACAGCCCTCTATATCAAACTTAATGAAAGGTTATCTTCGCAAGTCCAAAGTCAATTCTTTGAGCTTATCAAAAGAAGAATGGCTGAAGAGCCTGTTGCCTATCTTATCGGAGAGA
>CAYTSY010000180.1:0-2630 GCA_964440555.1 uncultured Desulfobacteraceae bacterium
TACATTGCCGTATAGCGTTGCATCTTAGAGTTTCTAATGACAATTTTGGGATAATTATTAAAGGAACAGCAATCGGAACGGTTGCAAATGATGATGGTTACTATCAATTAACAAATTTGCCAAGAGGCAATTTTATTTTGGAAGCATCATTCCTTGGGTACAAATCCCAGGAAGTGGAAGTTGAACTAAGAGGTCATAATATTTCCCAAATAAATTTTGATCTGAAGGAAGATGTTCTAAATTTGGAACAGGTTGTAGTTACCGGCACAAGAACAAAACATTACATTAAAGATGTACCGGTGCGTACAGAAGTAATAACAATGCAGGAAATTGAAAATAAAAATGCATGCAATCTTTATCAGGCTTTGGAAGGAATGCCAGGGGTAAGGGTCGAACAACAATGCCAATATTGTAATTTTTCAATGGTTAGAATGCAAGGACTTGGTGCTGAGCACACACAGGTATTAATTAACGGACAGCCAATATATTCAGGATTAGCAGGAGTTTATGGACTACAACAAATGGGTACTGTTGATATAGCTCAAATTGAAGTTGTCAAAGGAGCCGGTTCAGCTTTATACGGCAGCAGCGCTGTAGCAGGCGCAATTAACATTGTAACCGAAGAACCATCTTTTCAGCCGTCCACTAATATCGATGTTCAATTTGGAAATTATAATACAAATAAGTACGATGTTTCATCTTCCTTGAGAAATGACAAGGGCAATATCGGACTCAATATTTTTGCTCAAAAATTAACTGAAGATGCTATTGATGAAACAGGTCCCGGTCTTACCATAAATGAAGTAAAAAATAAAGACGGTATTTCAGACAGGGTTGCAGCAAACCTGACAAATGCTGGCTTCGGTTTATTTATCAATGATGCATTTCTTAGTGATGATAAACTTATAATAAGAGGTAAAGCGGTATTTGAAAAAAGACAAGGCGGGACAATGACTGATAATTATTTTAAAAACCCCTTTACAGAGGGCACGGAAAACATTGTTACTGATCGTTACGAAACTCAACTTAATTATGATAAAAAAATCGGAATAGAATCTAAGTTAAATTTTTCCATTGCTTATGTGAACCACAATCGGGAAGCTACAAATGATACCTACCTTGGAGATTATTTGGCAACACACAACGGCGGTGTGCCCGATGTGCGAAATATGAGACCTTATCTTGCTAAAGAGAATTCATTAACATCAACATTAACTTTTAGTACAACGCTTGATAATCATAACTTACTTATCGGCTTGCAAAGTTTTTACGACAAGCTTGACGAATCAGGAATGTACGTTGTGGTTGATCCTGGGAGCAGCTATTTAGGACAATCCTACAAATCGAGCGGAAATAAATCGGCAAGAGAATTTGGTACTTTTTTGCAAGATGAATGGGTTGTTAATAAAAAATTAATGCTCGTCCCCGGGATTAGAATTGACAATCATCATTCAGGCGAAGAATACGCATCCGACCGCCAGGTTTTTGATTCAGATTTTCCCAAAACTAATTTCAATAAAACCAGCGTCAATCCAAGATTAGCAATAAAATATGAGATATCAGAAAAGATTATATTAAGAGCCAATGCAGGAACCGGTTTTCGCGCACCTTATGGCTTCTCCGAAGACTTGCATCTTTGCAGCGGTTCGCCTCGTGTATGGAAATCATCAGACCTGAAACCTGAAACGTCGTTAAGTTATAATTTCTCAGCAGATTTTTATGGTGAATACATTAGAATAAGCGCAAATATTTTCCGTACCGATTTGAAGAACAAAATCGGGTTTACCGATGCCGATGCTAATGTTGCCGCCTTAGGATATGATTATCAATGGAAAAATATTGATGATGCTTTTGTTCAAGGTGTTGAATTATCTGTTCAGGCAAACCCGGCAAAAAATTTAGATTTAGGAATTGATGCTTCCTTCAATCAGGGTAAATATAAACATGCCAGAGAAGATTGGAGGGGGACACAATATGAAAGTGACAGCAAATATATTCCAAGATTCCCTTCCACAACCGGAAATTTGAAAATTGAATACAACTCCCAGGAATGGAGTTTCAGTCTGACCGGTAATTTTCAGGGGAATATGTATATTGATTATTATAGCGAGGATCATAATTACGAATCGAAGATAAAGAAAACTGAACCTTTTATGATTTTCAATGCCCGTGTTTCCAAAAGATTAAATAATTTCAAAATCTATGCGGGTGTAAATAATATTTTCAATTACATACAAGACGAAAGACATTTAGACGATGCCGCTTTTATGTATGCGCCTATTTACGGAACAATGTTCTATGGCGGAATATCAATTGAGATTAAGCATTAGTTACGGGTCTATGAACCAAGTAGATTATAACTTCTTTGGTGGCAGAAAACACTAAGATTAAGGCAGGTTTGATTTCTAAAATAATACCAATATTATTATAACAACTATGGGATATAAAATATATTTTAAACAAATTGGAATAATCCATTCACCCTATACCGAAATTTCGGGTGTTCCGATTCAACCACTAAATGCAAAAGGTGTGAAAGGAACAATTGAATTATATCCTGAATTTACAGAAGGTTTAAAAGATATCGAAGGATTCTCGCATATAATATTAATTTATCACTTTCACCTCAC
>CAYTSY010000180.1:2640-5661 GCA_964440555.1 uncultured Desulfobacteraceae bacterium
GAGGGTAGTGCCTTTTATGGATAATGAAGAGCACGGAATATTTGCAACACGATCACCCGCTCGACCAAATGCTATTGGTATTTCAACTGTCCGCTTAATAAGTGTTGACAAAAACATATTGCATGTCGAAGACGTTGATATAATTGATAGAACACCGTTATTGGACATTAAACCGTTTTATCCGAAATTCGATAACCGAATCACTGATAAAGTAGGTTGGTTAAAAGGCAAAGAAAACTCAAATGATACTAGATCAGATAACAGATTCAAATAAAAATTAGTGTTATATGCAAGATATTACTAAATTAATAGCATCTATTTCTCTCACCGATAGCGATAAACTATTGCAACGCTGGGGATACAATCTAGCTGCCGAGTATTCTGAAACCCTCAGCTATGCTACACATAATAAAAACGACCCGATTCTCGATCTTGCTACTGGAACTGGTAGAATGTCGGCTGTGTTGACTCGCCTTGGTTACGATGTAATTACAGGTGATGTATCAACCGAAGATAAAGACAAAGCGGAAATGCGAATCGGTAAAGAGTATCTTCACAAAGTAAAATTCCTTATGCTCGATATGGAATCACTAACGTTTAATAGCGGGAGCTTTTCTTCTGTTATCTCTATGAACACGTTTCATCATCTCGAGCATCCTGATGTATGTCTCAAAGAACTCATCCGAGTACATTCAGGAAAGAATTCGTTAATAATTGGCGATTTCAATGAAACTGGTTTTAGTGAACTTCAAAAAGTTCATCAGATACTTTATGGGAATGATCATCCTCGTGGGATATTGAATATGGTACAGATAAAATCGTTTCTCGAAACACAATATCGCGAAATTAAAGAAGTTCATACGCCGCTAAATCTAACATGCATTGCTTTAGGAAAGCAAAATGTGTAATTATGTTTCATCGCAAAAAGGAATTCACTAAATGGAACTGTTTGATAATCTAACACGGGAAGAATTAATAAAGCTTCTTAAAGTATATGCCAAAAATTGGTTATCTCACGATAGCTGTTGGTTTTTAGCCGCTGAAGAAAAATACGGAATGGAAGCAGCGATCGAGCTCGATACAAATTCGTGGAACAGGTTTGCCGTTGCAGAAGCTCGACGTATTATGAAGGAGTTTAACATTCCCGGAAACAGTGGGCTGAAGACGCTCGAACGGGCTTTCGGTTATCGTCTTTATGCTGCAATAAATAAACAGGGAATTGAATGGGTTGATGATAAAACAATGATATTCAGGATGGTGGAGTGTCGAGTTCAGAAAACTCGGAGTGAGAAAAACCTTCCGCCATTTCATTGTAAGTCCGTTGGTATAGTTGAATTTACCCGGTTTGCAAAATCAGTTGATCCTCGGATTCTAACTCGCTGTATAAGTTGTCCACCCGATCCTGTCACCAATGCTTTTTGTGCTTGGGAATTCACTATCCAAAATACAATGGAATGAAATTTTATCTTATAAAACCAATTAAAGGAAAAATCATGCGATTACTACCAATTGCAATCATCATCTCGTTAATCGAGATGACTCTTACTCCAGCTGATGCACAATGGAAACATATCGGAAAGGAATTTTCTTTGAAAGAAACCACGCCAATCAATGAGTTGATTGATCATCCGGAGAAATATTACAACAAGGATGTAATGATCGAGGGAATAATCGCATCAGCTTGTACGAATGAAGGCTGCTTCATCGAAGTAGTATCAAAGGATGGAAAAGGTGAGGGGGTATTAGTGAACTTCCCTGAGCTTATTCACAAGTTCCCCACCGATTGTGTAGGATATGAAGTGGTGGTGGAAGGGATGTTTTACCAGAAAATTTATCCCCACTCGCGTGTCAGTCATTGGCAGGGGCATTCTTTTAGGAAAGGTATAAAAATTCCAGAATTCTCGTTGATAAAAAGGATACATGCTAAAGCAGTGAGCCTGGGCGAGAAAAAGTTGACTGTACCGAAACCAGGTGAAATAGTCCCAACGTCGGTCAGCCGAATTGATCTCGACAAAATGGAGTTTGAAACCGATGGATTTGGAGGAGGAAAAAAATTGCTCGCACCCGGCGATAGCGTTGACGAACACAGCACAGGCAATTACAGAGAGATTATTTATTGTTTAGATGGAATGCTCACAGTATTTCAGCAAGGATCCGAGCTGGTAACACTTAATTCAGGAGAAATGATTTACATACCACCTGATACGAAACATGAGATAAAGAATCAATCCGATAAACCGGCTGAGTATTTTTTTGTGTTCTCAAAGAAGATTGAGTTGGAAGAAAAGAAACATGGACATTGATCGTTTTGTATCTGAGATTAAAATGAATTATATTTGATACAACTAGTTCTTTGATAAAACTCCGAGTCTCGCTACCTAAGTCAATAGATATGGTAACAGACCAGTAAGTCGAAACTGACTTCACGGCTCGAGACATGGACGAGAAACCTATGTCTGAAAATATTTATCTTCAAGATTTTACACAAAATAAAGGTTAAGGAGGACAAATCCATTTATTCGTCCATGTCTCTCGAATAGAGTCGCGACGGGTGCTGACCGAAAGGTAAGTGCCTCCCGAATTTGGAAAGGAGAAAAAGATAATTTTTACATTGATTCATTGAATCATTGTATCATTGAAAATATGATAGTTGTTTCTAAACTTTCATAATTGAATCAATGACTCGATGAGACAATGATAAAATGAGTCTCCGCCATAGGCGGATGCGCCTTTGGCGCAAATGAAAATTTTTCCCTGTCCTTTCCATAAGAGACGGGGATTTTTATTTCAAGGTAAAAGTCAAAATGCAAAATGAAAAATTTTTCTCTGCGTCTCTGCAGTGAAAACATATTAAATAAATAATGAAACAATTAATCGATTCTTATAATAGGAAGCACACATATCTTCGCATCTCAGTTACCGATAGATGCAATCTCCGATGTAATTATTGTATGCCACACGGAGGCATTCAGCTAAAAAAAAGAAGTGAGATTCTTACATTCGATGAGATTGAGCAACTAT
>CAYTSY010000181.1:0-808 GCA_964440555.1 uncultured Desulfobacteraceae bacterium
GCGGCCATCGCCGGTCTGCTTGTAGCAGTGCCGAGTTTCAGGACAAGGGGGGACTATCTGGCCATCATTACCCTTGCTGTAAATTATATCGTGAAAAGCGCGATTGAAAATATTCAGGCCATCGGAGGCGCAAGGGGCTTTATGGGAATGCGAAAGGTCGTAACCGGCATGTCCGAAACCTTTCCAATGCCCTGGCTGGTGATATGGACCCTTTTTTTTGCCGGCTTGACGATCGTTGTGTTGCGCCGCTTTGTCTCCTCCATTTATGGGAAGGGAATTATCGCCGTGCGCGATGATGAAATCGCCGCTGAAATGATGAGCGTCAATACCCCGAAAATGAAACTGGTCGCATTTATGCTTTCCAGCGGGCTTGCGGGAATCGCCGGCGGACTCTTTGCCCATGTGCTGGGATATATCAGCCCGGGATCATTCACCATTATGAAATCGACGGAAATAATGGTCATGGTGTATCTGGGCGGCATGGGCTCCTTGAGCGGATCGGTAATGAGCGCAATTTTCTTTACCATTCTGATGGAATTATTAAGGCCGCTCCAGGTGATTAAATGGGTGTTGATCCCGTTGCTTTTAATTATATTGATGCTGCTGAGGCCGGAAGGAATCATGGGCAACCGGGAGCTTCCCGATGTCTTCCCGGTATTACGCCGTTATTTCCCCGCCGGAAAGGCCACCTGACGTGTCCATTCTGGAAATGCAGGGCGTCAGCCATACTTTCGGCGGGCTTCAGGCGGTGCTGAATTTCGATCTCACGCTGAGAGAAGGCGAAATCCGGGGGCTGATCGGGCCAAAC
>CAYTSY010000181.1:818-5604 GCA_964440555.1 uncultured Desulfobacteraceae bacterium
ACCGTTTTCAACCTTGTATCCGGATTCTACAAACCCTCGCTCGGCGTCATCCGCTTGCACGGTAAATCCATTGCCGGTTTAAAACCCCATGAGATCACAGCGCTGGGGTTGGGACGGACCTTTCAAAACATCCGCATGTGGAATTCAATGACGGTCTTGGAAAACCTGTGTGTCGCCCGGCATTCCAAGCTGGGCTATGGGCTTGCGGATGCCATGTTTTTAACCCGCCGTTTTAAGGAAAGTGAAAACGCAATCCGCCGCAATGCACTGGAAATTCTCGACAATCTTGAACTTGGGGAATGGTCTGATGAATTTCCCAAAAATTTGCCTTATGGATTGCAGCGCCGGGTTGAAATCGGCCGGGCCCTGGCGGTTCACCCCGACCTGCTGCTTTTGGATGAACCGGCTGCCGGAATGAATCCTTCGGACATTGACAGGCTGATCGCACTGATCCGGTTTATAAGGGAAAAATTTCAACTCACCATATTTTTGATAGAACACCAGATGAAGGTAGTCATGTCGGTCTGCGAATCCATTGCCGTTATGGATTTCGGAGAAATTATCGCGCATGGGACTCCCTCGGAAATAAGGGACAACCCTTGTGTCGTAAAGGCCTATCTGGGAAATGATGGAGATGACCTTGCTTGAAATTGAAAACCTCCATGTCCGATACGGCCACATCGAAGCCCTTCACGGCGTCTCGCTTCGGGTCAATCCGGGTGAAATCACGGTGCTTCTTGGGGCAAACGGCGCGGGCAAATCGACAACGCTGATGAGCATCATGAGACTGCCGCCACCGGAAGGTCCGCATGTAACGATGGGACGGATCAGGTTCAACGGTGTTGATCTGTTACCGGTTTCAACACATCATATCGTCTCCCGGCACGGGATCGCCCTTGTCCCCGAAGGCCGGCGTGTGTTCGGAAACCTCACGGTACTGGAGCACCTGAAGCTGGCAACTTATGCCAGAAAGGGCCGAAGCGGAATAGAAAAGGATTATGACCGGGTTTTTTCGCTGTTTCCCAGACTGGCGGATAGAAAAA
Organism: uncultured Desulfobacteraceae bacterium; assembly: GCA_964440555.1. Classification (GTDB taxonomy): domain Bacteria; phylum Desulfobacterota; class Desulfobacteria; order Desulfobacterales; family UBA5616; genus CAYTSY01. Next base: position 1,862 of record CAYTSY010000181.1, read on the forward strand.
ACCAACGGGTTGACACGTTGAGCGGTGGTGAACAGCAGATGCTGGCCATGGGACGGGCGTTCATGTCAGGCGCCGGATTTATTCTGCTCGATGAGCCCTCCATGGGGCTTGCCCCGCTTCTGATGAAGGAATTGTTTAAGGTTCTTCAGGATCTCAACAAGGCGGGCGTCACGATTTTCGTTGTGGAACAAAACGCACGCATTGCCTTAAAGTATGCCCACCGTGCCTATCTGATGGAGGCCGGCTGTATTATCATGGAAGGCAAGGCGGCAGAACTTGCTTCAAATCCGGCGATTCAAAAGGCCTACCTGGGATGAGACAAGGCCGGGATTAACCTGAACTGCGAATTCGGGTGGGTTTAACGACCGGGGGATAGCTCGGCTCCCCTGAAGGGGAGGACCTCCACTATGGTTCTCCTGGATATCCCGCCATTTTCCAGGTCAAAGGTTTTGTTAACCGTTTTCAACCGTCCCCGGGCAAAAAGCTGAATGCATTCCGGGTATAGTTCCCATTCCAGACGCAATCCCTTTTCCTTCACCGCGTCCAGGGTGTCTTCCTGCCCGATGGGGAATGATTTTTGTCCGATGATGGGACCCGAATCTTCCCCATAGTCGACAAAGTGAACCGTACATCCCCCGATTTTGCAGCCGTATCGGAACGTGTCTCCATACCCGTCCATCCCAGGGAAGGCGGGGAGCAGGGCAGGGTGTATGTTCATGATACGGGGAACCGCAGACCCCGCATTTACCTTGTCAATGAAGTATGGCGTCAAATTTCTCATAAATCCGGCAAGCACGATGAGATCCGCCGGATAAACCGTCATATTATGGAGCAAAGCGGCTTCGGCGGCAATTCGGGGGATCAACAATGATCCCAGTTCCCCTGACTTGTCTTTGTGGGAAAAAAGACGCTGCTTTTTGAAAATATCCTCCCACGCAACATCGTCGGGAATGTGGATACTCGAAGGGTTTATTTTGTATCTGCGAATAATCTCAGCGTAATCGACGACAAAAAAGGGAATGCCGTGTCTGACTGCGCGGCTTAACCCGATTGCTTCGGGATTGTCCGACCCCACAAACACCATTTCGCCATCAATCTTTCCCGATTCACACGAATCGATAATGGCCTGGAGATTGGTCCCGCCTCCTGAAATCAACGCGCCGATGCGAAGCTTACCTTCCATGCGGCAATTCCTGCAGGCACTTTTTGATTCTTATGTATTTAATCTGAGAATCCATTTCTCTCAGTCTCTATTCGGTCTTGTTTCGGAAAACACGTTGTGGTTGGTACAACCACCCGAGCAAGTGGTCACACGTGAAAATGAGATGATAGGTTGACATTATGTACTGATACGATTATAAATAGCAATATTAAATTTTTTCTCCCGTACAAACCAAAACCCATTGAAAGGACGAGAAATTATGGCGGAAGGCATATTGGAGATCGATGACGGAAATTTTGAAGGGGAAGTGCTGCAATCGGACAAACCCGTTCTGGTGGATTTTTGGGCGCCATGGTGCGGACCGTGCAAAGCCATTGCTCCGGTCATTGAGGAACTTGCCAAAACCTTCGGAAACCAGATGAAATTTACCAAGTTCAATGTGGATGAAAGCCCGATCACTCCCGGGAAGTACGGTATCAGGGCCATTCCCACGCTTATGGTGTTTAAAGGCGGCAAGGTCTCCGACCAGATAACCGGCATGGTCGCGAAATCCAAGCTGGAAGAATCCATCAATAAAGTGATTTAGGAAGCGACGGAAATGAGTCAGGCAGATTTTGATCTTGTCATTATCGGCGGCGGGCCGACCGGCCTTACGGCGGGTTTATATGCATCCCGGGCAAAACTCAATGTTCTTTTGCTTGAAAAAACAGCCCCCGGCGGTCAGCTTCTGGTGACCGACCAGGTTGAAAATTTTCCGGGTTTTCCCGAAGGAATAAGCGGTGTGGACTTAGTTGAGAAGATGACTGAACAAGCAAGGAAATTTGGTCTGGCCGTTGAAACCCAGGAGGTGCTTTCCGTCGACTTTACACATAACCCTAAAACGATTCGTCTGCCCGGCAAAACCATCTCATCGAAAACGGTCATTATTGCCACCGGCGCTTCGCCCAGAAAACTCGGAATTCCCGGGGAAGATGTCTTTTACGGTAAAGGGGTTTCCTCCTGCGCGACCTGCGACGCCCCTTTTTATAAACATCGGGTGGTTGCAGCGGTGGGGGGCGGCGATGCCGCTGTTCAGGAGAGCCTTTACCTGACAAAATTTGTAAAAAAGGTCTACCTGATCCATCGAAGGGACCAACTCAGGGCGGAAGCCATTCTTCAGGAGCGGGCCTTTCAGAATGATAAAATTGAGTTAATTTGGGACTCTGTGGCAACAGGCATCATCGGTGGCTTAACCCAGGTTGAAAAAATCGCGGTCAAAAACCTCAAGACCGGTGAATCCAGGGTGCTCGCGGTGGATGGTTGCTTTATCTGGGTGGGCATTCAGCCGAATACCCGGTTTTTGGGCGATTCCGTAAAACTCGACGAATGGGGGTTCATATCGGTGAACTGTAATATGGAAACATCTTCCCCGGGCGTGTACGCTGCGGGAGATGTCCGGAATACGCCGTTGCGCCAGATTGTCACGGCAGTCGGCGATGCCGCGATTGCAGCCAACGTCGCACAACATTATATAGAAAAGATATTATGATTAAACGATTGATTTTTAATTGTTTGGTAATTCTTGCGGTTTTTTTGGGCTGTTCGGGGAAAGAAATAAAAGACGAAAAACCGGCTCAGGAACTGGCCGCCGAAGGGATGGCCCAATTTAAAGATGAAAAATATAAGGCGTCCATCATAAGTTTTGAAAAATTAAAGGACTGGTATCCATTCAGCAAGTTGGCGACCCTGGCCCAGCTTAAAATCGCCGACGCGAATTATCATATAAGAGAATATGAATCCGCAGTTACGGCGTATCAGGAATTTGAAAATCTTCACCCGAGAAACGAAGCCGTTCCTTATGTAATCTATCAGATCGGAAGATGCTGGTTTGATCAGATGGACACTATCGACAGGGATCAGACGTATGCAAAAAATGCCCTGGATGCCTTTTTGCGGCTGACCCGCCAATACCCGGAAGACCCGTACGCGCTAAGGGCAAGGGAAAACATCGATGCGTGCCGGAAAAGTCTGGCGGAACACGATTTTTATGTCGGTATTTTTTATTTCAAGAATAAGCAGTACGATGCTGCATTGCACCGCTTTGAGGCCATTTTAAAAGAATACCCCGATGTCGGTGTCCATCAGAGAGCCCTGAAATATATGGCGATGTGCGAAGAAAATATTAAGAATCACCCGGCCTCGACCGAATAAAAAAATCGACGGACAATAAAAAAGACTTGCCCCGGTTGGATTATTCAAGTAAAGAGAGACTCTTTTGAAAACATCGACTGCTTTAGTCACAAAGCCTTGGATGGGAAAATCCCCGCCTGAGGCTTTTTGGCATCAATAGGGAAAGAGGATTTTATCATGTCGAAAATGTGCGAAATATGCGGCAAGAAACCCATGGTGGGGAATACGGTGAGTCACGCCCACAATGTAAACAAAAGAAGATTTAATCCAAATCTCCAGAGAGTAAAGGCTCTGCGAGACGGCAGGGTGAAACGGATCTCTGTCTGTACGAGCTGTATCAAATCCGGGAGTGTCGTCAAGGCGCCTTAGCTGGCGTCCTGCTCACTATGCATCGACCCGGCTGACCTCCTGA
>CAYTSY010000182.1:0-5596 GCA_964440555.1 uncultured Desulfobacteraceae bacterium
ACCGATGCCGACCCCGACCCCGATGAAAGGGCATCTTTTACATGCGATTGCCCTGATGAGACAATCGCGATCCTTGACAATGGGAGGCAGGATGGTATTGTAAAGAATAAACAGGAGGGCAAAGTTGAAAAACAAACCACTGGCCCAAAGAACCTATCACGCCTTTACCTATCTCTCACGCAGAGTGGGCCGTCTGATGCGTGCTCAACTTTCGCCCTGCCCCATCACGGTGCAGCAATGCTATACCCTTGAGTCCTTGATGGAAGGCCCCAAATCCATGAACGCCCTGGCCGAAGACGTGGCTATTCATCAAAGCACCCTGACCCGGATTGTGGAAAAATTGGAAAAACAAGGTTTGGTCGCACGCACCCGCAAGACGGATAACCAACGCGTGGTGACGGTTCAAATCACGGAACCCGGGAAGCGGATCCATGATCAGCTTTACCAGGAATCCTTGAAAATCGTTGCAACACTGCTGGACGAGATCCCCAAGGCCCAGCAGGAAATCCTCGTCGGCGCCCTGGAAACGGTGGTGAAGCTCATCGATCCTGAGAACCAGGCGTTTCGAAAGGCGATGAATACTTGTTGCGCAACAAGCACGATCGCAGACATCTTGCCCATGAAAAACAAACTCAAATCCTAAAGCGACATTGAATCAGCGGGGAAAACGATTGCTCATCAGTTTTCTGCAGAACCGGTTCACGCCGGGCGGTTCAAAAAAACCATCGAACTCTTATTTTTTGATATCTTGACATCTATAACCCATTCCTTTATTATGGTTTTCATGTTTTGCGATCTCATCCCATTTGCACACAAGCAATTTTGACTTCAAGCGGCAGGCCCCCTTTCCGCTCTTTACCTTGTGGGGGGATATTCGTATAGTGGACGATCAAAAGGCAAGAAGGATCAAACCAAATGGAACATGAGACAATTCAAATTCGATGCGATAATTGCGGACTGGCGGAAAGAGTCGTCCGGGTAGACGGCAAGGTATGGGTTTGTGTTCGCTGTGACAAATCCGTGGTGATTTCGACCGAAGCGGAACTACATAATCGAAACACCGGCCGCGAAATCATCCAAGAGAGTCAACTTTCCACCAACATCCCTGCCTCTCTGAAAAAAGATGCGAAGCCATTCTGCCGAATCGTTTATACGGAAGCATCGCCCATAGAGTTTACATTGAAGCGGGAAAATACCTATCCACTTCTGGATCTGGGAGAAAACGGCTTCGGCTTTTATGCCAAAATTGAGGATCCAATAACAAAACAAAAGTCCGGCGATAAATTGACCGTGGAAATTGATCTTCCCATATTGGAGTCGCCGATCGTTATCGACGTTGAGATCCGCTGGATTCAACCCATTGCCGCCAAAAAAATTGCCCGCATCGGTGTGCAATATTGTGACAAAAATGAAGATTTACAAAAAATACTGGATAAAATATTTAATTATATCCTGGCACGACCGGAATTATGGCTCGGCGACGACTAAAATGACGCATTGCCTATCGATAGCCGCGTCGTTGGCAGATCAATCTAAATAAGTTATCCATGATTCAAGAGGGCCTTGACAGTTCTTCATATAGTCTTTGAGTTCTAAGACTTAATTCACAGCATAAATCATTTTCGATATTTTGCTTGCAGGTTTCATAGATCATGGCGACCATGGCTTTGTTGCCTTGGGCATCATACAGCTTCATCAAAAAGCGGTATACTTCTTCGCCGTACTTATCCATCGCCAGATATTTTTGCGCATATTCAATACACTTTTCAAACATTGCCCCATCTCGATAATAGGCCATGATTTCTTTTACTATTTTTAAATATTCACTCTTATAATACTCCCGTTCCCGGGAGCACCAATCCGCGTAGGGATCTTCTTCAAAAAGTTCTCCGGTATAAATTTTTTCCGCGTTTAAAAGATGGCTGATCATCTTCATCGGCTCTGATCGTTTTTGCCTGGCATATTTGATTTCCCGGGAATATACATCAATATCCGCCTCACCGTCGGCACCAAGATCAAGCCGGTAAGCATCTTCATGGCTGACGACGTAAGCGGATTTCATCCCCTTTTTACGATCAGGTTCTAAACTTTTTCTTAAAGTGTGCATGGTCACATAAAACCGGTTGACTACCTGCTTGGGATCTTTTTCAGGCCATAACCATTCCATTAAAATTTCTTTTGATTTATACCCTTGTGCGCGGGTCAATACTAAATATTTAAAAATAGCTATGGCTTTTTTGCTTTTCCACTTTTCAATCCTTATTTCTTCATCGCCTTTAAATAGTTTGAACCTTCCAAAGCAAAAGACCCGTAGCCCGGCCGGAGCAGTCTCTACTACCGGTCCAAATAAACCGGCAATGCCTTTGTCGATCGACAGGTTCAATTCGTCGACAATGGCAAGGCAGGCTTTTAACGCGGTTTCAGCCTCCCGGGGATTATCAAACGTTTTATGAATCGCATACAGGGTATAGTAGCAAAACATCCTGCCCCAGGGATTTTCAAAGCGCGAACTCAATTGGATACCTTGTTTTATATCCCTAAGCGCTTCCGCCTTTTTTCTCAACCCTGTTGCGTTTAACGCACTGCCGGATAAAAGGAGCGGATAGGTCAGAAACGTATCGATCTGTTTTCGCTGCATCAGACTTATGCCGGCCTGCGCCACTTTTAATCCCTCGTCAAAATCAGCCAGAAAAAAACAAGCATAGGAAATGATGATATAGCTGAAAGTGGCCATGATGTCATACCCGGCCGTCTCGACCTTTGTCTTCAGCTTTTTGCCGATATCAAGGGCCTTGGAAAAATCGCCTGATACAATAAACCTTAATCCGCGGGTAAAATGAACCCATGAATAAATGCCGAAGCTTTGTTCATCATTTTCGATGGATGCCAAAAGCGAGTTTGCTCGGGCAAAATATTGATCAGCATTCTTTTGTTCGCCCAGTAAAACGCTCATCAACGATAATGTTCCAAGGGAAGACACATGTTCAACCGTGCCTTTGGTTTGGGTGAGCGATTTTTTCAAAAATCGGGTTGCCTTGTGAATATCCCCGGCGGATAAGTACTGTCGGCCCAGTGCCTCGATGCACAATCCGATACCCTTGGCTGATTTTTGCTCGACAAAACGTTTATAGGCTTTTTCAAAACACCAAATCGCTTCAGACCTCATTCCCAAAAGATCATAAGCTTGGGCCTGCAAGGATTGAAGCCATGGATACTCATTAATCAATTCTTCAGAAATATTTCTTAAATAGGATTGCATCAAATGCAATTGTCCTCTGAAGTTAAGGCTGATCGATAAATGATAAATCAGGGTCGAGGCTTTTTCAAAATCATGGCCTTGCAGATAATGCCTGAGTGCTTCCAGGAACTCCCCTTGCCGTTCGTACGTTGCGGCTGCGGAAACGTGTAGTTGGCGGATCTGTTCCTCCTGCAAGTTGCTAAACAGCCTTTTACGCAAAAAATCTTGAAACAGTTGATGATAACGATACCATTGACCTTCCGGATCCATTGGGTAGGTAAACAAATGCCGAACTTCCAGATGTTCTAGAATTTCCGCTGAGTTGCCGATGGCAAGAAAATGATTGCAGAATCCGACATGGATGCGTTCAAGAATGGATGTTTTCAACAAAAAATCTCGAATTTCAGGCTGCTGCAGATGGTACACGTTCTCTTCCAGATACTCGGAAACGATGACATGCGAACCTCTTAATTTGACCAGGAGATTTTCAATCTCTTTTGCATTTTTTTTCTGCAGGGCATGATAAAAAAGAATGAGTGCTGAAACCCACCCTTGCGTTTTTTGCCAGAGTGTTTCAAGGGTGGGTTTTCGCAAGGGAAGTTGAAACACCTGCAAAAAGAGTTGCTCGATTTCCCCTATTGAAAAAGCAAGTTGTGATTCTTTTATTTCAAACACCTGTCTTCTGGCGCGAAACATGGACAATGGGACATTGGGTTCAGTACGGCTGGAAATGATCATGTGCATTTTGGAAGACATATTTTCTATCAGATAGGTTACCCATTGACAAATCTCTTCAGATTCATCAACTTCATGGAAATCATCCAAAACAACAATGATATCTTCCGTGACAAACTGATCGATCTCACTTAAGAAAATATTTTGTATATTTTTAGCTGTTTTATCTGAATCAGGAATCTTGGCCAATTTTTCCAGAGTTCGTCTGCCGAATTCCGGAAGATGTTTTCGCAATCCATCGATTAAATAATAAAGAAACGTTTTCAGGTCCGTGTCATACGAATCGAGCCGATACCAACTCACAGGCATTTTCAAGCTTTCCGTTGCCTGAAAAATCAGGGTGGACTTGCCGTACCCGGCTCCGGCAATCACGGTTGTCAACCGCTTTTGACGGATTTCCTCAAAGAACGGAAACAGGCGTGACCGTGGAATCAAACAGTCTGAACCCCAATAGCGGGTCTTTGAACTCAGAATTTGTATTTCCTGCAACATATCGATCCTGATGAGGGCCGGTTCGTTTATCCTGGGTTGATTACGCATCAACCATATAAAATATCATTTTTTAAGTCAAATTTAAGTCGGCTGGTTTATCAATTGCCCATTCTGCTTGACATCTAAAAATTTCATCGGAGGATTGCGCAAATGAAAGCAGGTATATTAACGTTCAGCCAAACCGGTAATACACTTAAAATCGGAAATTGTATTGCAACGGGACTTAGAGAGAATGGGTTTGAAGTGGATCACACCCAATATTTGCAAAAAGAGAAATTCAAACCCAATGGGGCTGATCTTATCGGAATTGGAAGCCCTTGTTATGAAAGCCGGCCGGCGGAGATTGTCCCGGAATTTCTAAAGAATCGCCGTTTTGATTTTAAGGGGAAAAAAGCATTTGTCTTCATTACGTCCTCGACCTCGCCCGGAAAATCCCTATGGCGTTTATCCCGGGTGGTCGCGATTACGGGTGCCCAGGTTATCGGCGGTATCCAAATAACAGGAGTGAGTACTGCGCCGACCATGTTCGGTTTAACCCCCAATCGACCCAACCAAAATGATTTCGAATACGCCCAAGTCTTTGGTAAGGCCATTGCCGAAAACATGAAAAACGGGACAGCGTTGCCCAACCAATACCTCATTGATCCCAATACAGGCAGCCTTTTTTTTGATAAGGTCGGACTTATCGCAAATTATATAAAAAAGAAAATACTTTCTCCGCCCGGAATCGTCGCGGAAAAATGCGATCTATGCGGTACCTGCATCTATGAATGTCCGGTCGGTAACTTTTCCATGGAGGATAAAAAGATCAAGGTCCATAAGAAATGTATCGTTTGCTGGAGGTGCTGGCATGTTTGTCCGAATGAGGCAATCTCTACGAACATATCACCGAGCAATGGATTGATAGAAAGGTTGATATGGTCTGAAAGAATGGAACGATTTTTCGGGGAACTCAAACCCGGCCAGGATAGAGGCCAAAATCTCTACCAGGATGTTTTGGCCCGAAAAATCAAGCTGAAATATGACCGGAAAAATCCCAGCGCTGAATTTGGATTTGTCGATTAAACGTTCAAAGCATCATTCATCCAGCCTTACCATTAGAACCGGCTTCTTGGATCGCTTCAGGACGGT
>CAYTSY010000183.1:0-5572 GCA_964440555.1 uncultured Desulfobacteraceae bacterium
CGATCGGATCTTCTTCGCGAAGGCCGCGCAGCACGCGTGGGTGAAGGTGGACGAGAAGGGCACCGAGGCCGCGGCCGTGACCGTCATCGTCGGTGCGAGTGCCGGCGCGAAACCGCCCGAGCCTGTCGTGTTCCGGGCGGACCATCCCTTCTTCTTCCTCATCATGGAAAACGAGAGCAAGACGATCCTGTTCACGGGGAGAGTGATGAAACCATGAGGATCAGCCGCGCCTCTTCCTCTTGCCGAGCAGGGCGAGATATTCCTTGCAGACCCACCCCAGCTCGGCAAGGGCCTCCTCGAGCTTGCCGCGCCCGATGCACGAACCGAACCACAGGTTGACGGCCTCGGACATGGCCTCGAGGGCACGGGCCTCCGTCATTCCGCAAGATGACAGGTCCAGTCCCTGGCAGTACGCGACCCAGGTCCGTCCTTCCTTGAAGAGGAATCCCGTCAGCGTGCCGGATATGGATACGTGCCTCCCGGTCTTGTCGATGTTGAGAACGCCGGCGATCTTTCGTTCACCGCCCACACGAACACCTTGGGTCATGACCGATACTCCTGAATAATCGATAATGCACCACTCAAAGCGCCCGCGCCAGGATCTCCGTGATGTCCAGGGCGTCGAGCTTGAGGCCCTGTTCCTTCCTGAGCCGCGCGGCCGCCTTCTTGAGGTTGCCCTTGCACGCGGCGCAAGCGGACACGACCGTTCCTGCGCCGGTCGCCGCGGCCTCCTTCGCGCGCTCGAAGGCGATGTCCAGGCTCATGGCGTTGTCGTAGGCCGCGAGCCCGCCGCCGCCGCCGCAGCACCTGCCATTCTCCCGCGACCGCGGCATCTCGACCAGCTCCAGGCCCGGGATGCGGCGCAGCAGGTTGCGCGGCGGATCGTACACGCCCATGTGCCGGCCCAGGTCGCACGGGTCGTGGTAGGTGATCGTGGCCTTCACCTCCTTTCCGAACCGGAGCTTGCCGTCGGCCGCGAGCCTGTCCAGCCACTCTACTAGGTGCAGCACCTCCATGCCGAGATCGCCGTGCTCCTTGTACAGGTCCTTGAACGTGCGGAAGCAGCCGGCGCACGGGGTCACGAGCCGCTTCGCGCCGGTCCCGCGGAAGCGATCGATGTTCGCCACGGCGGTCGACTCGAAGGATCGTGCGTCGCCGGCCAGCCACTCGAAGTAGCCGCAGCATCCCTCGTCGTTCCCGAGCAGCGTGTACGGTTCGCCGGCCGCGTCGAGCGCCCGGATCGAGGACGGCACCATCTTCATGTCGCCGTAGCTCGGGACGCAGCCCATGAAGAGGATCGTCTCCGAGGCTGCGGACGGGCCAGAGGCGACCAGCGCGCGCTTCTCTTTGGGGTAGGTCTCGACGCGGCCCGACCGCGGCTGGCCCAGCGGGTTGCCCTCCGCGGCGATCGATCCGAGCGCGGCCTTGATCGAGTCGGGCGCGCAGCCGGCCTCGAAGATGCGCTCTCGCACCGCGTGGACCACGTCCGCGACCTGGATGCGCGAGGGGCACGCGGTCCTGCACCCGAGGCACATGGTGCAGGAGTAGAAGCGGGATGCGAGGTCCGCGTCCGGCCGTACGGACCCGTCGTAGAGGAAGTGGGCCATGATGTTCCTGCCGCGCGCGCCCTTGGACTCGAGCAGCGACGCGCCGTACGTCGGGCAGACCGGCCGGCAGAACCCGCACTGCACGCACACGAGCATCTCGTTCTCCGCGTGCTCGCCGAGCGGCCGGATCGTGGGGGGCTTGCCCACGACCTCGCCGAAAGCGAAGTGGTCGAGGAGGTCCTTGACCGAATCGTCCATGCCCAGCTTGTGGGGGTTCAAGATGCAGTTCGGGTCGAAGGCCTCCTTCACCTTCCTCATGTACTCGAGCGCCGGGCCCAGCTCGCGGCCAGCGAAGGTCGCCTTGGCGATGCCGATGCCGTGCTCGGCGCTCATGGTCCCGCGCACTTCGGCGACGAGGTCCACCAGCTCGGCCGAGACCGCGCGGATGGTCCTCCATCCCCCCTCGTCGCGCACGTCGCCGATGAATGTCGTGTGTATGTTGCCGTCGCCCACGTGGCCGAACGTCGCGAGCTCGATGCCGTGCCTGCGTGCGATCTCCTCCACCCGCCGGATCGTCTCCGGGATGCGCGAGATGGGCACGCCGAAGTCCTCGGCCACGGGGATGAGCCTCCACGCCGGGCGCACGCGCGAAAGGCTGGGCACGAGCCCCTTGCGCGCGGACCACATGCGCACGCGCTCGCCGGGATCGTCGCTCCAGCGGGCCGCCATGGCGCCGTTGCGCTCGCAGATGCCCACGACCTCGGTGATCTGGTCCTTCACGGCGGCCGGGTGGCCGTCCACCTCCATGACGAGCATCGACTGCACGTCCGGGAGCCCGAGCTTCATCGCGGTGTTGACAACCCGGATGGACGTGCGGTCCATGATCTCGCAGATGGAGAGATCTATCCCGGCGGCCAGGATCTCGGACACGCTCCTGCCCGCGTTCTCCACGGTCCCGAAGGTGGCGGTCGCGAACGCCGTGTACTTGGGCGTGGGCGTGAGCCTGACGGTCAGCTCGGTGATGACCCCGAGCGTGCCCTCGCTCGTGATGAACAGCCGCGTGAGGTCGTAGCCCGTGCTCGACTTGGGCGCGCGCGTGCCGGTCCTCAAGACCCGCCCGCCCGCGAGCACAACCTCGAGCCCCATCACGTGGTCGCGCACGGTCCCGTACTTGACCGCGCGGAGCCCACTCGCGTTGGTCGCGGCCATGCCGCCGATGGTGGCGACCGATGCGCTCCCGGGATCCGGGGCGAAGAAGGAATGCGGCGCTAGCGCCCTGTTCAGGTCCGCGCACACCACGCCCGGCTCGACCACGGCGAGGCCGTCGTCGTGGCTGACCTCGACGATCCGGTCCATGCGCGTGAGGTCCAGGATCACGCCGCGGCCGATGGGCATGATCGCGCCCGTGACGCTCGAGCCCGCGCCTCGCGGGATCACGGGCAGCCGCTCCCGATCCGCGATCTCGAGGATGCGGACCACCTCGTCGCGCGTCCGGACGAAGACTATTGCGTCCGGTATTCCGCGGTGAACTGACATGTCGCGCGAGAAGCACACGCGCTCGAGCATGTCGTCGCGGAACCGCTCCGCCCCGACCACGTCCTTGATATCATCCAACGCCTTCCCGAAGTCCATCGTGTGCTCCTCGTGCGGTCGAGTGATCGAACATATGGAGAGGCACCGCCAACGTCAACGTGCCTTGGTGCGAACAGGAGTCGGCCGCGCTATACGGCCTCGGGCTTTCTGACGTGTACGCGAAGGCGCCTGTGTATGCAACCGTCAGTGTTGATGAGGGCCGATTCCTCGGTGCAGATGGTGCTGCCTCCAGATCTCACGGCCGTACGAAGCAGGTGGACGTCGTGGAACGGGAAACGACACTCCCTCACGGCGCCCTTCTTGTCACCACCCCAAGGCGTGCACCAATTCCATTCGCATTTCGTCGGATCGTCAAATGAAGCGAAGAATTCCTTCACGTAGTCGTTCAGTGGGGCGGGTATCTTCGTGGAGTATTCGCCAGCGAGCTTGGCGCTTATCAGTATCACCAGCTTGCCTTTTTTGATCTTATCGAGAAGCGACAGCCTTCTTGCGAAGATTGAGTGCTCTTTCGGCTTCCGTGTGTCGAGGGGGGCATTGGCGCCACGTAGCACTCTCGTGTCGACAACGCAGGCGGGTGGGGGCCGACGGTTCATCCCGCTTTTCTCTTGGTCTTGGCCATGGATCGCATTATGGCCATGCGCTCCTTGCTGGCCTCCTGCATGAAGTCCCGCGGCCAGTTCCCCACCTGGCCGAGATCGTCGATGGTGATGGGCGCGGCCACGCTCGTCCCGTCTTTTCGTCGCTCGACGTAAACGATGCTCACGTCATCCGGTGCCAATCCGGTTTTGTATGTTTTTGTGCTGGCGCTGTCTATCAACCTGTGCCTGACCCTCAGAAGCAGGTTTTCGCTGTGAGTCTCGGCGATGACGTGCCGCCCGCTGAGGGCCAGATCTATCAGGAAATCGGCCATTGCCAGTTGTGCGTCGGGGTGAAGGTGGATCTCCGGCTCTTGCACCATGAAGAGAGCCTGCGGTCGAGTCCTGAGGCCAGCCACGATGACCGGAAGGGCCTGTCCGATTCCGAAACCCACGTCAGCGTAGTTCGCCCACTTGCCGGTCGATGTTTCCTTCACCCTGAGCTCGAACAGTTTCGCCTTCTTGGTGATCCGCCTGATGGGCATGATCCGCACTCTACCCATTGCCTTCAGGTACACGTTTGCTGCTTCCAGCAGCGACCGTTGCTTCCTGCCCCGCCGGAGCGAATCCTCGATGAGTGTATCGATGATATGTTCCCCTGACATCCCGATGGCATCGGATACTGGCCCAAGGTATTCATAGCGCCGCTCCGGTTGCCTGCGGAATGGGCCCATCGTCACGATGCTCCGCAGGATCGTATCGAATCTTGCCAGAAGCCTGGCAGCGCTTCTTCTCGCCAGGTCAGGGGGTGATTTCCTTACCTCTTCGCGATCGAGGGTTCGTTGGAAAATATGCGGGAGGAAGCTGTTGGGCGGGAAGAAGAACTCACGGTCCTTTTCACCCCCTTGACCATCGTTGTCCAAGAACAACTCGTACGGGCCACCTCGTCCCACTCCACGCCTGATCTCGACTGGGGGAAACGACTTTGTGGTGCTCTTTATGAGCATGCTCACCATCTGCGGCTGCCTGGGTTCGTCTGCCGCGAACTGCATCGAAATACTACCCGGCGCCATATCTTCTTCATCATCAATCCCGAAGCTCAGTCCTATTCTCTTGCTTGCCTTGTGGTCATTGACTATGTCCGCGAAGGATCCGGCGCGATACAGGTCGCCACCCAGGTGCAGACGAGGACCGTAGTCGGGATTGTGCATGGTCTGGCGTAGAAGGAGCAGGCTCTCGAGGATCGACGACTTCCCTGCGTTGTTTCGCCCGAAGACTATGGTCAGCGGGGCTATTGCGATAGGGCCGCTGTCCCGGAAGCACTTGAACTCCCTGAGGCGAATCGATGTCAATGGCATGCACCAAGCATGCCCGCCGTGCTTGCGAACGTCAAGAAGCCGACGTGGCAATGAGATGGGGCGTTCCGGCGGCTCGTGCGGTCCTACCTGAACAGCCGGTAGTAGATGTCGCCGTTGTAGTTGGGGGCGTTCCTGTAGTCGAGCCAGACGACGTGCAGGCGGCCCGCGGCCGCGGCGAGCTCGGGGTACTGCGAGTCCCACTGGCCGGCCGTGCCGCCGTCCACGCGGAAGTCCACGGGCTGGAACGTGGCTCCCAGATCCAGGGAGAAGTTCAGGTACACGTCGAGCGCCCCGCTCCTGTCGTCCTCCCACGCCACGTACACCCTGGTGCCGTCCGCGGAGACCGTGGGGTGGGTCGCCGATCCCACGCCCGTGGACTCGGTGTTCACCTTCAGGTCGGCGGCCAGCCACGTGCTCCCGCCGTCCACGGTGCGGTCGAGGTAGGCGCCGGGGCGGCCGTCGCGGTCCTCCTACCACACGACCCCGTCGGTCCCGCCCG
>CAYTSY010000184.1:0-5546 GCA_964440555.1 uncultured Desulfobacteraceae bacterium
CCTCCCTTCAAGATAAAACAAACGATCTTCTTCTATCTGTCCTTTAAAATACACATGCTTTGAATATTTTGCTAAAGATGTTACACAATATTCGAATCTATCTTCAAAATCTTTTATCTTATCCTTGATCAATTCTTTTCTAGTCTCTTCTTCGATATCTTTTATTTTCTCACTCGTCAGAATTTCTACTAGCTCTGTTGAAAGAAATATCATCCCACAATCCGGCCAATATTTTTTAATAATTTTAACAGCCATCTCCTCATCTGGTCCATTTATTATCACCCAATTCAATGCTCTAATTCTAAAAAGAAATGGGAATCCAAACGATAGCCCATTAAATATACTTGATGCTTGGCAATGATTATTATCTAAACCAATCTCTGTGCTTTTCTTTTCCCCCATCAACAATAATATTATGATATTTTTCTTGCCATTATCTTTGAGAGTCACAGTCTCATATATTTTCCGGGCGTACTTATCAACATCTTTGCTTAACATTGCATAGTGCAGCTTATCTAATGCCGTAATCTTTTCTATTATCATTTTTCTATTCCTAATTGCCTTGAGGAGACTCTGCCTTAAAATTGATATATTCCATATTAAAATAATGGAAAAATACAGTAACAGCTATAACGGTGAGCAATAAGAATATTGCGGTGAAAAGCACCGCATACCATCCTTTAAAAGGAGTGGCATCGAAAAGATGTATATGGAATAATCTTTCCGCACCTAAATGCGTTCCATAGTGGAACGCCAAGAATCTTCCTACTACGTGAGACAACATTGTTATTTCTGCTGTTGATGCTGCGATATTGGCATTTATGAAATGAACTACTATATTTGTGTCTAGCTGAAAGAAGAGCACGATGCTTAAAGCAACTAAGCCACCGATAAATGCACCCCAGAATATTCCTTTCGCACCAGGCCAAATAGCATGGCCTAATAGGCCACCTAACACCGCACCAACAATCGTACAAATTAGCGTGGTTACAAGGGGCACTCTGAGAATAAATAGTCCATATGGATCAGCATAGCTAATAGGGTTATTGTGCGTATACGTGTACCGATGCAGTGACGGTGGGATAAGTGACTGGCCCTGGTAGAAGTCCTGGTTCAGGAAGCGGCCTATCTCCGGCTGATAGTAGCGGGAGCGGTAGTACATCATGCCGCTCTGGTCGAGCTCCCGGCTGGTGTAGCCGTATCTTGAGGAAACGCCGCTGGTCTCGTGGACCGTGCCGAAGGAAGTGTACGAGTTCGATCCAGCCAGCAAGCCATGGTCGTCCGAGAAAGCCGTCACACTTCCAAGGCCATCACGATGCATATAGCTGAGGGTGGTCCCCGCAAGCTGTGCCAGGGGTTCGTCTACGAGCGGGCCGTGGACGTAGTACATCTCAGAAGCCCCGCCGTACTCGGCGATGATGTCTTCCTTTGAGTAGAGGAAGCGCTTGGTGGTGGTTCCCTCGGTGAGCCTTACGCGGATGCCGGAGGGGTCGTAGCCGTACTGCGAGGAGCGTCCATCGTGGAGCGTGGAGCGTAGAAGACGGGAATCATAGTTCCACTCGTATGTGCTGGTGTGGTTCAAATCGTCGGTCTTGGACAGCATGTTCCCGGCCGCATCCCAACTGTAGATGACCTTGTCCACGGCACCGACGTATTCTTTTTCGAGCCGGTTCGCCGCATCATATTTATATTCCAGCGTGCCGTTGGAGTTCACGAGCATGGTCCTATTTCCGGCTACGTCGTAGGTGAATTGTTCAGAGACAGCATCCCATGGATAGGTTGCCTTTGTGAGTCTATAAGTCGAGTCGTACTCATAGCTCGTCACCTGGTTGTCGCGGAGGGAAGTCATGCTGGTGCGGTTGCCGACGTTGTCCATGATGTAGCTGTAGCCGTCTATGATGTCGCCCTGGTTGTTCTTGGTGATGAGGGACTTGAGGCGGTAGGCATTGTCATAGTCGTATTTGACAAACCAAGCACCCGCCCTAAATCCCCCGCAAAGGCCGATTCTATAAGAATTTCCCGGCGCATTACCCGCCCGGCATGTCACACGGTTTTGTGACATGAGCCCCCGAAATGCGTTCTCCCGCTCGCTCAGGCGCTCCAGCGCCTGCTGCGCGAGCAGGCCCGCGCGCGCGAGGTCAGAAGGCCGAAGCTCCTCTAAAAAAAGAGAGGCTTTCAGGCCCGGCTGTCGCTTCAGATTGAGGGGGTGCTCCACGTCTGAATTGTACCGCTATTGCCTCTTCTCTTCAAGGGTTTTCTTATGGTAGAAGCCGATCTTCCCTCCGGGGCCCTCCGGGACGCGGGAGCGGTAGCGCTCCCGGGGATGGCAGCGCCGATGGACCGCCTTGAGGTCGCTGATCTCCACTTTGGTGTACCGCCGGGTGGTGGTGATCTCCTCGTGTCCCAGCATCTCCTGAATGGCCCGGAGGTCGGCCCCCTTCTTGAGCAGGTGCGTGGCGAAGGTGTGCCGCAGGACGTGGGGAGACACTTTCTTTTCTATCCCCGCCGCCCTTCCGGTCCGGCGCAGCATGACCTGGACCGTCACCGGAGAGAGTTTCCTGCCCGTGCCGCTCAGGAAAAGGACCTGGCCCGACGCCTCCCCGGCTAAGTTCGGGCGCACGGTCCGGAGGTATTGCTTCAGGTTCGACACGGCCCAGGCGGTCATGGGCACCATGCGCCCCTTGCCCACCTTTCCTTTGCGCACCACCAGGACCCGCTCGGGTGGATGGATGTCGGTGGTCAGCAGGGCCGTGAGCTCGGAGACCCGGATCCCCGTTCCGTACAGCACCTCCACCATCGCCCGGTCGCGCAGCCCCAGGGCCGTGGCCGTCGGGACGGCCTTGAGCAGCCGGTTCATCTCCTCCTCGGTCAGGGGCTCCCGTTTCATCTCCCTCGGCACCCGGGGCCCCTTGAGGGACGCGGCGGGGTCGCTGAGGATGTGCCCCTCCTCCAACAGGAAGGCGAAGAAGGTCTTCAGGACGACCAGACGCACGCCCAAGGTGCCGGCGTGGTAGGGACTCCCGTCCCTCTTCGGGGTGTTGAGGAGGGCGGCGTGGTAGGCCAGGAGGTGCTCCCGCTTCACCCGCCCGATCTCCGTGATCTTCCGCTTCTCCAGGAAGGCGAGGAACGGCAGCAGGAGGCGGCCGTATTCCGCCCGCGTGCGCTCGGCGTAGTTTTGCAGCCGCAGGCGCTGTTGGAATTCGATCAGCAGTCTGTCTATGCGCGGGGATGGCATGCCTGGAGGGTGGAGCGCATCAGCCCCGGCGTGACGGCCGTGTACCGCTGGGTGGTGACGGGCAGGGCATGCCCCAGGAGGAGCTGCACGTGGAAGAGGGAGGCGCCATTCTGGAGCAGATGGCAGGCGGCCGTATGGCGGAGGAGATGGGGCCATACTCTTCTTTCAATGCCCGCCTTGCGGGCGTGCAGGCGGCAGAGGGCCCGCACGCCGTCCCTATCCAGCGGCCGCCCCCGCAGGCCCACGAAGAGCTGCGGGACTGGCCGGGCCTTGACCAGGCGCGGCCGGGCCGTGTCGAGGTAGGCTTGCAGGAAGGTGCAGGCTTCATGGGTCAGGGGCGTCCACCGTCCTTTTCCGCCCTTGCCCTTTTGGATGAAGCAGTGCCGCTCCGAAAAGTCCACGTCCTGCAGGGTCAGGGCCAGGAGCTCCCCCAGCCTCATGCCCGTGCTGTACAGCACCTCCAGGATGGCCCGGTCCCGCAGCCCCAGGTGGGTGTCGGTGTCGGGGGCGTTGAGGAGGCGCACCATCTCCCGCTCCCCAAGGGGTATAGGGGCGAGGGTCGGGGGGTGCGGGATGGAAAGGTGCGCGGCGGGGTTGATGAGGAGGGTTTCTTTTTCGCAGAGCCAGGCCAAGAAGAGCCGGAGCGTCCGCAAGTAGGCGCTCCGGGTGGCGTCGCTTCTCCCCTCCAGCGAGGCCGCGTAGGCGTTGATATGGGCCTTGGTGATTTCCCGAGGGGCCAGGAGGCCGCCGGGGTCCAGAAAGGCCGCGAAAAGCCCCAGCCGGTCCCTGTAGCTGCGTTTCGTCCGTTCCCGGAGACCCTGGCTGTCCAGGTAGTTCCCTATGAGCTTGAGAAGCGGGGTCGGGGGCTGGGGGTTGGGGGCTGGGGTTCCAATCCTTACTCTGCTTTGCTTCTCCCTGGCCCCTAATCCCTGACCCCTTTCCCCTGTTTTTAGGGATGTGGTGGGCTTTTTCTTCTCCCCGGCTACGAGCTGCCAGCTACCAGCTGCTGCCCCTTGGGTGGGCGGTCTGCCGCCTGCCGCCTTATGCCTGCTGACTTGTTTTACTAGGGGGGTGGCTTTTCCGTGTCCCAGTGTACCAGTTGGGGACTTTTGCCTGTGACTCATTGGATTTGCGCTGGTACACCCCCCGTTGTCCCACCCTGTCCCAGTTGACCCAGTTTTGCGGACGCCTTCTGCCTGAGCTCCGCCGGGGCCAGGAGGCCGGAGAGGGCGGCCTGGTCGGGGGCGCCGAGGAGGCGATACTGGTACTGTGCCCCGTGGGTCGCCTTCTCCACCTGGATGTATTCGTACTCCTCGAGCTCGGCAAACAGCCGCTTGATCCGCTGGTGGGGTAGGCCGGTGTACTCCCGCACATCCTTGCGGGTGAAAGGGAGCAGGTGGATGGGCTGCTTCTCCTTCACGGAGCGCTCCTGGAGCATGGCCTGGATCGCCGAGAGGAGATCCCGCAGGGGCTTCTGACAGTCGCGGAAGGTCTCGGTGAGGAGGTCCTTGGCGAGGCCCAGGGCCATGGCGTAGTCCTCGATCCCCGCCACGATCACTTCCTTTCCCTGGATCTTTTTGGTCGGCCTCTGGTACTGGTGGAGGAAGGCCAGGACCTCGATGAGGTTGAGGAAGCGCTGGTGGTCGCGGCGGGTTCTGAGCTTCTGGTGGGGAAACTGGATGTGCGGGGCGTAGGGGATCACGACGGGGAGCGGCCGCAGGAGGCGCTGGGCGTGGTGGTGGCGCTGGATGATCACCTGCTGTTTGCATCTCAGCAGCATCCCCGCCTCCGTCTTGAATTGCTTCTGCGCCTCGTGGATCCGGTGCGTCTGCTCGGCGCTCTCGTCGAGGTAGATTTCAAAGCAGCGGGTGGCGTTTTCGAAGTTGATGGAGGGGGCGGTGGTGGATTCGATGAAGGCCGTCGGGCCCATGATCTCGAAGAGCACCGTCTTGATCTTCCCCGTGGCCGGGTCCTTGAGCGGGGCGGCGAGGGTGAGTTTCTTTTTCGTCTGCAGGGTGCGGATGCTGTAGTCGGCCTGCTCGGAGCCGCTCCGCTCCTCGATGATCACCAGTTTGTGCGTCAGGGCGTCGCTGTCCAAATAGTAGAGGGCCTGGGGCGTCAGCCTTGAAAACATCATCACATCCTCGGGCGGCGTCAGGGTTTCGGTGAGCTCGGCGAGGGCCGACTTTCCGGAGCCGCTTTGGGAGAGGATCACCAGGCTGAGCGGCTCCTGGAGCTTGCGGGAGATCCCCACCAGGTAGGCCAGGCGCTTGTTGGAATCCTCCCCCACGTAGCCGAGGGCTTCCATTTC
>CAYTSY010000185.1:0-5540 GCA_964440555.1 uncultured Desulfobacteraceae bacterium
CACACTGAGCGGGACCGTCCCGCTGAGCGGATCAGCGCTGAAGGAAGCCGTCGGCGGCGCGGGGGGCGGATTGACGGCGATGTAAGCTGACTTGGGCCGGCTGGCGGTTCCGCCGGGGCCGGTGACGTTGAGCGTCACCCCGAAGCTGCCGGCGCTGGTGTAGGAGTGCGAGGGATTGGGGGTGGTCGCCGTCAGGCCGTCGCCGAAGCTCCAGGTATAGGACGTGACGGCGCCCGTGACGGTGCTGGTGAACTGCACCGTCAGGGGCGCGTCCCCGCTGGTGGGCGCGCCCACGAAATCCACCTCTGGGGGGGCGGCCAGCAGGATAGACACTGAGGCGCCCTCGTAATTTGAGACATAGACCTGGTCGGAGGCCGGATCGTAACCAACCGAGCGCGGCGTCAGGCCGACGTTATAGGTGGCGATGACCTGGTTGCCTCTGATCACGCTCACCGTATTACTCAACGAATTGGCGACGAAGACCTGTCCCCCCGCATTGTCCACGGCCAGACCTTCCGGCCCGCCGCCGACCGGGACGGTGGCGAGGAGGCTGGTCCCGTTGACGACCGAGACGCTATTGCTCCCGTAGTTGGACACATACACGTTGCCCGCCGCGTCCACAGCCATGTCTTCCGGTTGCGCGCCGACGGCGACATCGCCGAGCTTGGTCAGGCCGTTGAACACGCTCACCGTGCCGCCCGCCTTGTTGCTGACGTAGATGTTATGGTCGGCCGGGTTGTAGAGGAGATAACGCGGCTCCATCCCCGGCGCGAGCGTGGTGCTGAGGAGGGTGGTGCCGTCGAGGACGGAGACCGTATTGCTGTAGGTGTTGACGACGTAGGCATAGCCCGTGTTGGGGTCAATGGCGGCCCGGCGGGGGTTGCCGCCGACGGGAACCGTGCCTGATAAGGACGCGCCGCTCAACACGCTCACGCTGTCGCTGTACCAATTGGTGACGTAGACGCGATCCCGGGCGGTGTCGGCCACCGCAAACAGCGGCCCGCTCTGCACCTTGAGGGTGGTCACCGTCTGGGTGCCGCTGATGACCGACACGCTGTCGCTGTCGCTGTTGGGGACGTAGACGTAACCCGTGACCGGGTTGATGGCGACCTCGCGCGGGTTGTGCCCGACGGGGAGGTTGGCGACGAGCGTCGAGCCATTGAAGACCATCACGTCGTTGCCGCCGCGCATGGGGATGTAGGCGTAGCCCGTGACGGGGTGGAGGGTGATCGCTCCGGGATAGTATTGGGGCGGGATGGCGCCGACGTTGGCGAGGTTATTGATGATCGAGATGGAGTTCCCGCCGCGATTGCCTACGTACACGTTGCCGTTGGTCGGATGGATCAGGATCGCCTGCGGCCCATCGCCGACGGTAATCGTAGCGGCGTAGGTGACGGCCAACTGGCTCCCGTCCAGCACGGTGACGTTGTCGCTGTAGGCATTCGCCACGTAGACCAGGTGCGTGACCGGGTCCACCCGGACGCGGCGCGGGTAGTCGCCGACCTTGAAATAGCTCTGCGGCAGGGCCTTGCCGGAGCGGCGCAGGACGTTGAGGCTGTCGCCGCCGGTATTGAGCACGTAGGCATTATCGTTGCCGTCGTCGGCGGTGATGGCCGTCGGGTTGGTGTTGACTGGCTTGGTATTGACTACGCTGCGCGTCGTGCCGCTGATGATCGTGACGGTATCGGAGTAAGCGTTGGCGACGTAGAGGTAGCCGGTGCGGTCGTTGACGGCGATGTCGCTGGGGCGTGCGCCCGTCGGCAGCGTATCCACGACGACCGTGCCGCTGATAACGGTCACATTATTCGATAGCAGATTGGTGACGTACACCTCCCCGTAGTGGGGTGAACCGACCTGGGCGTTGACGGCGAGCACGCTCGGGTGATTGCCGGCGGCGATGGTGGCAACCACCAGCGCACCGTCAATCACCGACACCGTGTCGCTGAAGGTGTTGGCGACGTAGATGAAGCCATTCTGCGGGTTGTACACCAGATTAACCGGGCGGTTGCCCACCGCGATGTCGGTCTCTTTGACTGTGCCATTGATCACGCTGACGGTGTCGCTGATCTCGTTGGTCACGTAGATGCGGTGGTTGGTCGGATGATAGGCAATCCCCAGCGGGCCGTGGCCGACGGGCACGCGCGCGATCACCTGCGCGCCGCTGATGACGGACACGTCGACGCTGTTGTTGTTGGTCACGTACACGTAGCCATTGAAGGCGTTGTACGCCATGTCGTACGGTTCCAGCCCCGACCGGTTGGGCAACGAGTACGTCGCCACGGTGCGCGACACACTGCCCGCGGCCTGGATGACGGCGGGCGATGCGTGAGTGGCCAGGACGGGATCACTGCGCGCGGCGTTGGCTGTCTGGGTAAGCGTGACCAGCAGCACGCCGGTCAGGCCGACCGCCCCCAACCCGGCTAGAAAACAGTACGCGAGTCGCTGAAGACTCTTCATGGCTTGTCTCCTCTTAGTTCACTTTAGCTTACTTGAGTGTGAGTGGTAAAAAGACCGTCCACATTGCCTGGGCGGTATTGGACAACAATGACCAACTGCCCTCGTCGTCGGCGGCCCGCAGGGCGAAATAAACCGGGCGGGGAAGGGGGCCGGCGATCGTCCATGTTTGGGGCAACCCGGCGTTGAGCGGCGCGGGCGGATTTGGGAGGGGCGTGGCGCTGCCCCAGTTGAAACCGTCAATCGGGTCGCCGGCATAGCGGACATCGTAGACCGCCGCCCGCCCCACATTGTTGCTGTCGCCTGGCGCAATCCAGGCCAGATCAACGCCGCCATCCGCCTGCCGCAGCGCGCGTAATGATGTGACCTTCCCAGGCGGTGTTGTGTCGTTGGCGGTAGCGGTGATGAGGCCGGCGTGACCGGCCAGGTCAATCGCCTGGGCCGTAAGGGTGAACGCGTCGAAGCCGTGTAGATTGTAAAAGTTGGCCGTCAAGGCATATTCCACTGTGGCGGTGTTGAAATGGGCCGGGGTTAACTCAATGCCGTCTTGATCGAGCGTGTCCGCGCCAGTGTGCAGCCGCTGGTTGAAGCCCACGAGCTGATCGTCCATCAGGTCCCCAGTCGCCCGGTCGTACAGGGTGACACGGATTTGGTTCAGATCAAGTTCGGAGCGGGACGTTGTGATGAGCAGCGAAACGGTCGGGCTGTAGATTGGATCGGCGATCATTGAGGCGATGGCGATCGTCGGCGTGGTCACCTCGGGCCGGGGCAGGTAGCCCATCGGGTTGCGGGTGGAGGCGGGGTAGTTATCCGCCGTCAGCCGGATCTCAAAGTGCAGATGGCAAAACTCGGTCGCGCCGTTGTCGCCCACGCGGCCGATCTCATATCCCTGGGTAACGGATTGATTCACGCTTACAAAGGTCGAATTGAGATGAAGATATGCCGAATACAAACCGAGGTTAGTATGGGAGATGATGACGGTGAGACCGGAACTGCCCGACAGCACACCAACCTCAGATACAACGCCTTCAGTGATAGCGTGGACTGGGGTGGTATTACAGGGAGCGGCGATGTCAATCCCCGGGTGATAGTCGTAGCGGCCTTGTGAGGCCTGCCAGCGCGGCCCAAACGGAGACGAGATAGAGGTGTCCGGCGTGGCGCTGCCACTTAACGGCCAAATGAGCGAGTCGCCGACTGCAGCCGGAACCTGCGCGGCCGGAAAAGCCTGTGCTTGAGCCAGGCGGACGGCCATGAACAGACCAGAGAATATAACGCCTTCCACGACGACAATAAAGAAAATAAAAAAGAACCGTCTTGACCTGGCGTGGGTACTCAACGATGAAGCGCCTCCATATACTACTAAGTCGGTGATATACGGATTTGGTTACGGGCCGCTGGTACTATTGTCGAATTTTGCACAAGTAAAGGCCAGGCGCATCGTCCAAATCTCACGAAAATGCTGTGACTTTCTGCCCAATGTTCCTGGCCCGTTTTCCGCACCTATCGCGGCGGACCGGCAATCCGACCCAACCTTCACATTGCGAAAGCGCGCCGGCGCCGCGCCGTGTCCGGTGTGCACAATTTGGGGCGGCTGGCCCTTGCCGCAGTTGGGCGTGCCCCACATCACCCAGTGCTTCGCGTTGCACACTGCGTCGCACGCGTTCCAGAAATCGGGGGTGATGCCGGTGTAAGTGCAGTTGCGCAGCATCCGGCCGAGCTTGCCATTCTTGATCTCGTAGCCCATTTCGGCGCCGAACTGAAAGTTGTAGCGCTTATCGTCAATGGACCACGAACGATTGGTTTCCATGTAGAGGCCGTGATCGGTGTCGGCGATGAGATCGTCGAAGTCCCACGCGCCCGGCTCGAGGCTGACGTTGGTCATGCGGATAAGAGGAATGCGGTTCCAGCCCGAAGCGCGCATACAGCCGTTGGAGGTAAGCCCGAGCCGAGGCGCGGTCTCGCGCGACGTGAGGTAGCCCACGAACTTGCCCTCGCGCACGATAGGCGTCGAGCTCGCGGGGACGCCCTCGTCATCCCAACCGAAGGTGCCCAGCCCGGTGGGCCGCAAGGCGTCGGCGGTGAGGTTCACGAATTCCGAGCCGTACCGGAAGTGGCTGAGTTTCTCCGTGGTCAGGAAGGACGTGCCGGCGTAGGCTGCCTCCGCCCCGAAGACGCGGTCGAGTTCGATGGGGTGGCCGCAGGACTCGTGCACTTGCAGCGCCAACTGCTCGCCCCCAAGGATCACCGTGGTCACGACGTCGCTCGGACACCGGGCTGCGGCGAGGAGCTGCGCCGCCTCGGCGGCGATGCGCTCGCCGTGGCCGGGCAGGTCCATGGCGAGGATATATTCCCATCCCGCCGTGCCTTGCTGGCGAACCGCGCCGGGATAGGAGCGGCGCTGCACTTCGTCACCTGCTACCGCGGTGGCCTCGATGCCCCCGCCCGCTTCACAAATTGTCTGTTCCGTGTGCGCGCCTTCTGAGTTGGCAAAGGTCTTGTGTTCTCGAATGAACACAAGATTTCCCCGCCGCACCCTCACGTTCTTGACGCGCGCCATCGCCGCCTCCGCTTGCATGAGCAGGGCGATTTTGTCTTCGGTGGAGATGGTGAAGGGATCAATCTGGACGGGTGTGGTGTACACGCCCCGACTGGTCACCGCCGGCCCCAGGTTCACCGGCTCTCCGCCGACGAGGGCGGAGGCCCTGGCAATTTTCACAGCCAGGTCGGTCATCTTGTCCACTTCGTCGGCGGTGAACTCGCGGCTGGAGGCGAACCCCCAGGCCCCACCTTCGGCCAAGACGCGCACGCCGAAGCCGAGCGACTCGCCGCCGCTCAGCCCGTCCATCACGCCGTTCTTGACGGACAGGCTCTGTTCGGTGGTATGCACCACGCGGATGTCGGCGTACTGAGCGCCTTTGAGTTTGGCAGTTTCGAGGGCGCGAGCGAGTAAGTCGTCCAAGGATGTCGCTATCCTGTCACCAGCAGCCTCGTCCCGCACGCCTGGCAGAAGAGCGCCTCCGAGGTGTGGGCGCGCCCGCGCTTTGGGCAGACGCGCGGGAGGTCAACCGGCAGAGGCGCGCCGCAGG
>CAYTSY010000186.1:0-5470 GCA_964440555.1 uncultured Desulfobacteraceae bacterium
CCAGGCATAGGGGTTACTACAGGTAACCTGGCTAACCAGGTCCCGGCCGTTTAAATCCAAGCGCTTGACCCCGGCATGCTGAGCCAATACCCTGAGCATGATTTTCAGCAGCAGGTTGGACGCTTCAACGGGCAAAGGGCCGAAGCGATCCGCCATCTCAGTTTTGAAATCCGATATATCCTTTAAATCCGACATCCTGGCCAGACGCCGATAGGATGAAAGTCTCTGATCGATATCCGAAACATAAGATTCCGGAATAAAAGCGGACATCACGATATTGATCTCGGGCTCCAGAGGTTCCTGAATCGGCTCTCCTTTGATCTCGGCGATGGATTCTTCCATGAGCTTTAAAAACATGTCATAGCCAACGGATGCGATGTGGCCGGACTGGGAGGCGCCCAAAATCGTCCCCCCCCCTCTGATTTTCAAATCGCTCATGGCGATCTGGAAGCCCGCGCCCAGATCGCTGTGCTCCATCAATACCTTCAACCGCTTTTGGGCGTCTTTTCCCAGGGCGCTCTCTTTGGGAATAAACAGGTAGGCATAAGCCTGCTCATCGCCGCGGCCCACCCTGCCGCGCAACTGGTAGATTTGGGCCAGACCGAATTTATCCGCGCGATTGACAAGAATTGTATTGGCGGACGGAATGTCCAGCCCTGATTCGATGATCGTCGTACATACCAGAAGGTCGATTTCCTTTTTGACGAACTTATACATCGCGGCTTCAAGCGCTTCTTCCTTCATTCGTCCATGGGCCACGTCCATCCGGGCCTCGGGAACGAGCTTTTTGATCTTGCCGGCAATATTGTAGATGCTGTGAATATTGTTGTGCACAAAAAAAATCTGCCCGCCTCTGCCCATCTCTTTGCGGATCGCCTCCGCAACAACGGCATCTTCGAATTCCGACACGTACGTGATAATTGCTCTCCGGTATTCAGGAGGCGTGGAAATCAGGCTGATATCCCGGATTCCCAACAGGGACAGGTGAAGGGTTCTGGGTATCGGGGTGGCCGTTAATGCCAGCACGTCCACGGTGCTGCGAATTCTTTTGAGCTTTTCCTTGTGTTTTACCCCGAAGCGCTGTTCTTCATCAATAATGAACAGCCCCAGCTCCTTAAATGCGACGTCTTTCTGAAGAAGGCGGTGGGTTCCGATGACGATGTCGATTTTCCCTGCCGCAAGATCGTCAAGGATACGCTTTTGTTCTTTTGGGGATCTGAACCGGCTTAAGCAGGCCACACTTACCGGGTACGCGTCAAGCCGGGACGAAAACGTGGCAAAATGCTGTTCGGCCAGAACGGTCGTGGGTACCAAAACCGCCACCTGCTTGCCGTTTTGGGCGGCAAAAAAAGAGGCTCTGAGGGCCACCTCGGTTTTGCCGTATCCCACATCCCCGCAGACGAGCCGGTCCATGGGCGAATCATCCATCATATCTTGAATCACATGGTTGATGGCGGCAATCTGGTCGGGTGTTTCCTCATAAGGAAAACCCGACTCAAAATCCCGATAAAAGGCGTCAACATCTTCAAAGGCAAAGCCTTTTTGGACTTTGCGTTCCGCGTAGAGTTTCAGCAGTTCGCCGGCTATTTTTTCAGCGGTTTTTTTAACTTTTGATTTTACGCGATCCCAGGTTTTCCCCCCCAATTTATCCAGAACCGGCGTAATGCCATCGACCCCCATGTATTTCCGGATCAGGCTCATGCGGTCCACCGGCAGGTATAATTTATCGTCATCCTTATATAATATCAGGAGAAAATCGTTGGTGGAACCGTTCATCCGGAGTTTGGCCAATCCGCCGTAGCGGCCGATGCCATGATCGGTATGCACCACCAGATCATCGGTTTTTAAATCCTCCACTGTGATCAGATCGGTCCGAACCCCGGTCTTGGACGATTTAACCTGCTGATATTTTTTGCCGAAAATTTCATCACCGGTGATGACGGCCAGTCTTTCCTCCAGCCAGACAAAGCCGGAGGAAAGGTGTCCGATGCAAATGTACGTCGCTCCTTTTTGGATATGAAAGTCCGGTTGCGCATCGACGACGTCGGCCTCAATGCCGTATGCCGCCAAAAGAGACTGGGTCCGCCGGGCGCTGGGTTCTCCGGGGCAGATGATCCAAGTTCCAAAGCCGGCCTCTTTTTTCGATGAGATCCAGGTGAGAAGCGGAGAAAGTGGATTGTCCTTGCCCCGGTTATACTTCAGGCTCTGGACCAGATCCGTGTTGTCCTCAACGGCAAATTGAATAACGCCGGTCTCTGCCCTCTCATCTTCCTCTGGTCTTAAAAGCGGCAGCGTTCCGAACGACAGGGTTTTGTTTGTTCCCAGACTATTTTTTATTTTTTGCCAGTCGGTATAAAGCGTTTGCGGTTCAACACATATTTTTTTCGCCTCACGGGCTGCAGCGTGGTTGCTGTAAATCAGCGAAGCATACGCATCAGCGGCATGGTCCAGATCAACGGGTTCAATTTGAATAAATTGTGTATTTGCAGGCAGATAATCGACAAGGGTGTCCAACTCCGGATAGATGACCGGCGTCAGGCTTTCCAGACCGGGAAAAATTCCTTCCTTTGCAATCCGCTCCACAATTTCGCGTACCTGTGTGACGGGAATTTCCAATGCAGCGGCCCTTTCCCGGATGCGGGCGATGATGCCGGTTAAGGCGGATTTTTTCAAAATGATTTCTTTTGCGGGTAAAATCACCGCCTCGTCGACATTTTTGAGTTTACGCTGACTCTCGGCGGAAAAAAAACGCAGGGATTCGACCGTATCGCCGAAAAATTCAATTCGCAAAGGGTCGTCATACATGGGTGAAAAAATATCCAGAATCCCCCCCCGCACGCAAAAATCACCGGGCTCTTCCACGACACCGGTTCTTATGTAACCCCCTGCAATAAGCTTTTCAACAAGCTGATCCCGGTCCGCATCCTCACCGGCCATCACCAGTTCCGCATACCCGACCATTTCTTTTTTCGGCATCACATTATGCATCATGCCGCCGACGGTCGTGACAAGAATAAACGGCGCCGCGTTTACCGTCAGCCGGAAGAAGGTCCTGATTCTCTGTGTCGCTGTTTCGCTGTGATAGGAAAGGGTTTTGTAGAGCAGCAGATTGTAGGGGGGGAAATGATAAATCCGCGAACGGTCGCCGCCTGCAAAAAAGCTCAGATCTTTGATAAACGATTCAAGCTTTTTCGGACCGTCCACGGCAACCAGCAGGGAAGTCTTAAGCTCCTTATGAATCCGGTGGACGACATAGGCCTGTTCGGAACCGGAAAGGCCGTTGCAACAAATGCTTGACCAAGTGTGCTGGATCCGTTCCATCAGCTCCGAAACGGTTTTACTCTTTGCCCGGACATTCAGTAAACGCATGTTTTGATTTTCGTATTGCACCTGCTCAGGTTGCCTGGCTACAGAATTTTCAATTTCAAATATTTTTTTCGGGTTTTAAGTTTACATGTTTTCGGCTGATATGATGCCGGAGGGCAAACTTGCCGATTCTTCCCACCCATTGATGCCCGGCTTCATTTGACCGTTATGGGCATGTATTGCGTTTTCCTTATTCCCCCCCTGACTTTCAATGGCCCTTGATAGACCGATCC
This sequence comes from uncultured Desulfobacteraceae bacterium, assembly GCA_964440555.1. Classification (GTDB taxonomy): domain Bacteria; phylum Desulfobacterota; class Desulfobacteria; order Desulfobacterales; family UBA5616; genus CAYTSY01. Next base: position 3,600 of record CAYTSY010000186.1, read on the forward strand.
TTCCCGGCCGTCAACATTAATATAGTCTCCGGACGTGACGATGGCCCGGCCAAAATCACATGTTTTCTCTTTTTCATTTGGAAAAACACCCCGTATGTAACCTCTTTTTTCGGCAGAATTTTGGCGGCATTTGTTTGAAAAAAAAGGCCGGGTATTGAATAAAAACCCGGCCTTCAAACGATTTAACCCTCTGTATTTTCTTATCTGAAACCCGTTACCCTTGCCATTTAATTCTATCTCGGTTTAATAATTCGATAATTTTTTTTAAAACCGCTTCCCGATCAACCGGCTTCTCAAAAAACGCATCAGGGTCGAAGTATTCGTAATCTTTGGTCGCATCATCCATCCTGACACCTAATTCATCTACCATTCCGGTGATGCTGATAATCGGGATTTTATTTAATTCGGGATCGACTTTTAGCCGGCGCCAGATCTCAAACCCCGAAAAAAGTGTTTCCATCATGACATCAAGGAGAACGATGTCCGGTTTTTCCTTGTAAAGGAGATCCATGGCCGTCTGACCATCGCAAGCGGTAATCACTTCGAAGCCTTTTCGTTTCAGAAAAGTTTCCATAGAAAAAAGATAGTCCCTGTTATCGTCGATGATAATAATTTTTGCCATAAGATCCCCCCTTTTTTCCCATCATGTAAGTTTAAAACAATTACATCATCAGAATGATTCTAAATAGTGTTCCTTTCCCGGGAACCGATTCTACTTCGATCTTTCCTTCATGTTCCTTTACGACTTTGCTGACGACGGCAAGACCGAGGCCCGTTCCCTCGGTTCCTTTTGTAGAGAAAAACTCCCGGAAAATTTTTTTCTTCGTCGCATCATCAATGCCCGTCCCATTATCTTCAACTTCAAAACAGAACTGCAATTCATTGAAGATTTTTGCCCGCAAAATGATTTGGTGAGGATCCTCCTTTCTGTCTTTTGCACATGCTTCCAGCGCGTTCGAAACAAGATTATTCAACATTCTGCGGAGGGAAAAACGATCTCCCGGTATCAAGGGTAAATTCGGGCTTATCTCCCTTTTGAGTTCGACATTTAAAGATGCGGCTTTTTTCATAAACAGATTAACTGAATCATCAATGATATCGCAAGGAGGTATTTTTTCGATCCGCAGGGTTCTCTTTTTTGAGGCATGAAGAAGGTTTTGGACCATAATGGAAATGTCGGTAATATTGCTATTCACCATGTACCAGCCTCTTTTGACAAGATCCATATCGTTGTCATGAATTCCTTCATCAACCAGGTAAGATCCTCCCTGAAGCCCTTCCAGAATATTCTTGATGCCATGCGACATGAAGGCCATTGCCAGTCCAAGAGAAGACAGTTCTTTCTGTGCCCTTTTCATTTCAGATATATTGACGACCAGTTCCATGACCGCATCAACTTGAGCTGATTCAAAAAAAATCGGGGCTGTATAAATAATCACGGAATAAACCTTGCCTTCCACCGTTTCAATAACTTCTTCACTTAATTGTATTTTTTTGTCCTTAAAACTTTTTGCCGCCGGACAAAGCCGGCACATGTTTAAAGAGCCCTTATACACGACATGACAGACATTGCCTGCGCGGTCGCCGAAATCATCAATAAATCTTTGATTTGCATATATAATTTTAAATTCTTTATCCAGAATGGTAAGGTAACAGGGCAATAGATCAATAATCGCCTTGTAGTGCAGGCGTAAAAGCTTTTCCTGTATCTTTTCAGTCTGAATCATGCTGCTGATTCCCGTGGGGCCTGAGTCCGGGATGCATTGATGAGCTGATGGGTCATCTGCTTTCAGCGATTTGACTCCCAATATGTCAGAAATGGATTTTACGAGCCGATCAGGCGTGATCAGTTTTTCAAAAATATATTTGGG
>CAYTSY010000187.1:0-2954 GCA_964440555.1 uncultured Desulfobacteraceae bacterium
CGCGGTGTCCCAGAGCCTGTCGAGCTGCTTGTCGGCCGATACTCCCGGGAAGGCGACCCGAGCGATGTCGAGGTCCACGGCCCGACCCGCATTGTGGAAGGACTCTCCGGGCATCGCGACGTAGTCCGCCTTCATGGTCGAGGGGTTGAAGGCCGGGGTTCCCGGGGCCGGTTTACCCGCCGCAAGCCAGTTCTCGTACTTCTTGCGGCCCGCGAGTTGTGCATCGACGGAACGGAAGGCTTCGGTCACGCGGAAGTCCCCGCCCGCCGCCTGGACGGCCTGGTGGAGCATGAGGAGGGCCGCGGCAGCGTCTGGCGCCATCGTCCGAGCCGACGCGATCGACGCGAGGGACCGGAGCGTCGACCTGGGACCTCCGGCCTTCTCTCCCGCCTTGGGGTAGATCGAGAGGATTGCCGGATCGACGGAGACAAGCTGAGTTCGCACGGGGAGCATGGCGGTCGTGCCCTCGACAACGCGGGGTTCGGGCGGAGACTACCACCGCAGCGGTGACACGGGGTCGAACACGGAAGAGGATCGGTATCGACGCATCGCGGTGCCCGCTCGTCGGGTTCGGGCACGGCCCACTCCGGACGCGCAGGTCGTCGAAGCCCGCGATCTCGTGGTTGGCCGTCGGCCCGCCCGCCTCGCCCGCGAGGCCGCGAGTGAGTGTGGAGGAATGACCGGCGCCGCTTCGAGAGTTACTCACTCCCTCGTAGCCGGAACAGGGGAGGAGGGATGGCTGGCAAGCCACCGTACGAGCAGAAGGCCCAGGACAAGGTCGGGACCTTCCTACGCGCCGTGAAGAAGAGGGCGCCGGAGGAGGCGAAGTCGGGTGCGGGTGCGATGTCCTTGCTCGCGATCCTGAAGCAAACCGGCCCTCTCCCGGTTCACCAACTCGTCGAAAAGAGCGCTCTCGCGCTCACGGCACTCACCAAGGCGCTCGACACGCTCCGGCAGGCCGACCTCGTCGAGATGCGCCAGCAGGACGCGGGTGAGGTTGTGGCGCTCACCGAGCGCGGGTTGCTCGTCGCAGGGGTCGAGGAGTAGGCGGCAAGGGCTCGGGAAGCCCCGAGGAGGTGGTCTTGGACTCGTGGGCGGACTACGCCATCGTGTCATCCCTGGGGGCGCTGGTCGGCGTCGCTGAGATCCTGTCCAGGTACCGCGATGCGCCCTTCCAGGCGCTGAAGAACCTGCCCGCCATCGTCTACGTCGTCACTAAGCTCCTGGCGGCGGCGTTCGCCCTGTGGCTCATCCGGGCGCTCGGATGGACGGTGCTCGCCCAGGGCGCGGCCGAGGAGGCCATCCGAGTCTCCCAAATCCTCGTCGCTGCGTTCGGGGCGGCTGCTCTGTTCCGGACCGGGCTCACGGTGAGCGTGGGCGAGGGTGAGGTGAAATTGGCCTTCGAGCAGGCTGTGAGGCCCCTGCTCGACGCCGCCGACCAAGCCGTCGACCGGGTGCGGGCAGGACAGAGGGCGCGCGTGGTCGACGCCGTGATGCGGGAGGTGGCCTTCGAGGAGGCCCGTGTGGCACTCCCGACGATCTGCTTCCTGTTGCTCAAGCACCCGCCGGAGGGTGCGCAGGAGGAGGTGGGGCAGCAGGTGCGCGCCCTGGATGAGTCGGACCTGTCCGACCCCGTCAAGTACCTCGCGCTCGGGCTGCTCCTGCTCGACGTGGCGGGCGAAGACGTGCTCGAACGGGCGGTCGAGATGTGGAAGGCGAAGCAGGTCAAGGACACGTGAACTCGTCCTCGTATTTCTGCGAACGCCGGGACCTGCAGATGGCCGCGGATGAGGTCTGCGATCGCGTCCAGTGGATTTTCGCCCGCTTCGCAGATACGCGAATACCACGTTAATATCGTCATTTTCCGGGGATGCTTCTTGCCCCGCGAAGAGCAGAGGGGCCTGATAGGTCGATCCCACAAGTGGGCCAACCTCGATGCCCATGCCTTCTCGATCCATGGGTTTTTTAGGAGGAGCCCTTGACGCACTGGTTCCAACCGATCGTAGCCTCGCGCTCCCGGGTGGGCGTGCCAGGGGACTGGGCGCCGCCGGAATCCAGTGAGGACATCGATGGGACTGAGCAACGCCTCCTGTTGGGAAGTACGCCTTCCAAGAACTAGTGAGGATCAAGCAGATCGAAGCGTTCCTCGTCGGTTCGGGTCCGTCGGGTGGCGAGGTGAACGTGCAGGTCGGTAGCTACCCGGCGGTTCCAGAGCCGTTCATCGGGTCGTGGACAGCATTGTACAACCTACCCCACGCGCTTACGGCGGCGCGGACCGCTCCAACATGTGCGCCACAGATACCGGACATGGTAAAGCTGTCGATGGTGGGGAGTGACGTCGCGGGTCTCGAAGACATCTACATCGTCCTCCACTACGCGCTCGTCTAGATGGGAGCCCTGATGCAGCCTCCCGCCACCGGCGCACCACAGCAGGCCCGTTCCCCCGCGGACGCGACGCGGGACCTGCGGGTTTCAGCGCCGCAGGTGTCGCTCCCGAAAGGCGGTGGGGCGATACAGGGAATCGGGGAGAAGTTCACCGCGAACGCCGCTACGGGCACGTCGTCGTTCTCCGTACCGATCTCCGTAAGTCCCGGGCGCGGCGGATTCGGGCCATCGGTCAACCTAACCTACGACAGTGGAGCCGGTAACGGCCCGTTCGGGCTCGGCTGGCAGGGGGACGTGCCCTCCATCAGCCGCAAGACCAGCAAGGGTCTTCCGCGCTACCGAGATGGCAGTGACTCCGACACGTTCCTCCTTTCGGGGGTCGAGGATCTCGTCCCGGTGTTGAAGGAGGTCGGGGGCGACTGGGTCGAGGACACCTTCGACAGCGGGACGTACCGCGTCCGTCGATACCGTCCGCGAATCGAAGGGGAGTTCTCCCGAATCGAGCGATGGCTCGACCGGACGAACGGGGAGGTCTTCTGGCGAACGGTCTCTCCGACGAACGTGGAGCG
>CAYTSY010000187.1:2964-5370 GCA_964440555.1 uncultured Desulfobacteraceae bacterium
CGCCGACCCCGCAGACCCGAAGAGGGTCTTCGAGTGGCGCCTGGAGGAGAGCCGCGACGAGTTGGGCAATGTCATCGCCTACACCTACAAGGCCGAGGACAGGCTCAACATCGACCGGTCCCTGCAATGCGAGCACGATCGGTTGGTCGCGTACCGCTACCTCAAGCGCATCGAGTACGGGAACGCAGTTCCGGGCGTCGCGGGTGATTGGCGGTTCGAACTCGTCTTCGACTACGGTGAGCACGACGTCGCCGACCCGTCCCCGTCGGAGGTGACCTCCTGGCCGGTGCGCCCCGATCCCTTCTCGACGTTCCGCCCGGGTTTCGACCAGCGGTGCTATCGGCTCTGCCGTCGCGTCCTCATGTTCCACCGGTTCCCCGAACTCGGCCCTGACCCCGTCCTCGTCCGCTCGACGGAGTTTGCCTACGACGAGAACCCCAAGCTCACCAGGCTGCGCTCCGTCACCTGGCGGGGCTGGAAGAAGGTCGGGGGCGCATGGGAAACGGAGACGCTTCCCTCGCTCGACTTCGCCTACACGGAGGCCACGGTTGACGAGACCGTCCGCTTCGTCGCGGGCCTGGAGGACCTGCCGGGCGGCCTCGACCCGGCGCGCTGGCAGTGGGTGGACCTCGACGGCGAAGGGCTCACGGGGCTGTTTAGCGAGCAGGGAGCCGCCTGGTACTTCAAGCGGAACCTGGGCGGCGGCCGGCTTGCTCCCGCCCAGCGCCTTCCGACGCACCCGTCCTTCGAACTGCGCGGCGGGACGCAGCGGCTTGCCGATCTGGACGGGGATGGCCGCCTCGACCTCGTGAAGGTCGGGAGGGTGCCGCCCTCGGGCTACCAGGCGCGGGGCTCGGACGGCGAGTGGGAGCCGTTCCGGTACTTCCAGGAGGTGCCGAACCTCAACTGGAACGACCCGAACCTGCGGTGGGTGGATCTCGATGGGGATGGGATCGCGGACTTGCTCATCACGGAGGGAGACCGGCTGTGCTGGCACCCGTCCAAGGGCAAGGAGGGATTCGGGGAGCGCTACACTATCCCCGTCCCCTCGGACGAGGACAAGGGGCCACGGGTGCTGTTCTCGCACCCGGGCGAGGCATTGCTCCTCGCCGACATGTCCGGGGATGGGCTCTCCGACCTTGTGCGTGTGCGGAACGGCTCTGTTTCCTACTGGCCGAACCTGGGCTACGGGAGGTTCGGGAAGCGGCTCCTGGTGAAGGGCTCCCCCTGGTTCGACCATCCCGACCGGTTCGACGCTCGCCGCATCCGCCTGGCCGACATCGACGGGTCGGGCACGGCCGACCTCATCTACCTCGGCCCCGACACGGTTCGGTTCTGGTTCAACCAGGCGGGCAACTCGTTCGGCCCCGAGAACCGGCTCACGCGGTTCCCGGGCATCGAGGATCCGAACCGAGTGGAGGTTGCGGATCTGGAGGGCACAGGGACGGCCTGCCTCGTGTGGTCCTCACCGCTGCTCGGGAACCTGTCGCAGCCGTTGCGCTACGTGCGCCTTCTGGCAGGGGGCAAGCCGCACCTGCTCGCGAAAGTCACGAACAACCTGGGGCGGGAGACCCGGCTTTCCTACACGCCGTCCACGGTCTTCTACATGGCCGACCGGAAGGCAGGGCGCCCGTGGGCGACACGGCTTCCCTTCCCCGTCCAATGCCTGACCCGGGTCGAGACGGTGGACGCCGTCACCGGTTGGCGCTTCGTACAGCGGTACGCCTATCACCACGGATACTACGACGGCAGGGAGCGCGAGTTCCGGGGTTTCGGGATGGTTGAGCAGTGGGACGCGGAGTCCTTCCCGGACTACCAGGATCCGGACCTCGTGCTGACCCGCGACCCCGTTCGCACGATGTCCTGGTTCCACACGGGCGCGTGGCGGGAGCACAGGGCACTTCTTGCCGCCTATGGCAAGGAGTACTGGTCGGGGGATGGGGCGGCGACGGGGCTCGCGCAGACCAAGTTTCCTTCGGGCCTCGACGCTACCGGGCAGCGGGAAGCCTTCCGGGCGCTGAAGGGCGCCATCCTACGGCAAGAGGTCTTCGCCGAGGACGGGACGGACAAGGCTCCGCACCCTTACACGGTCACCGCGTATCGCTACGAAGTGCGAAGGGTCCAGCCGGGCCGGAAGGACCGGTGTGGCTCGTACCAGACCGTGCAGATCGAGACGCTTTCCCGGGCCTACGACCGGGTACCTGCAGACCCACGGACCACCCATTCCCTCACGCTGCGCCTGGACGCCTACGGCACACCCACACGGACGGCGGCGATCAACTACCCGAGGCGCTCCCCCCCCCCGCCTGAACACCCTGAGCAGGCGGCGCTGGCTGTGCTCATCACCGAGCAGACGGTGGTGCACGACGACGCCACGACGGCGCACTACCACCTGCGGGTGCCGAC
>CAYTSY010000188.1:0-5369 GCA_964440555.1 uncultured Desulfobacteraceae bacterium
TCCCCTGCCTTCATCCTCACCCAGTATGCCCTGCCCCTCTGGAAGGAGGTGAGTTCAGGTACCGGCAGGGAGGAGGACTCATGCTTCCCGTACCAGGTGTTATTCTCCCATCCCCAGATGAGACTCCACTTCCCGGAGTGTGCAGAGAGAGAGGTGGAGGGAACCACTCCATCCGGTCCCGCATATCCCACGAGGTTCCAGCCCGGAGAGAGGCTGACGCTCTGGGTATTCAGGACAGTACCCGGCACGGAGAGGGTCGTCTCGTGATCCAGGTAGACCCAGTAGCCCAGATGAGGAGCGATGGTGGTCAGGGTGTTGGTAAGACCATTGGGGACATACTTCTTCCATACCCCCGGTTCATAGCTCCAGACTACCCTCACCGGGAGGGTGGCGAAGAGCGTGGCGACGGAGGGGTCCGTCGGGGTGACGGGGAAGGAGACGAAGTTCCACCCCGCATTCAGGGAGAGTGAGTATCCCGTTGAGATAAGAGAGGCGTTCTTGTTCACCACACCGCCGGAAGGAAGGGTGAAGGAGAGGGAACTCTGGGAGTAACCCGGTGCGGTGAGGGTAAGGGTATAGGAGCCAGAAGGGAGAGAAAGGATGTAGTAGCCGTTTGAGAGGCTCGATACATTCAACCCTCCCGTGGAGACGGTGACCCCCGTGAGGGGCCCGTTGGTCTTGGAGTCAATGATGGTGCCATAGACGATACCGCCCAGGGCGTTCACGAAGGTGGTCTGGAAGCGGCTGGAGAGGGTGCTTACGGTCGAGGCGCCCTTGTCGTCGATGGCTTCCACATCCCAGTAGTAGTAGCTGCCTGTAGTAAAGACAGGGGTTACACCGTCTGCCCTCTTCTCTTTCGTGGCATCCAGCGAGAAGGCACCCTGGGGGATGAGCTCGTAGCGCTTGATCTCAGGACCCTTTGCGCCATTGGCGTCATCGTAGATACGTAAGGTATAGGTGACAGGATCGTGGTCGGGATCGGTCGATTCGCCCCAGCGGAAGATCATGAGCCTGTCCCGTACCTCTTCATTCGCCGCGGGATAGATGAGGGAGGGGACGGTCGGTGCATGGTTGGTTAAAGTGTTCACGTAGACCGTGCCGATGGCGGGGGGGATAATGTCGGAGTTATTGACTCCTGCATAATAGTAGAGGGTGTAGGTACCCGCTTCGGTGAGGCCGGAGAATCCCTGCCTCGGGGCGAGGGAGTATTCCCACCGTGTCTGCGCCTCGTTGTAGGTCCCGGGGATGGTGGGGAGGTTCATCACTACCTGGCCCGTGCCTCCGGTGTCGGGCATCTGGAAGGAGGGCTTACGAACCGAAACCCAGGAGGCATCGGCAACCCGGTTCGTTTTGGAATAGACGACAGGAGCTTGGCTCCCCAGCATCACGGTGTTCGTTGCCGAGGTCTCCGAGAAGGTGAGGGCTACAGGATTTGTACCGAGTCCCATGACAAGGGTGGATGAGAGGGCACCATCGTCGGTGCCGAGAATGGCGAGCCAGCTTCCTTTCTTATCACCATTGTCGTCAAGGAGGGGGTGCTGACGGGTGTTGTCGCCTCTGGCAAGCGCGTTGGCGCCGCATGCCTGCCCCCTGCACTCCCTGAGCTCATGGGTGGTCTTCGCAGCCTCCCTGAAGGCATCCCGTATTGAATCCCCGTTGGCAAGATTGTTCATCAGGAAGTAGACGAAGTACTCGCCGTAAACGGTGCCTCCCTGGGTCGGGTCGCCGAAGGAGGGTCCCTGGGCCGATTCCTCGTCAGAGGAGGCGCTCGTGATCACAATCCTTCCCTGTTTCGACAGAGCCGGTATGAAGCTTCCCGAGTAACAGGAACCGTTGATGACGACCGCGGTAAGGGAGCGGCCCAGTTGCGTCTGTATCTGGTTCTCCAGGCTATCGATCCAGGTGTTGAGCTCGGCCGGCGCGACCGTGTCGGGCCCGATATGGAAGACCTCCGAGGAGCCGTGGTCCATCATGATGATGTATAGGGGAGCAAGGCCGCCATTTGCGATCCTCGTTGCCGCCCAACTCGTGATGGCTGCCTGGATGTTGGCTTTCGTGGTATGGTCGTTCACATTCTGGTGCCCCTGCTCGTAGCTCAGGTACCAGATGTCTTCGGCACGGAAGGAGCGCCTTCTTAGCTTCGCATAGATGTCGTCGAGGCTCGCCGTGTAGTTCGTCCGGTATTGACCGTTGCTGTCTCCCTCGATGAGGATAGCGTAGCCTGCCGAAGTTGCGACGGTGAGGTTCGTCGATGATGACTCGCTCTCGGTGAGGTTACCCGTACCGGTCACATGTGCCTTCACCTGCCAGATGCCGGTATTCTGGGTGAACTGGCTGAAGGAGGCCTGGTAGTGGCCCAGGGAGTCGTAGGTGGTGGTGGTGATTGGATGGACTGTACCTCCTGGCTCGGTGAATGTGATAGAGACTTCCACGTTAAAGAGGCTCGATGCAGTCGGAGAGGAGACCCTGCCCGAGACGGTGAGGCTCCCTGTAGGGGAGACGGAGGCGGCGTCGAGGTAGAGACTCACACTCGTATCCGCTCTGGCAATGGTGAAAGACTTTGTAGTGAAGGTCTCGTTGTAGGCGGGGTCGTTTCTGAAGGAGACCTTCACGCTCCATTGGCCTGCGGCATCGATGATGGTTGAGCCTGCCGAGTAGGAGAAGCTTCCGTCGGAGGCGGTGGGGTTTGTCTGGTACTCGGTACTGGTCGTATGGGACGGGGAGGTGAAAGTGAGGTAGAGCGTTTTGCCGTTCAGAGGCTGGCCGGAGGTCGCATCCTTCAGGGTCCCCGATACCGTGATCCCCTGGCCGTACGTGCTGTCGGTCGCATTCACTGTGAGGGTGGCGTTGGCAAGGGCGGGGGAAGTGACGGTGAAGGGGTGACTTCCCGATGCCCAGCTCTGACTGGGGGTGCCTGCAACACCAGATGCGGTGAGGTCGAAGGTACCAGAGGTAGTGTCTTTGTACTTGAGAATGAGGGAGCTGAATCCTGACGGAACAGTGGGGGAGAATGTGTTGTCTGAGCTGAAATTAGCCCCATCCGAGGTAAACCTGCCCGTGGGGGAGGAGGACGTTACATGGAGCATGGTGTTCGATACCACATTGACGGCCTGATCGTAATCGTCCACGACCCGTATGGTAATCCAACCCGACAGGCCGTTTCTCTCGACGCTCCAGGAGGAGGATTCAAGGAGGAGTCTTCTGTACAACGGATCATAGATTCTGACGGTACACTGCCTTGTAGAAACGTGGCTCTGGACATCCTGCGCTTGGACGACGAAGGGGTACGTACCTCGCGTAGCCGGGGTGCCGGAGAGGGTTCCGGAGGAAGATAGGGTGATGCCGTCGGGAAGGGTCCCCGAGAGGAGAGAAAACGTGTAGGGCGCAACTCCCCCTGATGCGGTGATCGTTACCGAATAAGGTGTATCCTTTACACCATCCGGAAGGGTTGTAGCGGGAAGGGAGAGTTCAGATGCAACAGTTACGGTGATGTCTTTTGTCTTCGTGATCCTGCCACCCACCCCGGTTATCCGCAAGGTGTAGGTACCGGGAACTGTGGCGACAGTGGTAGCCAGGGTAAGGGTCACGGTGATGCCCGATGTGGTGGGGGTAACGCTATAGGATGACAGGGAGGGGGTTATGCCGACAGGCTGATTTCCCGTAAAGGCATGTGAGAGACTGACTGAGCTGTTGAAGAAATTGTAGGCCGTGAGGGTTAAGGTGAGATCCTTTGATTCACCCCTCACGACGGAGATATCGCCTGAAGTGATGGAGAAGTCATTCGCGTAACCAATGCCGGTAAGCACCGTATTTGATGTGGGCATGTTCGGATCATTGGAGACAACCTTCAGGGTCGCCTGTTTTGTGCCGATAGATGCCGGCGAGAAGGTGGCGATGACGGTGCAGCTCGCACCAACGGCAAGGGTTGGGGCAAGGCTCGCACAGGTACCCAGGGTGACGGAGAACATGGAACTGTCAATGCCTGCAGCTTCCATCGATGTTACCTGCAATTCTGCGGAACCGGTATTGGAGATGGCGAAGGTCTCGGTGTTGGACAGGTGGCCCACCTCGACGCTGCCGAAATCCTTTGTTGAAGGGGAGATGCTGATTGCAGGGGCGATGACAGGGCCGCCGATCTGGGTTGGGGCATGACGGGGTTGTTGGGTTCCGTCCCCGAGTTGACCCCAGTCACCGCGTCCCCATGCCCAGAGGGAACCGTTCGATTTGAGGGCAAGGGAGTGGCCGGATCCTGCTGCAACTGCTGCCCAGTCAGCATCTGTACCGATGTGGGGAGGAGCGGACCTGGGGGTTGTGGTTCCGTCGCCGACTTCACCGTCATCATTATACCCCCATACATAGAGGGAACCATCGGATTTGAGGGCAAGGGAGTGAATCCATCCTCCATCAATTCCAATCCAGTCGGTATCTTCACCGATGTGAGTAGGAGTTGATTTATCATCAGTCAATCCGTCCCCGAGTTGAGAATGGTTGTCCCATCCCCAAGCCCAGAGGGAACCGTCGGATTTGAGGGCAAGGGAATAATAGTGCCTCCCTGTAATCGCTACCCATGTGGTGTCTGTGCCGATTCGGGTGGGTGTGTCTTTATGGCCGCCTGTAGTTCCGTCCCCAAGCTGACCATTGGTATTATCCCCCCACGCCCAGAGGGAACCATCGGATTTGAGGGCAAGGGAGTGGCCGGAACCGGCTGAAATCGCAATCCAGTTGGTGTCTGTTCCAATGCGGGTGGGAGTAGTCTTGCCAGCCGTAGTGCCGTCCCCGAGTTGGCCGGAATTGTTGCGCCCCCATGCCCAGAGGGAACCGTCGGATTTGAGGGCAAGGGAGTGCTGGTATCCCCCGGCAATTGCCACCACGTCGGTGAGATAACCGGAGCCTCCTGGACCTCTGACCTGAACAGGGATTTCAATCTTTTGCGTGGCAGTCCCGTTCCCGATCTGACCCTCAGTATTGGCCCCCCATGCCCAGAGGGAAGCGTCGGATTTGAGGGCAAGGGAGTGCCAGTATCCTGCCGCGACTGACAACCATGTGGTATCTGCCTCGATGTGTGTGGGGGTAGCTTTGTAGTTGGGTCCAGTTCCATCGCCGACCTGACCCTCCGTATTAGCCCCCCATGCCCAGAGGGAAGCGTCGGATTTGATGCCGAGAGAGTGTAACCCTCCCCCTGCAATTGCAGTCCAGCCATCGTGAACAATCGTATATTTCACCGTTCTTATTGTCTCCTGATTTCCGAGAGGATCGGAGGCAAAGAATTTCAGTATTGCAGTCTGTGTTATTGGAATGGCAGATGAATAGACCGATGAGCCAGTAGTCGGGTTGGTGCCGTCAAGAGTGTAGTAGATGGTCGCTGTCTC
>CAYTSY010000189.1:0-5256 GCA_964440555.1 uncultured Desulfobacteraceae bacterium
GGACTTCGGGCTGCGCCCTCCAGATGGGCGCGCGCCCTGGCCCGGCCTTCAGCGACCGACCCAATGGCCACCTCCCGGCGCACGACCTGGGCCTTGGTCGCCAGCCCGGCGGTCACTGCCTCCAGACCCAGGCGGGCGTCAACCGCCTCATCGCGGGCGATGATGAGAAGGTATTGATCCGGGCTGACGCCGATTGCACCAAGGGTGACATCGGCTCCGCGCGGAGCCGGCCAGACACATACCTGGCAGGCAGTGCGCAATTCGTAGGGTGAAAGGCCGCCCTCCGCTGCATAGGCCAGCGCCTCGCGCGTCACAGCCGTGGCGCCCTGCGCCTGCACACGCCTCGCGTACCCATCGGCCGGAAAGGTGGCGAGACAATCGGCGCCCAGAAGGATGACCGCCTCCGCCTCAGAGGGGAGGCGACGCCGCTCCCGCAGTTCTACGAGGGTGCGCAGTTCACAGGGGCGCAACAAGGCCGCCACCCGGCCACCCCGATAATTTTGGGCATACTCAGCTATCGTGGCCGCCGCATTGCTGAGCATGACCGGCGCGAACGGATTGACCGCCGCCAGCCCCGCCGGGTCTTTGATCACTTGCGAGACTACGGTCGCACTCCCCGGTCGTTCAATTGGTGCGAGCAGGGCGTCCAAGTGATAGCGCCGCCACCAAGCCGCCAGGAACTTGCGCAGCGCCCCCACGGTATCGCCATCATATACCTGGATGAAACGATTGACGTTCATGAATCACCTTCCACTGCCCAATAGCAGACCGCGATCAGCCACGCCTCAGCACCTCCGCCGCCACCGCCGCGCGCGCGTGGTCAAGGGCGAGTTCCAGCGCCTCGGCTGGAACCGCACTGCGGGCCAGGCGCTGCGGTTCAACCTCTGGCGAGGGGCCAGGGCCAGCGTAGATCATCGTCACCCGATCCACGGCGCGCTGAACCATCTCGCCGGTAAACAGGCGCACCTGCGCGGCCGCTTCACGGACCGGTTCGCCTTTGTCGGCCAGCCATGCCGCGTGATAGACCAGCCAGCGCGCGCTTTCGGCCTCCACGCGCATTTCCGCCACCATGCGCTGCACGGCCGGCCGCACCGCCAAAGCTGCGCCGAGCGCGATCCAATCTCGCGCGTGCCCGGTCGCCATTTCAATCAGCCGTTCGACCAGGCCCACATAGCGCGCCCCCATGCGAATCCACGTGCGCGGCGCTTCGTCCGCACCGAGCGCCAATGCGCGGACCGGTTCGCCGAGGATTGCGGCGCGCCCGGCGCGGCAGTCACACAGCCGCAACAAGATCTCGCCATTGGCGGAGACAGCCACCCCGGCGTGGTTCGCATCGAGCATGAAAGCTGTGAGGCCGGGAGGCGCTTTGGCGAAAACAATGAAGAAATCGTCCGCGCCAGGAAATGCCGCGATGGATTTGCGCCCGTTGAGGATGAATTCGTCGCCGTCGGGTGCGGCCGCCGTCGTCCACATTTCAGGGCGCAGGGCGCCAGGCTCGCGCGCGGCCAGCATGGCCCGCCGCTCGCCGGCGAGGGCAGGTTCAAGGAAATGTTGCACTTGCTCGCCCGTGCACGCGAAAAGCATTGGCGGCGCATCGCCCATCTCCACGGGGACAAACGTCTGGCCGAGTTCTTCCTCGATCAGACAGGCGCTCACGGTATCCAGCCCTCCACCCCCGAATTTCTCCGGCACCGCCGCGCCCCACAGCCCCATTTGCTCGACGGCCTCTCGAAGACGTCGGCGCTCTTCTGGGGTCAACGCCCCGGCGGTGAAGTATTTCATCTCCAGCGGCCGCGCTTCTTTTTGTACGAAGCGCCGGAGCATGTCGCGGAGCATGAGGAGGTCGGGAGGAAAGTCGAAGTCCATAGTCAGTCTCAAGGTGTCGGGCGACAGGTGACGAGTGACGCACACGTACTTGTCATGCTTCGCGATCACTCGTCACGTGTCACGCCTCAATCTCTCTCGCGTTATAACGCGCCTTCAGGTCAGCCAGCGGCAGCGTTTTCAACTCGCTCAGTTCGGCGCGGAAGACGCCGGCTTCGATTTCTTGCACACGCTTATGCAGGTGCCTGGCTTTCGGAGCCAGATGCTTCCCATACAGCCGCCGCCCGAGGAGGGCCACATTCGGCGGGACAAGTTCGGCGGGACAGCGGGCGACGCACAGGCCACACATGATGCAGTCGAAAGAGGCATCGGCCAACTCAGGCAGGTCGCCCCGCACAGCCGCCGCCATGTAGCCGAGCACATCTATCTCCTGCGGGCAGGCTTTGGTGCAGGTGTTGCAACCGAAGCAGCGCAAGATTTCGGGGTACAGCTCAAGCAGGGTCTCACCCGCCGGCTTGAGCGTATCGAGGCTGTACGCCGGACGCTGAGCTGGAAAGAACGGTATCTGCCCCAAGACCATGCCGGGCTGGACGACGGTCTGGCACGCGAGGGCGTAGCGCAGGTGGTAGTCATCGCTAAGCCGGAAAACCGTGCCGCACGCGCCGCAGAATCCGCCCCGGCACCCGACCCCGCGCGTCAAGCGAAAACCGGACCACTCGAAGGCCTTTAAGATCGTCAGCGCCTCAGGGACCTCGTAGCGTTGACCGAGGATGAAGATTTCTGTCATGGGTAACTCCGAGACGTGGAGCGTGGAGGGTGGGGCGTGGAGCGAAAGCGCTTCCGCCGAAGTTCAGGCGTCCACGCTCGACGCTCCACGTCAACCGCTCAATACCAAGTCCAGCACAAACATCTCGTCCGTCGCCGCCTTGTTCAGCAACTCGGCCATCCCCTCGGCCAGGTGGGTCTGGACGAGAAAGTGCTTAATCGTCGGGTCCACCTGGGGACAGGCGAGCACGCAATTGCCGCAACGGTCGCAGTCTTCGGCCACCAGTGTCTCCAGGGCCAGCGAGGTGCGCGCTTCGGTTCGCAGCCGGCGTTTAGGATCGCGGGCCAGGACCGGACAGGCATCCATACAACTGCCGCAGCCCAGACAGGCTTTCGTGCCCGTCAGGTCTTCGGCGATCTTGAGCATGTGCCCTGGCCCAAACCCGGAACTCAACAGGCGGCATCGGGCGACAGGCGGGCGGGGCTGTGAAAAGATCGTCCGCAGGACGGACTGAATGCGGATCGGGTCGGTCTGCACACGCAGGGGCATCGTAACCTTCCTCAGGGCGGGTGATGCGGAGCGTCTGGCGCGTCATGCTTCGCGATCACGTGTCACACGCCACTCGTCACACCCTCGCTTCACTTAACGTGCGGCTGAGGCGGTCAAAGAGCGCGGTCAAAGGCACATGCTTCGGGCAGGCTTCTTCGCACAGGCCGCATTCCACACCCGCGGCCAGCCAGTGGCTTATCGCCGCCGTCTTGAACAGGCACGTCTTGCAGTAGCAGATCGGGCAGGCCGTCATGCAGTTGTGGCAGCGGATACAGGTCGCGAACAGTGATGCGACGCCTCCATCCGACGCCAGGCGCGCCCGGATGGCCGCCAGTTCTCTCTCGCGGACTTGACTCCGCGCGGTGATCAACCGCTCGGTGACAGCTCGCCGCTCATCGGCTTCTACGTCAGCGACCTCCGCCACCTCCAGTTTGGAGGCGATCTCGTCCGGCAACGTAACCGGCAACCCCTGCATGATGTCTGCGCCAAACAGATGGAGGCGGATGTCGGCGTGTTCGGGGACCGGCTGATTGCACATCAGACATGCCGGCCGCAGAGTGAGACCATCCAGCGTCGGATCCCGCCCTTCCTTCGCCGTCGCCAAATAATCCGGGAGATTGAGGCCGCCCTCGCGCTGCCCCTCCACGTACTCGGCCACCTCGTAAGTGCCGGGGCAATCCATCCCAATCAGGGTGACGCCCTCCAATGTTGCCTGCTGAAGTTTCACTAACTCGATGAGGGCGCGGATTTCGCACGAGCGAAGCACCACACCGAGCCGCGCCGAAGCGTGTTTGCCCGTGAGGGCAGAGAGAGCGCGAGCGCCATTGATGGGCATGACCGGGACCAACGGATTGGCCTGATCCAGCCGGGCGGGATCAGTCACCAGCGCCGGCGCGATCGCGCCGCCTTCGGTCTCCAGCGGAACAAACAGAGCCTCCACCACCCGAGTTTCCAGCAACCGCCGGAGGAAGCCCCGCACCGCCGCAAGCACATTGCCATCGTCAACCGGGATCACTGTATGCATGGTCAACCTCGCCTATCGCATATCGTCTATCGCGGATAGCCATGCCCTAAGCGATAAGCCATACGCCATATGCTATCTGCGATATGCCGCTTCACACCGCCCAGTTTTCGCACAGCGGGTTCGGGCCCAACTCCTGGAGGGCGGCTACCATCTCGGTCACGGTGTTTGCGAATTTCTGGCCCTCGCTATTGTTCGGGCAGCGGGCCGCGCAGGTGTAGCACCCCGCACACAACCAAATGTCCCGGCTGCCGAGAACCGGGTCGCGCTGGTCAAGCGTCACCATCCGCAGCAGCCGGTCCGGGCCGTACGCCATCGCTTCCACCACCGGACAGCCTGCGGCACATTTGTGACAGTGGTAGCAGAGTTCGACGTACTGGCCGGACAGGCGATCAACTTCGGAGGCAAGGCTGTTTGCCATCCTCACGCTCTCCTGTGTGTACCGAGTGTGGCGCCAGGCCTGAAGGTTTCCAGAACGAATCAGACGGTTGCCTTCACGCCTTCCCCTTCCAGATGTTGGAGAAGTTTCCTCAGGAACGCCTCTTCCGATTTCAATACGGCGCGAAAACCCTTCTTGTCCGTGTGCCTGATTTCATCGCGGAGGTCGGCCAGGCAGCTTTCGATGAGTTGATGCAGCTTCTCAGCTTCCTCGGACGTCAATTCGATGCAAACCATTGGCTTTTATCCTCCACAATCCCTAACCTGGTCCTTTCCGGTTGACCTATACCTGCGAAGTGCCATGCAATTCGTCCAGAAGCTGTGTCCTGGTTTCCACTTCGGCCAGCTTGGTCGAGGCATAGATGGATGCTTCGATCATGAGGCGTTTCGCTTCTTCTTCCGGCAGCCTGTGCAAACTCTCCATCGTGTAACCCTTGGTGCGCAGGTAGGCCTGGATGAAGACTTTTTCCAATCTGGCGCGTGACTCTTCTGCAGCAGGTTGATCTGGTGTAAGTTGCGACGCGTTCATTCGTCACCTCCACTTTGGTGATAGCATGCGCAGTCAAATGCCATAGCGGCTACCACACTTACACAGTACGGCAGAACTTCCTCTCCCGACATCCGCCGCGCACCTGAAATCGCCTCGGCCGCACGCCCC
>CAYTSY010000190.1:0-2457 GCA_964440555.1 uncultured Desulfobacteraceae bacterium
CATCACCACCCTGCTGAAGTTGATGGCCCCGGTCACGCCGCACATTGCCGAAGAACTGTGGGCCAGGGGGAAGCAGCCCTACTCGATCCATCAACAAGCCTGGCCGCAGTGGGATCCCGCGCTGGCCGCCGACGAGATCATCACCATTGTGGTGCAGAACAACGGCAAAGTGCGCGACCGCTTCCAGGCGCCGGCAGGCATCACCGAGGCTGAAGTGAAGGAAAAGGCGCTGGCGACCGAGGGAGCACGGCGGTATCTGGACGGGCGGACGCCCAAGAAGGTGCTCTACGTGCCGGGGCGGCTGGTGAATATCGTGGTGTAGCCGTAGTGACGCCCCTTTGCCCCCAATCGTCACGCTATAAGCGTGACCTACTTCTCAGAAAAGGGAGTCAGCCCTATGTCCAGCACCGGCACGGTCATCATCGAAACGATCGAGAGCCGCGTCTTGCAAGGCAATGCCTTGGGCGACCCGGCGACCCGCCGCGTGCCGGTGTACCTGCCGCCGGGTTACGCCGAGGGCGACCAGCGCTACCCCAGCGCCTACGTGCTCACCGGTTTCACCGGCCGCGGCGCGATGCTGCTCAACGATGCGACGTTCGACGAAAATCTGCCGCAGCGCCTCGACCGGCTCATCGCCAGCGGGGAGGTGCAGCCCATGATCGTCGTGATGCCCGACTGCTTCACGCGCCTGGGTGGGAGCCAGTACCTCAATTCCTCGGCGACGGGCCGCTACGAGGACCATCTGATTGACGAGCTTGTGCCGCACATTGACCGCCGCTACCGCACACGCGCCGAGCCGGGTCAGCGGGCGGTGCTGGGCAAATCGAGCGGCGGGTACGGGAGTGTGATCCTGGCGATGCGGCGCCCCGACGTGTTTGGGCTGATGGCCTGCCACAGCGGGGACATGTACTTTGAGTACTGCTATAAGCCGGATCTCATCGGCTACGCCAAGAACATCGGCCGCTACGGCGGGCTGGACGGCTTCCTGCGCGATCTGCTGACCATCCGCCCGCGCAACAAAGACTGGAACGAGGTGCTCAACATCGTCGCGATGTCTGCCTGTTACTCCCCCAACCCGGAGGCCCCGCACGGGTTCGACGTGCCCGTTGACCCCGAGACGGGTGAGCTGCGTGAGGCGGTGTGGGCGCGGTGGCTGGAGTGGGACCCCGTCTATTTGGTTGACCGCTACGCCGAGGCCCTCCAGCGCCTCAAGCTGCTCTACCTGGACTGCGGCGCGAAGGACGAGTTCAACCTGCACCTCGGCGCGCGCATCTTCTGCAAACGCCTGGCGGCGCGAGGCATCCCGTATCACTACGACGAATTCGACGACGGCCACATGAACATCCCCTATCGCTATGACGTGTCGTTTCGGGCCATTTCGCAGACCCTTCAATGAGATAATCAAAACCCCAACAACCGATAGAGTATAATCATCGCCAGTATAATGATGTATCGGCCTCCGCTCTATTTCCGGGGTAAGCGTTCCCTATGACCGCCGCTCAGGCTGGCGATATCGTGCAACTCGTCGCACGCGACAAAAAAAAGCACTTCATTCTTCGCCTCACCCCTGGGCAGCAGCTCCACACCCACCGGGGCATCTTTGCCCACGATGCCCTCATCGGCCAGGAACTGGGAACGGAAGTATGCAGCCATCTGGGCCACCCCTTCTTCCTGCTCCAGCCCTCGACCGACGACTTGATCCGCGACCTCAAGCGCAATTCGCAGATCTTGTACCCCAAGGATATCGGCTTCATTCTGATGAAGATGTCCGTGCGCCCAGGCATCACGGTGGTGGAGGCCGGCACCGGCAGCGGCGGGATGACCACCGTGCTGGCGCAGGCAGTCGGGCCGGGCGGGCGGGTCATTAGCTATGAGGTGCGCGAGGACATGCAGAACCTCGCCAAAAAGAACCTCGAACGCGTGGGCCTCAGCGGCCAGGTCACTTTCAAACTGCGCGACATCGCGGCCGGGTTCGACGAGACCGACGCCGACGCGCTCTTCCTCGACGTGCCGAACCCATGGGATTACATGGCGCAGGCCCGCCGCGCCCTCATGGGCGGCGGGTTCTTCGGCAGCATTCTGCCCACGACGAACCAGGTATCGAGCCTGCTGATTGCTATGCGCCGCGAGGGATTTGATTTCACGGAAGTGTGCGAGGTCCTGCTCCGCTACTACAAAACCGTGCCCGAGCGGCTGCGGCCCACCGACCGCATGGTGGCGCACACCGGCTTCCTGATTTTTGGCCGGGCCGTGACCCGCGCCGTGACCGAAACCACCCCGGAAGCGGAAGCCGAAGAAGAAAGCGATGACCCCGATCTTGCGGGAGACGATCTTACGGAACAGGTATAACTGACGATGCGTTTTCGATCCGGTCGCTCCTTTCGCCGCCCTGGCCGGATGCGCTTCGGGCCTCGGCTCTTTGGCCCGCGCAGTATCCTCGGGGCCGCCCTGCTTGGA
>CAYTSY010000190.1:2467-5223 GCA_964440555.1 uncultured Desulfobacteraceae bacterium
GGAATGCTGGGCGAGGCCAATCGCCTGCTCGAAGCAGGACACATCGCCGAGGCCGCGCCCCTCTTCGCCCAACTCGCGCAACAAGCCGAATCGCAAGGTATGCCCCGGCGCGCGGCGGAACTGCACTTGCAAGCCGCCCGCAGCCTGATGCAAATCGGCAACCCTCAGCCGGCGCTGGCGCATGTCCACGCCGCATTAAACTTGTTCACAGGCCTGGGCCTGACGGGGAAGGCGCAGGCCGTCTACCAGCGCATCGTCCACGATTTACGGGCCGCGGACATGCACGCCGAAGCCGACCAACTGGAGCGTGACTTCCAGGCCCAGTCCGGGTTAGCCCAGGCCGATACAGGGGAAGGATTTGGATCGCCTGCCCCTCAACCACGTGGCCGCCTGCCGGCCAAATGCCCCCGCTGCGGCGGGCCGGTGCGCAGCGACGAGGTGGAGTGGATTGACGAGCACAGCGCCGCGTGCGACTACTGCGGCAGTGTGCTTCAAGTCTTGTAGATGACCGCCTCTCGCGTTGAACGCTTCGTTTCGAGCGGCGGCGGACGCATCTACCGCCTCCCCCTCCAGGCCTTTCCCGGCTTGGAGGCCCAAGTTCATCTCGTACTGGCCGACAGGCTGGTCGCCCTGGTGGACGCCGGCTCGGGCTATGGCCGCTCGAATGAGGACCTGCTGGCCGGGTTCGCGGCCGTGCGCGAGGACTTCGGAGAGAAGGTCACCCTCGCGGACGTTCAAAAAATCCTGATCACCCACGCCCACATAGACCACTTCGGCGGGTTGACGTTCGTGCGCCAACATTGCCAGGCCCCGATCGGAGTGCACGAGCTTGACCGGCGGGTGCTGAACAACTACGAAGAGCAGTTGATCATCGCCTCCACCGACCTGCGCCGGTTCCTCGTCCAGGCGGGAGTCCCCGCCTCATCTCAGCCCGACATCATGTCCATGTACTTGATGACGAAGAACCTGTTTCACTCGGTGGAGGTGGGCTTCACGTTTGAAGCTGTCGGCATGGCCGACGGCCCATTCCGGTTCTACCACGTGCCCGGCCACTGTCCCGGGCAGGTGGTCGTTCAGATTGACGACGTGCTGCTCAGCGCCGACCACGTCCTGTCGCTCACCACCCCGCACCAGTCGCCCGAGAGCATCACGCGCAACACCGGCCTCGGCCATTACTTCGAATCCCTGCGCCGCATGCGCGCCCTGCCCGGTGTGCGCCTGGCGTTGGGCGGGCATGAGCAGCCCATCCCCGACCTGTACGCGCGGGTTGAGGCCATCGAGCACATGCACCACGAGCGGTTGGACAAGGTTCTGGATTTGCTGGCCGAGCCGCGGACGATCAGGGAGGTCTCGCGGGAGCTGTTTGGGGCAGTCAGCGGTTATAACGTGCTCCTGGCGTTGGAGGAAACCGGTGCGCACGTCGAGTACCTCGCCCAGCGGGGGCAGTTGGGGATTGAGAACCTCGACGAGATCGCTCGCGGCGAGGATGTGCCGGTCGTCTATCGGCGGATAGGAGGCGCCGCCGGCCAGCACAGGTCAACCACGTCCATCGAAAAGCAGAAGGACAGACCAGGTCAATAGCTTCCATGCAGATCAACCGGCTGGTCGTGGCGCGGAGGATATTGGGGTATTCGAGCAAAGAGTTAAGGTAGGTCACGCTTGCAGCGTAACGGGCCTTTTGTCGTCACGCTAAAAGCGTGACCTACAGCATGACCTACAAGGAGGGTCACTCTGAGTATTGACCGGCTGCAATGGCCAAAGCACGCTCCGCAACCCGGTCAGGATCATTGAGGCGCAAGAGGGCGATGGTCGTGCGGCCTATGGGAGTGTTAGACACGAGATATGCACCATCAAGACGAAAATGCTCCTCCCAAACGTCGGTGCGAGGGTGAAACAAGCGGGTAAGTTCGCCTGTCAGAGGGTCAAAAGAGGCCACATCAGCGCCTTTATAATGGTTGCACCGCCAACAAACGCGGGCGAGGTTGTCAAGCACAGTTTGGCCGCCATGCTTGCGGGCAATGATGTGATCAAGTTCAGGGGGATAGAAAGATAGGCGGTCCGGCATGCGGCAATATTCGCAGCGTTCGCGTGCTCGTTCGATCACTTGCCGCCGCAGAGGCGCAGGGATATCGCGGACGCTCATGCCTCAGGAAGCTGAAGTAATAGAGGGGAGAGCTCGCGCTTTGAGCATGATGACAATGTGCTCAATGCGTTCGTATTCCTCCAGCTCCTGTTTTTCGAGATCGGTGAGTGTGTCGGCCCGACTCTTTTCCAACAACTCGTCCAGCCGGTCCTTCATTTCAGGGGTCGGGCGAAATTCCATTAGTTGCTCCGGGCTTGGGCCGTTGGCGAGGAATGAAAGTACATAAGCATACACTTGCGCTGGCAGCGGCGAGAGCCTGTTCAATCCCAGAGCAATGATTTCCGGTAAGCGATGCCGGACTGCGGCGATGCTTTCGGCAAGGTCGTCGTTCAGTTCAAGAGTAATCGTCGTCATATCGCCTCCGCGCGAAGAGTATAGCACAAGGCAAGTTAAGGAGGAAATGTTCTATGACCTACCGCATTCAACGCGCTTGTGTCATTGGCGCCGGGACCATGGGCGCGGCTATCGCCGCCCATCTGGCGAACGTCGGCCTCCCCGTCTACCTGCTGGATATCGTCCCGGGTAAGCTGACCCAGGACGAAGAGGCCAAAGGCAAAACGCTCGCCGACCCCGCCGTCCGTAACCGCATCGTGAGGGCAGGCTTCGAGCGCCT
>CAYTSY010000191.1:0-5211 GCA_964440555.1 uncultured Desulfobacteraceae bacterium
AACCATCTGCGGGACATCCTGTTTGAGAAACTGCGGCAAGGGAGATACGACAATGATAGAGAAAGAGAAAATCGAACGCATCAAGAACACGGTTGATCTGAAAGCCTATATCGAACAATCCAGCGGCAGCGTATTCAAAAAGAACGGCAAAGGCTATGTGTGCCGGTGCCCGTTTTCGGATCATGAGGACAAAACCCCGTCCTTTATTGTTACGCCAAAAGAAAACCTCTTTCATTGCTTTGGCTGCGGCCGGGGCGGCGACATCTTCAAATTCGACGAGCTGTATTTTAACCTTTCCTTTGCCCAATCCGTCCAAAAGCATGAAAACGGCTCTCCCCCAATGCCCGCAGCCGGCAAACCGCCCGCCAAACCAAAAGAACTCTCCGTCAAAGAACAAAAACTGCTGGGCCGGGTGCACGCCTATTACCAGCACACCCTTTCCCAGGACCCGGCCGGCCTCGATTATCTCAAAAACGAGCGGGGCATTCATGACAACCAGTCGCTTGCCGACTTTAGCGCAGGCTATGCCAACGGCACGCTTTTAAATATCCTGCCCGATGATCCGGAAATCCTCCACTCTTTAAAAGCCATCGGCATCTTAAACAGCAAAGGCAAGGAGCTTTTTTACAAGTGCGTGGTCTTTCCCTTGTACGACGCCAGAGGAGCGATCGCAAACCTGTACGGCCGCAACATCGACGATTCATGCGACATCAGGCATTTGTATTTGCCCGGCAAACGAAGCGGGCTGGTGAACCGCCAGGCCGCCCTGCGGTCCCGGACCCTTATTTTGACCGAATCCATCATCGACGCCCTGACCCTGTACGACCAGGGATTTAAAAACGTCATGCCTATTTACGGGACAAACGGCCTGATCGACGATCATCTTTTTTTCTTTAACCGCAAAATCAGGCAGGCCTACCTGGTGTTTGATGCGGACGAGGCAGGAGGAAGGGCCGCCAAATCCGTAAGCTTGCAGTTAAAAGAAAAAGAAATCCTCCCCCACATCGTCAACCTGCCGGTCAAGGACGTGAATCTCTATTTTAAGCGCCACACCCCGGAACAATTTGAAGCCCTGCTTAAAACCGCCAACCCCGGGTCCCTGGAACAGTCGGACAAGATCGACAACCGGAAAGAGACCCTGTGCAAACAGACCGATCACGGCTTTATCGTGGGATACGGAACCCGCCAATATGAGATCAAGGGCATCCAGCGGGGCGACACCCAGCTTAAAGTCACCATCAAAGCCTCCGCGGACGTTGAAAAAAACCTGCCCTTTGAGCTGTCCACCATCGATCTTTACTCGTCGCGTTCCCGGATCTGGTTTGCCAAGCTCTGCGCGGAACTGTTTAAGGCCGCCGAAGAGCTCATCCGGGAAGACCTCGCCAGGGTGCTTAGCCATGTGGAAAACCACAAACCCGGGCCGGAAAAGGTCAAGGCCCATGAACCCACAGCCTCAGAAAAAGAGCAGGCCATGCGGTTTTTAAAAAGCGAAAACATATTTGCAGAAATCCTGACCGACCTTGAGACCCTGGGGATTGCCGGCGAACAGACCAACAAGCTGGTGGGGTATCTGGCGGCGGTGTCCAGGAAGCTCGACGATCCCCTGTCGGTTTTGATCCAGTCCAGATCCGCTGCGGGAAAATCCACTCTGCAGGACGCCGTCCTGTCGCTTACGCCGGATGAGGATTTTGTCAAATACACCCGCATCACGGACCAGGCCCTTTTTTACAAGGATGAAGACTCATTGGTTCACAAGATTCTGGCCATCGAGGAGGAAGCGGGCATGGGCGGGGCCGCCTATTCCATCCGCAACATCCAGAGTTCGAAAAAGATCACCGTGGCGGCCACGGGAAAGGATCCGGGCACCGGCAAGATGAAGACCGAGGAATACACGGTCAACGGTCCGGTGGCGGTGATGATCACCACCACGGCCGCGGAGCTGGAAGGCGAAACCGCCTCGAGGTTTTTGTTTTTAACCATTGACGAGTCGTCTCAGATGACCGAAGCCATCCACCGCATGCAGCGCCAGGCCGAGACCCTTGACGGGCTTATCTGCAAAAAAAAGTCCGAACACATCGTCAAAAAGCATAAAAACGCCCAGCGGCTGCTCAAGCCCCTGGCCGTGGTCAATCCCTTTACCGGGTATCTTTCCTATCCCAATCGATCCCTGCGAAGCCGCAGGGATCATAAGAAGTACCTGGGGCTGATCCGGGCCGTGGCCTTTTTGCATCAGCATCAACGGCCGGTCAAGACGGTTGAGGTTGAAGGAAAGCCCGTGGAATACATCGAGGCAACGCTTGGCGATATCGAAAAGGCCAACGCGCTGGCCAACGAAGTGCTGGGCCAGAGCATAGACGAGCTGGCAAAGCCCTCCAGAACGCTTTTGTCGGCCGTTTACGCCATGGTCAAGGAGTTGGCTGAAAAACACGGATGCCCCTTGGACGAACTGTATTTTACCCGCCGGCAGATCCGGGAATATACCAACTGGACCGACTGGCAGATCAGGGCGCACATCAAACAGCTTGAAGACCTGGAATATCTTCACGTCCGCACCGGCGCCCAGGGCAAACAGTATGCCTATGCGCTCAATTATCGCTGCGAGGATGCAGGCAAACGCTGCTTGAATCTTACGCCGGTGGAAGAAATAGAAAAGCTGATGAAAAAGACCCCGTGAACTTCGAGGGTGCTTCGAGATTACGCAAATGATGCTTATCTCTTTGCAATTAAAGAAAAAAACCAACTGCGTGGAGTTTGAGCCGCAAAGCCAGGAAGAGAGGGGGCAAATCAATGGAGGTTGTCGTAACCATAATTGAATTTATCCGTCAGCTTAAAGCCCGGGGATACGCCAAAGCCACCATTGACAGCTATCGGGCGAACATCGGGCATTTTAAGCGGCATCTGGTCAACCGGGACATCGCCGACATGAAACAGGTGACGCATCAGACGATCTTGGATTATCAGGCCGAAGTCATGGCCGAATCCCTGGCCATGGAAAGCAAGGCGTTGAAAATCCGGGCGGTCAAGCGGCTGTTCGAGCATCTGGTCAAAAGCCATAAGCTGTTGATCAATCCTGCGGAAGGCCTTGTGGAGACCTGCCGGAGAAACCAGAAGATCGGCCCCGTGCTGACCGTGGATGAAGTCAAAAAATTGCTGTTGCAACCCAACCTGTCGCTTAAAACCGGGATCCGGGACCGGGCCGTGATGGAGGTGCTATATAGCACGGGCATCCGGATCGATGAGTTTTTGAGCCTGGAAGTTTATCACGCGGATTTAAAGGACAAGGTGCTTTATATCCGCAAAGGAAAGGGGGGCAAGCAGCGGGTCGTGCCGCTGGGCAAAGGGGCGTTGACCTGGCTGAAAGAATATCTGCATCGGATCCGGCCCTGGCATGGCCGCAGACATCCCAAGGAGCGGGCCCTGTTTGTCAATCACTCCGGCAATCCCTTAACCGCAAACGTCATCCGGGGCTTTTTACGAACGTACAAGACAGCAGCCGGCATCGCCAAACCCCTGTCTCCCCACACGTTCAGAAGAACCTGCGCCACCCATCTTTTACAAAAAGGCGCGGACATCCGGCATATCCAGGAGCTGTTGGGGCACAGACGGTTGAGCACCACTCAGGCCTATACCAAAGTGATGCCCATGGAAGTCAAGGCCACCCACGACAAAACCCATCCGAATAAAGACAGGTAATGGGTGATGGGTGATGGGCAATGGGTTATGGATTTTGTCCTTATTCTATGGCCTATGACCCATAACCGATAACCTCTTACCCGATGAACAAGGTGAATCATGAACATTAAAGACCTCATACCGGTTTATTTAAAGCATCTGCACACAATCGGCCGGGCCAGAAGAACCGTCACAGGCGCCCGCTACGACTTAAGACCGCTGATGCGGTTTTTGGAAACAGAAAACATCGTCTGCGTGGAAGACCTGACCGCCGACGTCATGGCCGAGTACCAGCAGGAACTGGCCTTTCGGCTGACCGCCAAAGGCGCCCTGTTGACCCTGCGGTCCCAGACCCAGCTTTTGGGCGTGGCCAAGGGCTTTACCCGGTTTTTAAAACAAAAGGATTATCTGCTCCATGATCCCGGAGAAGCGATCCAATTGCCCAGAAAACCCCGGACCCTGCCCAAAGCGATCTTAAGCCGGTCCGAAGTAAAACGGTTCATCAACGCCCCGGATATGCAAACCAACAGGGGATACAGAGACCGCGTCATCCTCGAAATCCTCTACGATACTGCCGTGAGGCGGGCCGAGCTGAGCGAAATCAAATTGCCCGACCTGGATTTGAAGACCGGGTTTATCCGCGTCCACGGCAAGGGCAGCAAGGACCGGGTCGTGCCGTTAAGCACAAGGGTTTGTCAGCTGGTTTACAATTACATCGCAGGTGTCCGTCCCGTGTTTGTCAACCATGATGACCCCGGTTATCTGATCTTAAACCGCTGGGGAAACCGGATGAACGGCAACGGCATATGGGCCGTGGTGAAAAGATGCGCGCACCTTGCCGGCATCAAAAAAAACATCACCACCCACGGCCTGCGCCACACCTGCGCCACCCATATGCTCAAAAACGGCGCGCCGGTCAGACACATCCAGGAAATGCTCGGCCACGAGTCCCTGGAATCCACCCAGATCTACACCCGGGTCACCATCAACGACCTGAAAAAGATCCACTCCAAATATCATCCCGGCGAGAATATGGAATAAAAGGATTGGCTGCGCAAAGGATAGGATCTGTTGATATGCCCGCAGCCGCCTTAAATCTTATCCCCGCCCACCCGCCGAAAAAGGAAGCAGCCGCTTGTTGGATGGCCCTGCCTGTCACGCTAAATGCGGCTTCTTACATAATCAGCCGTTATCGTACAGAGCGCCTGTTTAAAAAAAACGATAGGGTTGCTCCGTCCGATAACGCGAGTTTATGTCATCAGGGGCATTTAGCGCGCCAGGCAGGGCCAAGGACACTGGCGGAAAGCGGCTGCCCTGTTTTTGATGCCCGCCCGCCGCCCCTCTGAAAGGAATGCTGTCTGTTTTATAAAGGCAATTAAAAAGAAAAAGAGACCATTTTTTTCTTTAACCGCTATATCTTCTTGATTTTAATAGGCTATTGCTTTAATCTGGCTACGGTTCTTTGAAAAAAGGCGGCATGCCCCATAAAAAAACAACGCTCCGGGGGCAAAAATTTGCATCACGTTCCATACGGACCAG
>CAYTSY010000192.1:0-5159 GCA_964440555.1 uncultured Desulfobacteraceae bacterium
GCTCGACTTCAACCTGAGCGCGGTGTGCGCTGCTGGGGCAGGCGAAGTTGGCTGGATCGTAGAAGTGAGTCTCCTCAAAGCCGGGTTCGAGCCCGCCTGGCAGATTGTGGGCGGTGTAGGCTGCAAACGCCAGTTCGCCGAATGCCTTGCTCTTGTTGGGCGAGCCTTTCACGTACACTTTGCCATTTTCCTGATCGTATACAACGTCTTCCTCGGCGGCCTCAAGTTGATGCGCGGCGATCTTGATTGCCTTCTTGCGCAGTTTCTCGGCGGCGCGCACGATGGCGCTGCCACCCACCGAAATACTACGGCTGCCGTAGGTGCCCATGCCGAATGGAATCTGGGCTGTGTCGCCGTGGACGACTTCCACGTCCTCGAACTTCACACCCAGTTCGTCGGCCACCACCTGCGCGAACGTGGTTTCGTGGCCCTGGCCGTGTGAGTGCGATCCTGTATACAACTGCACTTTACCTGTCGGATGCACACGCAGTTTGGCGCTCTCCCAGAAACCGACCGCCGAGCCGAGCGAACCCGCCACCGCCGACGGCGCGGGGCCGCTGGCCTCGATACAGCCGGACACACCGACGCCGACCAGCTTGCCCTTCTTGCGGGCCTCCGCCTGCTCGGCGCGCAGACCCTTGTAGTTGGAGAGCTGTTCCAGCTTGTCGAAGAGCGCATGGTAATCGCCGCTGTCGTACACGAACGCGACCGGCGTTTGATACGGAAACTCGTTCTTCGGGATGAAGTTCTTGCTCCGGAGTTCAATCGGGTCCATCTTGAGTTCGTGTGCGGCGATGTCGATCATCCGTTCGAGCAAGTACGCCGCCTCGGGGCGTCCCGCGCCACGGTACGCATCGACCGGCACGGTGTTGGTCATCGTGCCCCACATCTCACCCCAAATGCCCTTCACTTTGTAGAGGCCGGAGAGCAATGTGAGATAGAGCGCAGTGGGGATGAGCGGCGCGAACGTTGAAATATACGCGCCCTGATTCGACCACGTTTGCACGTGGATGCCAGTGATGGCGCCGTCTCTCTTAAACGCCATCCGACAGTGGGTGACGTGATCGCGTCCCTGCGAATCGGTCAACGAGGCCTCGGTGCGAGTCGCCACCCACTTCACCGGGCGGTTGATCTTGCGCGCTGCCCACGGGGTGATGATCTCTTCGGGGTAGTGGAAAATCTTGCTGCCAAAACCGCCGCCCACGTCCGGCGAGATCACGCGCAGTTTGTGTTCGGGGATGCCGAGGGTGAACGCGCTGAGCAGCAGACGGATGGGAGAGGGGTTCTGGCTCGTCGTCCACAGCGTCATGTCTTCGGTAGCCGCGTTCCACTGGGCGACCGCCGCGCGCGGTTCCATCGCAGTCGGGATGAGTCGCTGGTTGACGAGATCGAGCTCGACAACGTGGTCGGCGCTCTTGAAAGCCGCTTCCATCGCCGGTTGATCGCCGATGCCCCACGTGTAAGACACGTTGCCGGGGACTTCGTCGTGAACGAGCGGCGCGCCTTTCTCAGTCGCCTTCCTCGCATCGATCACCGCCGGGAGCGGTTCGTAATCGACGTCGATCAGGTCGAGCGCGTCCGCCGCGATGTAGGGGCTTTCGGCCACAACGGCGGCCACTCCATCACCCGCGTGGCGGGCTTTGTCGATGGCGAGCGGCCAGCGTGTCGGAACTTTGATGTTGGGCACGTTCCAGCCGCACGGCAATTTACCCACGCCGCCGTCGATCAGATCCTGGCCGGTGAACACGGCGATCACGCCGGGCAGGGCTTTGGCCTTCTTCGTGTTGATCGTCTTGATTTTGGCGTGGCCGTACGGGCTGCGTTTGATCGCCAGATATGCCATGTTGGGCAGGCTGATGTTGGCGACGTAGCTGCCCTTGCCTTGAATAAAACGCGGGTCTTCGCGCCGCTTCATGCTGGTGCCTACGAGTTTAGCCATGTTGTCCTCCGCTCACTTCGAGTGTTCCGCCGCGTACTGGATGGCCTTGACGATGTTCTGGTAGCCTGTGCAGCGGCAGATGTTGCCCTCCAGCCCGTGCCTGATCTGCTCCTGCGTTGGGTGCGGGTTGTGGTTTAGCAAATCCACCGCGGTCATAATCATGCCGGGGGTGCAGAAGCCGCACTGCAAACCGTGCTTCTCCCAGAAGCCTTCCTGCACCGCGTGAAGCTTTCCGTTCTTCGCCAGGCCCTCAATCGTAGTGACCTCGGAGCCGTCAACCTGCACGGCAAGCACCGTGCATGACTTCACTGCGACGCCATCCAGCAGCACGGTGCACGAGCCACACTGGCTGGTGTCGCAGCCCAGGTTTGTGCCCGTCAGCCCCAGCGTGTCGCGCAGGTAATGCGCGAGCAACAGCCGGGGCTCCACCTCGCCGGTGTGTTCCACCCCATTGACGGTGATTGTTACAGACTGCTTCATATCGTTGCCTCCTCCGTGAGATAGATTTGGTCCGGGTTACGCCCCCGGTGCGGATCAAAAAAACTCCAGCGTGCCAAGAGGCACAGCGCTGGAGTTCAGGGAAATATCGGCGCAACACAAAACACAGGCGGCAAAAAGGACAGGCATCCACCTGCATTTACGAGACTGCACTGGGGTATGAGGTTTGGTGATGTAATCGAGACTTACCATCCAATCCGCCAGTGAAACGTGTTACGGTGATACTCTAAGCAATTTGGGCGGAAAAGTCAACTTACAGATGGCGGACGGTTAAATTGCCCGTCATCCATCGTCTCTCCTCTCGGCATCGGCCTCTCAGGAATCTCTTCCAATAACCCGCCGTGCCCCAGCGCCATCACATCTCTGCGTGTCAGGCGGTCGCCCGCGAGCAAACGCGGCAGAACCCAATCCACCACGTTCACCTTTCGACTTCGGGCACATCCCGGCGCGCCCAGCACCGGCACATTGCCCACGTACCCTACCATCAACAGGTTGCCAGGATCCACCGGGGCGCCAAAGCATGTGACCTCGCCCCCTGCCGCCTCAATCGCCCTCGGTGCGATGTCGCGCCGATCCATAATCGCCGTCTCGCCCGCCAGTATGATCAGCCCCATCCCGGCTCTCGCGTGTCGCAACAACATCTCGGCCAGCGCGGCCTCGCCGGTCTCATCTTCCAACGACACGTAGTCAACCGCCGCCTCCGTCGAGCCGAGCGCTTCAATACGTCCCCTCAACGGCGCGTCGAAATCGTTCGTCACCCGTTCCCGCACCGACGGCGACCCGGAGAGAATCACGCCGACCTTTTTCGAGATCAATGCGTCAACCCGGATGATCGGCCCGCCGATAGACTCGACTGTTTGAAGAGTCGAGTCCGGAATGGCAAACGGGATGATTTTGACAGTGGCGACGATCTGCCGCGCCCGAACGGGAGAGTGCGCCACCAGAGTCGCCACAGTGACGCCGTCACAATCGTTGACGTGGGACAGTTTCTCCGCGTCCACCCGGAGGACGCCGACGACCGCCGAGGGCGGGAGCGCCGCCGACAAGTTCACCCGTCCCGACGCCGGGCCTGATGGATGCAAGCCGCTGCCCATCACCGTTTGCGCCACGCGGCGAGCGGCCGAGTCCTCGTCCGCATCGCCCGGTTCGAATTCGGCCACGTACACTACCGCACGGCCCAACGCCCGCAGGCCGGCGATATCGTCCGCCGTGATCGGCTTGCCCTTGCGAAAGGCGCGCTTGCCGTCTGGCCCGGCGATGTTGTGGCCGAGTATCTTGCCTTCAGTCTGTTCCAACGGCAGGGGCCCGAACTTCATTTCTTCTCTTGCGCCTCGATTTTCTTTTTCACGCAATTGAAGAATTCGCTGGTGAGCTTTTGCGTCACCGTGCCCATCATGCGCGCGGCTAATGAGGCAATGTTACCCACGACGTTGATGTCGGCAGTCCAATTCAGCACGGTTCCACCCCTGGCGCCATCCGAAAGCAGCATCTCACTGAGCACATCCGCCGCACTGCCCGGGGCATTGCCGTGGCCTTTCAATTTAGCGCGGTTGGGTTCTTCGAGTTCCAGAAACTCGATATCGCCGGCGAAGCGAACCTTTACACTGCCAAAACCAATAGCGGCAATAGCTTTGAATTTCTTGTTGGGTTCAACCGTTTCAACTTTCTCGACGCCGGGGGCGCACTTGCTTACTTCACCGGGATCGGTGAGGAACTTCCAGACTTTGTCGCGCGGCGCATTGATCGTTGTGCTGCCTTCAAAGTGCATCGTCGGCCTCCAGATTTGGGGTTCACACGGGTTGCGTGGAGGGCGAAATATTACACCAGAGAGAGGACTTACGCCAATTCCGATGCACGCACTCCTCAAAGCAAGAGCGGATGAGAATCAAAACGAGACGCATACGACAGCGTCTCGTTCTGACTTCTAAAAAGGTTTGGGTGTGATGATCAGCAGGAACCAAATCAGCGTGAGCGCGCCGACGAACTTGCGAGCCGGATCGAGCGGCGTGATGTCGTTGAGCGGTTGGGCATGGCGCAGGCCGGTGAGCATGGCGAGGAACGCCCACGTCCACCAACCCGACCACACGGTGAAGCCCATGAAGATGAGCGCGCCGAAGGTGATATAGGCCAGCGAGCGAGCAAACTTGCCGAGCACGGCGTAGGCCACGTGGCCGCCGTCGAGTTGGCCCATGGGCAGAAGGTTGAAGCCGGTGACCAGCATGCCGA
Organism: uncultured Desulfobacteraceae bacterium; assembly: GCA_964440555.1. GTDB lineage: Bacteria > Desulfobacterota > Desulfobacteria > Desulfobacterales > UBA5616 > CAYTSY01. The sequence goes on from CAYTSY010000192.1 coordinate 4,664, forward strand.
ACCACGCGGCGATGGCGATCGGGTGAAGGGCAACGGCGTATCCCGGCCCGTGCGGCTGAATGAGATCGACCAGCCAGCGCACGAGGAGTGAGCCGCCGACGCGGCCCGTCTCGGGGACGACTTGAGAAGCCAGCAGTCCAATGATGAGGAGAGGCAGGGCGACGACGAAACCCGCAACCGGCCCGGCCAGGCCCACGTCGAACAACGCTTTGCGATTCTCGACCGGCAGAGTGACGCTGGCGCCGTGAATGCGCGCGGCGATGTAGTGTCCCATCTCGTGTACGCCGAGGATGAGCAGCAGCGTGATGGCGAACGGCGCACCGGCGGCGAGCGCTTCGACGAAGCCGACCCACTGCCCGGCGGTGATGGCGAGCTGCAGAGCGCGGGCGATGTTGACCTGAGCGAAGCCCGCACCTGCAAACGTCGTGGTGGCGATGGTCGCCAACAGCAGAGCGAAATTGATGAGCGGGTTCGAACGTGTGAGCATCGAAACGCC
>CAYTSY010000193.1:0-5103 GCA_964440555.1 uncultured Desulfobacteraceae bacterium
CGCAGAACCTCTACCGCGAGTGGTTCGTCAAGTTCCGCTTCCCCGGCCACCAGCAAGCCCGATTCGTTGATTCACCCCTCGGCAGAATTCCGGACGGGTGGGAAGTGAGGCGTATATCGCAGTTCGGAGATGTTATCACTGGCAAAACACCAAGCAAGGCAAACCCTGATTTCTACGGCGAAGAGGTTCCTTTCGTTAAGACGCCAGACATGCACGGCAACACCTTCATATTAGACGTTGGAGAGCGACTCTCCATGTCAGGTGCTAAGTCACAGGGCAACAAGATGATTCCGGCTGGCTCGATTTGTGTGAGCTGCATCGGTACGATTGGTGTCGTCTCAATCACGACCGACGCCTGCCAAACCAATCAGCAAATTAACTCGTTGATTTTACAGAAAGAGAGGTTTCGCGAATTCCTTTTCCTACGTCTTAAGGACGCGAAACAGGCTTTGGAAAATTTAGGCTCAACCGGAGCAACGATGGGCAATGTGAACAAAACTAAGTTTGAATCGATAGAGGTGATTACCCCTCCCAATGATATTGCAGATCGCTACCACGAATTTGCTGCGCCCTTATTTTCCGAGATGCTCATCCTCTCTCGAAAAAACGCCACCCTCCGCCGCACCCGCGACCTTCTCTTACCCAAACTCATCTCCGGCGAGGTGGATGTGTCGGAATTGGACATCACCATTCCCGAGGAGGCCGGCGTATGAGCAATTCCGGGAACGCCGCACCCCAGTGCGGCACGTATGATGACAAACGTGAAGAGAGCCGCTCTGGGGAGCGGCGGTCCCGGTCCCAGCAACACCGGGGATGGTATTCACGTGGATACCTTCCTCATTTCGATGTGCCGCGTGTAATTCAGCACATCACCTACCGCTTGGCCGATTCGCTTCCCCGTGCGGTGCTGAAACAGATGCAGGTAGATATAGAGTCATCTGTTCGGGATGACGAAAAACGCAAATCTGAACTGCGCCAACGGATTGAGACCTATCTTGACGCGGGGCATGGTTCCTGCATGCTGCGGATTCCGGAGATTGCGGCGTGCTTCGTGGATACGTGGCGTCATTTTGACGGGGTGAGGTACCGGCTGCTGGCGTGGGTGGTTATGCCGAATCATTGTCATGTAATGATTGAACAGATTGAAGGAGTTCCTTTGGGCAAGATCGTGCTGTCGTGGAAAAATTATACGGCGCGGTTTATTAATGAGTACGAAAGCCGCACTGGGGTGCGGCTATCCCAGGAAGACCGCACTGGGGTGCGGCAATCCCAGGGAGACCGCACTGGGGTGCGGCGGTCCCAGGTATGGCATCGGGAGTATTGGGATCGTTACATTCGCGACGAGCGGCACTTTGAAGCGACAAAGAGCTATATCACTATGAATCCGGTGAAGGCTGGCTTGGCGGCTAAGCCCGAAGATTGGCCGTGGAGCAGTGCAGGTGCGAGGTCTGAGCACTCGAATACGATGGAAACCAGGTTGATGACGCCAACATCTTACGAGGAAACCGAAGCATGACCCCCACCGGCTACACCGAAGATTCTCTGGTCGAGCAGCCCGCCATTGCCCTGCTGTCGGAGCTGGGCTGGGAGACGGTCAACGCCTATAATGAGTTCGATCATGGCGCGAGCTCCTTGGGCCGGGAGACCCGGGCCGATGTGATCCTCACCGCCCGCCTGCGCCCGGCCTTACAGCGGCTCAACCCGGACGCTCCCTCCGAGGCCATCGGCCAGGCCATTGAAGAATTGACCCGCGACCGTTCGCGCATGAGTCCGGTGGCCGCCAACCGCGAGATCTACCACCTGCTCAAGAACGGCGTGCGCGTCCCTGTGAGCGACCCCGAAGGCGACGGTGAGTCGGTGGAAGTGATTCGGGTGGTGGATTGGGATGATCCGGCCAACAACGACTTTCTGCTCTGCTCCCAGTTCTGGATCACCGGCGAGATGCACACACGACGGGCCGATCTTGTCGGCTTTATCAACGGGTTACCGCTTGTTTTCATTGAACTCAAGGCCGCCCACCGCCGCCTGGAGACTGCCTACACCGGCAACCTGCGCGACTACAAGGACACCGTGCCGCAGCTTTTCTGGCCCAATGCGCTGATCATCCTCTCCAATGGCAGCCAGAGCCGTGTTGGGAGCGTCACTGCCGGTTGGGAACACTTCGCCGAGTGGAAGAAGGTGGGAAGCGAGGACGAAACAGGTAAAGTCTCCCTGGAGACGATGCTTCGCGGCGTCTGCAACCCGTCGCGGCTTCTGGACCTGGTGGAAAACTTTACCCTGTTTCAGGAAGCCCCTGGCGGGTTGATCAAACTGACGGCCAAGAACCACCAGTATCTGGGCGTAAACAACGCGCTGGAGGCACTGGCCGATATTCGAAAGCGGGAGGGCAAACTTGGTGTTTTCTGGCATACCCAGGGGAGCGGCAAGAGCGTATCCATGATCTTCTTCGCCCAGAAAGTGCTTCGCAAACTGCCGGGCAACTGGACGTTTGTGGTGGTCACCGACCGGCAGGAACTGGACGGCCAGATATACAAGAATTTCGTCTCGGCCGGAGTGGTAACCGAAGGCCGCGCCCAGGCGGAAAGCAGCAAGCACTTGCGGCAGTTGCTTACGGAGGATCACCGCTATATCTTCACCCTGATTCACAAGTTTCGCGTGCCGGAGGTGGTCTCCACCCGTGACGATATCATCGTCATCACCGATGAGGCGCACCGCAGTCAGTACGATACGCTGGCGCTGAACATGCGCACAGCCCTGCCCAAAGCCGGATTCCTGGCGTTTACCGGCACGCCGCTGATTGGGGGCGAGGAGAAGACCCGGCAGGTCTTTGGCGATTACATCAGCGTCTATGACTTCCAGCAGTCGGTGGCCGATGGCGCTACTGTGCGTCTCTACTACGAGAACCGAATTCCCGAACTGCAACTGGTCAACGACAACCTCAACGAGGACATGGAGCGCCTGCTGGAAGAGGCGGAACTGGACGAGGTACAGGAGAAGAAACTGGAGCATGAATTTGCCCGTGAGTACCACCTGATCACCCGTGATGAACGTCTGGAGGCTGTGGCGAAAGACCTTGTGGAGCATTTCACGGGGCGGGGCTTTCAGGGCAAGGGCATGGTGGTCTGCATCGACAAGGCCACGGCCATCCGCATGTACGACAAGGTGAAGAAGTACTGGGGCGAGAAGATTGCTGCGTTGCAGGCGGAATTGGACCGCCGCACTGGAGTGCGGCGGTCCCAGGGACACTCCCAGGAGGAGATCGCAGAGCAAATTGCCCGGATGAAAGAGACCGACATCGCGGTGGTCGTGTCTCAGGGGCAGAACGAGATTGCCGAGATGAGCGAGAAGGGGCTGGACATCCGCCCTCATCGCAAGCGCATTGTCGAGGAGGACCTTGAGACCAAGTTTAAGAATCCGGATGACCCCTTCCGGCTGGTGTTTGTCTGCGCCATGTGGATGACAGGCTTTGACGTACCGAGCTGTTCGACCCTTTACCTCGACAAGCCTATGCGCAACCACACCTTGATGCAGACCATCGCCCGTGCCAACCGGGTCTATCCCGGTAAGGTGAGCGGCCTGATCGTGGACTGGGCCGGGGTGTTTCGCAACCTTGAACGGGCACTGGCCATTTACGGTGCGGGCGGCGGTGGCGACAAGCCGGTGGAGGACAAGGCCGCGCTGGTGGCGGCGTTGCGGCAGGCGTTGGGAGACACCCGAGGCTTGTGTCAGGAACAAGGGGTGAACCTCACGGCCATCCGGATCGCCGGGGGATTTGCCCGCGTGGGCCTTCTCGATGACGCCGTTGAGGCACTGGTTACATCAGAAGAAATCAAGCGTCGCTATATCGATCTGTCCAACAATGTGCAGCGGCTCTATAAGGCTGTGCTGCCCGACCCTGCGGCGCATGAGTTTGCTGCCGAGGTAATACCCGTTCAGGTTATCGCAGATAAAATCCGCTCGTTGACACCCTCGGCGGACATCTCGCTGGTCATGCAGCAGGTGGAAGGCCTGCTCGACCGTTCCATCGCCGCGGAGGGCTATATCATCCGCGAGGCAAGCCCTCTTTTCGGCGACGAGCATTGGATTGACTTGAGCAACATTGACTTTGAGAGGCTGGCCGAAAAATTCAAGACGAGCCGAAAGTGCTCAATGAACGAGAAACTCAAGGGGACAGTGGCGCGTAAGCTCATGGCCATGGTTCGGCTCAACCGGACGCGCATGGATTATCTGGAAAGATTTCAGGCGATGATCGACGCTTACAACGCGGGCAGCCTCAATGCCGATGAATTTTTCCGGCAACTCGTGGTCTTTGCCCAAAGCCTGAATGAAGAAGAACAGCGGGGCGTTGGCGAACAATTGAATGAAGAGGAACTGGCGCTCTTTGACCTGTTGACCAAACCGCAGATTCAACTGAGCGCCACTGACCGGGCCAAGGTGAAAGCCACGGCACGGGAGCTGCTGGCCACGCTTAAGGCCGAAAAATTGGTGCTTGATTGGCGCAAACGGCAGCAGGCTCGCGCCGAGGTGCGGGTGACCATCGAGAAACTGCTGGATCAGGGTTTGCCGGGAGTCTACACGCCGGAACTGTTCGAGCAAAAGACCACCGCCGTGTTCCAGCATGTCTATGACGCCTACTATGGTGCGGGACGCAGCGTGTATGCGGCGGCATGAAAACCGAACTCGAGATAGTATTAAAAAAATGACCGGGAAAATACACAAATAATGTGAAGGGGTAACAATGTCATCAAAAAAGACCGAAGCCATCGTGACGATTGGGGAAAAGATAAAAAAGCTGCGAACTGCAAAAAAAATGTCGCTGGACCAGTTGGCCAATGAAACCGGGTTTTCCATTGACGCCATCAAAAAGATCGAATCCGGCAAAGAGCGGCCGCCCGTGGGTGCATTATTGCAAATTGCAAAAGCGTTGAAAGTCGATTCCGGCGTTCTTTTACGCGAAGGGGCGACCACCCTGAAAAATCGGGCCAAGGCCTTTCAAAAACGTACGGAAGATTATGCTTACACAACCCTCACTCCCGAGGCGGAAAACAAGCACATCAAGGCCTTTCGCATATCCATCGAATCCATGCAGGAGCACAAAGGCGT
>CAYTSY010000194.1:0-5038 GCA_964440555.1 uncultured Desulfobacteraceae bacterium
CGACCGACTCGCGCAATTCCTGTCCGGTATTGGTGATGCTCCCCACACGCAGCGCGTTCATGCGGCGAAGTTCGACAGGATCCATGTCCAGTTTTTCGGCCAGCATGTCCATCGTGGACTCGACCGCAAACGCGGATTGCGTGACGCCGAAGCCGCGAAACGCCCCGGCCGGAGGGTTGTTGGTGTACATGGCATAGCAATCGGCGCGCACGTGCGGCACATCGTAAGGGCCGGCCGAATGAGTGGTGGCGCGCGTCATTACTTTTTCGCCCAAGGAAGCGTACGCGCCGGTATCGCCGTACAACTCGGTTTCGATGGCGGTCAGGCGGCCATCTCTTTTCGCGCCGACCTTGACGCGGATCTGGGTCGCATGGCGCTTGGGATGAACCAGCAGGCTTTCACGCCGGTCGAAGAGCAATTTGACCGGCCGCCCGGTGGCGTTGGCCAGCAGTGCGGCGTGGATCTGCCCGGCGATATCTTCCTTGCCGCCAAAGCCTCCACCCATCAACTGACCGACGACGCGCACTCGTTCTTCCGGCCAGCCCAGCGCCCTGGCGACCTGCTCACGGTCGGCGTAAGGAATCTGCGACCCAACGTAGATTTCCATCCTGTCAGATGTGACAGTCTCTTCGGAAGCGACTGTCACATTGGTCTTAACGGGCACGGCGATGCTGCACTCCGGTTCGAGGAAGGCATGATCCATGATCGGCGTGTGGAAAGTATGCTCCAAGATCACGTCAGCCTCGGCAAAACCTTGATCCATGTCACCCTTGCGCACCTTTATGTGCTCGAGCAAATTGCCGTTTGCGTGCAGAACCGGCGCATCCGGCTGGCGCGCCTGGATCGGGTCGCTGACGACCGGCAGTTCCTCGAACTCAGCCTCGATCAAGCCCACGGCTTCGTCAGCGATCTCCTGGGTTTCGGCAGCCAGGATGGCAAGCGCATCCCCTACGTAACGGACGCGTTCGCCCAGGCCGACCAGGATCGGCCAATCGTAGATGACCAGGCCGTGATTCTTCTCAGCGGGCAGGTCTGCGGCGGTCAGCACGGCGGCAACGCCCGGCAGGGCGCGCGCCTTCTCGATATCCAATCGCCGCAAGAACGCATGGGGAATGCCCGCCCGTTTGACGCGCGCATACAACATGCCATCGAAGGCCAGATCATCCGTGAACCTGGCCTTGCCGGTGACCTTGTACACCGCATCCGGGCGGACCTGAGTCCGGCCGACGACCCTGTAAGCGGCCTCTGATTCTTGAACCTGGGGAGAGGAAACAGGCTCGCCGGTCCTCAGCGAATGGGCCGCGGCCCGGATCGCGCTTTCGATGGAAGGATAAGCCGCGCAGCGACAGAGTGTATCTTTCAGGGCATGGCGAATCTCGGCCTGTGTTGGATTGGGATTGCGCCGAAGGAGCGCGCAGGCGGTCATGATCTGGCCGGGGATGCAGAAGCCGCACTGCACCGCCCCATATTTGGCAAAAGCTTCCTGCAACGGATGCAGTTTGGCCCTCACCCCCGTCCCCTCTCCCAATTTTGGGAGAGGGGTGGGGGTGAGGGCGGCAAGTCCTTCAATCGTCAGGATCGTCTTCCCATCCGCGCGCTCGGCGGGATAAACGCACGACATGACCGGCTCGCCATCCACGAGAACGGTGCACGCGCCGCACTCGGCCTCGTTGCAGCCGATCTTTGTGCCGGTCAGGCGCAGCCGCTTGCGCAGCAGGTCGGCCAACGTCTCGCTGGGGACGGGTTCGAGAGTATGCTTGATGTCGTTAACTATAAGAGAGATATTGTTGCTCATAGGCTTCCTCAAAAGAATTGAACCACGGAGACACTGAGACACGGAGTTTTTAAATCTCTGTGTATTCGTGCCTCAGTGGTTTTCAATTCTACAAAACTCGGCGATAAATGCCGTCTTTCAAAACGGGCACATTGAAGTTGATCAAAAGACCGACGCGGATGCCAGTCAGTCTCAGATAGGTCAATAATTGCGCTTCGTGAACAGGAATAACTTTTTCCACCGCTTTTATTTCAACAATCACACGCTTGTCAAAAATGAAATCAATTCGATACCCCGCGTCCAGGTCAATGCCCTTGTAATTCAATGGCAAATCAACCTGTCGGTCAAACAATATTTTTCGCAGTTTACTTTCATGCTCCAAGCATACTTGATAAGACGACTCAAGCAATCCAGGGCCGAGTATTCGATGAACTTCAATCGCCGCGCCGATGATTTTATCGGTCAAGTCCTTTTCTAACAGTGGAACGGCATGCTTGTTTTGCAGAACAGGGAAATTGCGTTGCATAAGTCAATCCTTTCTTTTCACCACGGAGACACTGAGACACGGAGAAGACCTTATTAAAAATCTCAGTGTCTCCGTGTCTCAGTGGTTAAACCGCTCTTTGCCACGCGGTTTCGAGCGTATCTTTGAACAAACCAACGACGATGTGCTTGCGATAATCCGCGCTGGCGCGCTGCGGGCTGGTGCGGAACCTGGCTTCTTGCAATAAAACACTCACCGCCGAAGTCAATGCCCCAGAAGTAAGGGTCTTTTCGATCAAAGCTTTTTCGGTTGCATATGCTCGAAATGGTGTTGGCCCGCCTGGCCCTACAGCAATGCGTATATTGGCTATCCTGCCGGCGCGCTGTTCCAGCCAGACAGCCAGATTGAGGATCGGCAGGGCGATCCCTTGCGCTCGCATGATGCGCTCGAAGGCCGAAGCCTGGTGCGCGGCACACAAGGGCAGATAAAATCCCACCAGTAGTTCTTGCCCGGCCTTCAAGGAAGATTGTCCAGGCCCCACGAAAAGACCGGCCAGCGGCACACGGCGGCGACCTTTCGAGTCAGCCACTTCAGCCTGAGCGTCCAACGCCAGCAGTGCAATCGTGCCATCCGCAGCCGGAAGGGCGTGGGCAACGTTGCCTCCCAGCGTGGCGACATTGCGCACCTGCGGACCGCCGATCAGGTTACAGGCCTCGACCAAAGCCTGGGCGTGCTGCCCGGCCAACGTCGAGGCGGCGATGCGGCTGAGGGGCGCTGCCGCGCCGATAAACAATTCATCCCCCCGCGCCTCGATCACAGTCATTTCCGGTATGGTGGTCAAATCCACCAACGTATGGACAGGCGCGTGATGGCCATGCTGCAAATCCAGCATGAGATCCGTCCCGCCCGCGATCGGACAAGCCGTGCCGGGAACAGAGGAGAGCGCTTGCAAGGCCTCGGTTACACTATCCGGACGGAGATATTGTTGCCAAAGGTTCATATGAGAAAAACCTGCACGCTGGGAATATTAAGGTGTGGGCGGGATTCTACCCGCCCACACCTTTACAGTCCTCTTTCACCACGGATGTAAGGATTGCCCAGCGCCGCCGGCCGCCCGCAATGGCGCGCCGATCCCGCCCGGGTCGGCCACCGGCAGCAGGGGCAGTAACGCCACAGGCCGGGTTCATCCGACGAGAGCATGTCATCCGCCCGATAATGCTTGCGAATGGCGGCGTAATCCAGGATTACGTCCAGGTTGCCGCCGTCTTCCGGGCAGGTGTAGGTGATTTTGGCGGGTGTGTATTCAGCGCCGCAGAGCGAGCAGCGGTAACCAATCAACTTCGCTTCCATATTCCTTGACTATTCGAGCAGCAAAGCATGATAACCTGCCTGGAGAAAATGCCTATCAGTGGTCAGGGCTTCCGTCAAACCTTGTTCTTGCATAACAACGAATGAGATACAATCTGTCAACCCCCAGGTTTTATCAGAATCCAGAAAAAAGCGATCGCTACTCATGGACGGCCAATTGCTGGTGTTTCGGGGTGCCGTAAAGGTAGTGGTCGTGCTCGCTGGCCCAATCGGACGGCGCCTGAAGTGTTCCAGTCAGCAATTCGAGGATATCCCAGACGTCCTCCTCTGCGACAGCCTGAGGAGGGGTCTCGATCGTAATCACATAGCGCGTGTCAGGCTCGAGATCGAGTGGGGAGTCGGGATAGAAGGCGCGCCCGTCAAATGTCACTGTCAGGGTTTTATTCACAATTGCACCTCCGTGCTCATTGCCCCTATCTTATCACAACAGACGGCGTCCTCACAATCCCCTCTCCCCACGCACATACGGCGTACCCAGCGCCGCCGGCGCGCCCAGGCGTTTGCGCACCGCCTCGCGTGAGCCGATCACCAGCACGATGATGGTGAAGGCATATGGCAGCATCTGGAGGAAAAAGCCCCAATATGGATTATAGTAAAAGGGATTGCGCATCCCCAACAGCATGGTCGGCCCTTGGATATCCAGAATGAGGCGGCGCAGCGCGCCAAACGCATAAGAACCGATAGCCGCACGGAAGGGGTCCCACTGGGCGAAGATGACCAGGCCGATCGCGATCCAACCCTGGCCGCCGGTTGTCATTTCGCTGAACCAGCCGGGCGAGACAGCCAGACTGATCGTGGCTCCAGCCAGGCCGGCCAGCACGCCGCCCACAAAAACATAGAAATAGCGCAGACGGGATACATTGATACCCAGGGCATCCGCAGCGGCAGGATATTCTCCCACCGAGCGCAGGTGCATCCCGGGGCGGGTACGGTTGATATAGTACCACGCTAGTGGAACGAATATGTAACCGAGGTAAACCAGGTAACTCTGCCCTATAAAGAAGATCGGCCCCAGGAAGGGAATTTGGGAAAGCAGCGGGATCGAGGCCGACGGAAGCAATGAAACTGTACCCGCCTTGCTTAAGCCCTCACCCAATACCAAGCTGATGCCGGCGCCCAGGAATGTGAGCGCCAACCCACTGACCACCTGATCTGCCTGGAGCGTGATGGCGATGAAAGCGTGGATCTGGCTGAGTAGACCAGCCGCCAGCATGGCGACAAGCACGCCTAGCCATGGGTTACCAGTTGCCAGCGCAACGCTGTAACCGCTCATCGCACCGACCAACATCATCCCCTCCACGCCCAGGTTGAGCACCCCAGAGCGTTCGGCAAAGAGTTCACCTACCGTTGCGAAAAGAAGCACCGTACCTGAGGCCACACCCGCTTGCAATATATTGATGATCGCTTCCATT
>CAYTSY010000195.1:0-4839 GCA_964440555.1 uncultured Desulfobacteraceae bacterium
TGACGATTTTGGAAGCCGGTCCGATGAGGACATGGTGAAGGAAATCGTCGCAAAAGCATCGGCGGAAGTGGACCTGCCGGACTATGATGCCCTGAGGAAGGAAGGCGTCTATTGGGTCAAGCAAGGCAATAAGCCCGAGGATGCATCAAAGCAGAAACCCAAGGTGGAAGAGCCTAAACCATTTCGGACCCCATCCGGAAAGATAGAGATCTATTCGGAAATAGCGGCGAAGATAAATCATCCCCGGATACCGCCTGTTCCCCAATACATTGAAACCTGGGAGAGCCGCAATGATCCCCTGGCTGAAAAATACCCGTTGCAGCTCATCTCGCCCCATTTTAAACGGCGGGCGCACAGCCAGTTTGATAACCTGCCCTGGCTTCGCGAGCTGCAAAACCAGGCCATATCGATCAACTCCCTGGACGCCGGACTCAGAGGCATTCATCAGGGGGACATGGTCAGGGTTTTTAACGACAGGGGGGAAGTGAGAATTCCCGCCAGGGTAACGGAAAGGATCATGCCCGGAGTCGTTGCGCTTCCCCAGGGAGCCTGGTATTCCCCGGATGAGAAGGGAATCGATCATGGCGGTTGTGCCAACGTACTCACCCGAAATGTAACCTCGCCGGGCGGCGCCTTTGCCTGCAACACCGCCCTGGTGCAAATCGAAAAGGTGGTTGAACAATGACGCAGTATGGAATGTATATCGATCAGAACCGTTGTATGGGCTGTTTCGCCTGCGTGGTGGCCTGCAAAGACTGGCACGATGTGCCGGCCGGACCGGCAAGCTGGATAAGCGTGAAGACGATAGAAAAGGGCAAGTACCCCAATCTGTTCGTGGCTTTCCTGCCCACAACCTGTTATCATTGCAAGGAGCCTGCCTGCGTTTCCGCCTGCCCGGTCAATGCCGTTGCCAAGAGGGATGAGGACGGCATCGTGACAGTGGATGCAGACGCCTGTCTGGGCAAAACAAATTGCGGCCTGTGTCTTGAAGCCTGCCCTTATGACGCACCGCAGTTTGATACCGGTGAGAATGCTAAAATGCAGAAGTGCGACCTGTGCATAGACAGATGGGCCGACGGCAAAAAACCTGTATGCGTCATGAGCTGCCCCACGCAGGCTTTGGATGCGGGCCCCTTAGATGAATTAATGACGAAGAAGGGCAGCGTCAGGGAGGCTGTGGGTTTTGCATATCATGAGGCTCTCGAGCCCTCCATTATTTTTAAACCCAAGAAAATTCCTTCGGAATAGCTCATTTATCTCTTCTTTGATTGCGAATCTCTGACCTCCTTTGCCTTTGGACGGATACATACACGTTGATCAAAGGCAATGCAAATAATCTCTCTTTGCAAATATCACGGCAAAGGGGTATTGTTGAAAATACAATTTTGGAGGATGGGTTATGGCGAAAAATATTTTTGAAGACGTAAAAGAAAAATTCCATGCCTGCTGCACGCAGCATGACCTGCTCAATCAGGAAGTCCGGATCACCGGCCGGGTATTAACGGAACAGGAGGCCATCGGCGATCCGGAACCAAACGATTTTCCGCTGCAAACCGGCAGGGAACGGCTCATGGAGGCTGATTTTTTCGGTGCAAAAGGCCAGGCGTTTACGGACCGCTACGGTGATTTCGCCGGCCGTCTGGAAGATATTTTTTCCATGGCCTTTGACAATAATTACCGCCGGGCCGTTTTCGTCGCTTCGTTGAATGCAGTCCTGCGCCATCTGGGAAAAATCGACCGGACCATCCACTGCAAAAACAAGGAACCGGGACAATGCGCGGGTGAACTTGTTTCCTATATTCAAAACCGGTTCGGCAAAATCAAAATCACCCAGATCGGATTTCAGCCGAGAATGGTGGAAAAGCTGTCGGAAGTCTTTGATTACCGGATTCTGGATATGGACCCGGACAACATCGGAACCCGCAAGGGCAATGCCGTCATCGAGGGACCGGACGCCACGGCGGACGCCGTAGAGTGGGCCGGCCTGCTGCTGGCGACCGGAACCACCCTGGTCAACAACACCATAGGTGACTTTTTAACGGGAAAACCTGTTTTGTTTTACGGGACCACCATTGCCGGGGCGGCTCATCTGATGAACTGGGAACGGTTTTGCGCAAAAGGGGCATAAGCGATGATTGACCTGCACTGCCATATCCTTCCCGGCATCGACGACGGGCCGGCCGACATGAACGAAAGCCTTGCCATGGCCCGTTATGCGGTAAAAGACGGCATATCCGCCGTTGTGGCCACGCCTCATGCCCTGGGTTCCGGGTTTGACAATTCTCCGAAAAAAATTCATCAGGCCATTCTCGATTTTCAAAACCGCCTGGACATCGAAAAGATTCCCCTGACCCTGCATCCCGGAGCGGAAATCCACCTCTGCCCGGACATGGCCCGGCGGATAATGGCCGGCGAGACTGTGTTTTTAAGCAAAAACCGGCGCTGCATCCTGGTAGAATTCCCCTTTCAATCCGTTCCCATGGGCTTTAAAGAGGAACTGTTTCAGTTGGCGGTCAACGGCATCACGCCGGTCATCGCCCATCCGGAAAGAAACCCCATGATCGGCCATGATCCGGAGTTTTTGCATGAACTGGCGGCCATGGGATGCCTGGTGCAGGTTAATTCCACCAGCGTCACCGGCGGATTCGGCGACGGCATCATGGCCGTCGCACACCGGCTGATCGAAAAAAGGCTTGTCCATGTCATTGCTTCCGATGCCCACTCTGCTGATCACAGGCCCCCTGCCCTTTCCCTGGCCGTTAAAATTGCGCAGGAAATTTTGAAAAATGCTGATGAGGTGCTGGGTATGGTGGAAACAGTACCAAAACGAATTATCGCCGGCATCTGAAAACAGGCAGGGCAATATAAACCACGAAGCACGAAGGCCACGAAGGATGGAGGTTAAGCGCTTTGTAATATTATCATCTTCGTGCGCTTCGTGTCCTTCGTGGTGAGGACCATCTTCCGGCAATAAAAAAGCCCCGCCGCTTTTATCGGCAGGGCTCTTCGTTTTTTTCCGTGAAATAAATCAGGATTATTTATCTTTTTTCAGAGTCTCAATTTCTTTTTTCAAATCGTCGATTTCTTTTTTATATTTGTCGGCCTCGTCCACGGGTTCGGTCACCGGCGCCTCATCTTTTTTCCATGTGTCCTTGAGTTCGTCAAACCCCAGGTAAAGGGCCAACCCACCTCCCAACAACAGCATCGCCGGGATAACGCCGGCCAGAAGCTGCAGAAATGCCTGAAACCATACCGCAAGCCCGATCACGCCCAGCAAGGTCGCAACCGCTCCACCGATCAATGTTTTCATAAAAAAACCCTCCTTTAAATTTTGCTATTTTCCTTTTAAACAAATATACAAGAACCGATCCGATGTCCCCAATTACGGTTGGAAGAGTTCAGATTTATAAATAATTCAGGCTGTTATGTTTATGCCTAAATCGTTTTTTTCATATCACAGGACAAACTGCAACGCAAGTTTTAATTTCCGATACGTTTCGCTCAAAACAATAATCCACTGTTAACATTATGTTTTTAAATTTTAAAAACTGCTTCTAAATAAATGATTGCTTTGATGGAACCGGTTTGGTAGTTTTCCAGCTTACGGTTTTGCCTGCCTGTTGAGGATGTTTTGCGCCCTCAAGGGCTTTCTAAATACAAGGAAATTGACTTCATGATTCAAAAGATTTTTTTTACATGGGCCAAAGCGGCTATGAAGGTCCGGTCCTGGATAGACCGGGCCCTTGGCGGCACGCACGATCATTACAGTTGGTTTTTGCCTGAAAAAATCGGCCGGCTTTCCGGTTTTATTCTCAACCTTTTTTATTCCGGAATATCATTAAACCCAAACCAAACTCATGCGCTTGACAATATTCCAAAAGATGCCGTAATCGTTTATGTGAACAAGTTCAAAAGCCGGTTTGAATTTCTTTTTTACTATGCGCGCTATCAAAAGGAAAAACTTCCGTTCCCACGCATCGGCCCGGGATATCCGGTATGGGTGTGGCAGCCCGTTTTCAGGACCCTGAGAATCTTTTTTTCCCATCTGGATCACGTAATCGTCCACAAAAAATTTCCCGACCCGTTCGCCGACGGATATTTCAGACGGGAACTGACCGCGGGCCGCGGCGTATTCCTCTCCCTGGTTGAAAAAAAAGGGTTTTACCGCCGCTTTGTCAAAAGGCAGACAGATCCGGTCCAGCACCTCATTGAACTCCAAAAATCCATGGCCCGGCCCATTTATATCGTGCCGCAATTGATGTTTTTCGGGAAAAAGCCCCAGCGGTCGGCCATCCGCATAAAAGACCTGCTCCTTGGTCCGGAAACCAATCCGGGGACGATCCGGAAACTGGCGACGCTGTTTTCACATCCGGAGCGGATTTTTGTCGAGGTCTCGCAGCCGGTGAACCTGAAACAATTTCTCAACGCAAATGAAGATAAACATGCCACGGATGAACGCCTGGCCCTGACGTTAAGGCGCAATCTCCTGCTGCAAATCAACCGGCACCGGCAAAGCATTATCGGGCCAACCTTGAAAAGCCCGCAGGAAATCAAGGAAAGCATCCTGACAAGTGATCGTCTCAAGGATTTTATGGAGCAGTATGCCGAAAGCAGAAAAATTTCGCTGTATAAAATCCGTCACGAAGCCGACGAATATATCGAAGAAATCGCCGCAAATTACAGCCCCGCCATGATTCGGGTGCTGGAAAAAATCGTGACGTGGCTGATTAAAACCATGTTCGACGGGTATACGTTCAATGAAGACATGTTAAACAAAATCAAGCTGATGTCTCTCAAAGGCCCCTTGGTTTTCATCCCCTGCCATAAAAGTCATATTGA
>CAYTSY010000195.1:4849-4998 GCA_964440555.1 uncultured Desulfobacteraceae bacterium
TCCTGGCTGTTGTTTAACAACAACATGCAGTGTCCCCACATCGCGGCCGGCAAAAATCTGTCCTTCTGGCCATTGGGTTCTATTTTTCGGCGCTGCGGCGCATTTTTTATCCGCAGAACATTCAGCGGCGCGGTTCTCTATTCCAAAGT
>CAYTSY010000196.1:0-4374 GCA_964440555.1 uncultured Desulfobacteraceae bacterium
TCGGGAATGGTGTGCCAGCGGCCCGAAAAGTTGACGAGCGGCTGTGTCCACAGGCGGCGCATCAGCGTGATCTGTTCTTCGATCCGGCGGCCCCGGCTGTGGAAATCTTGATTGAGCGCGGTGTATTCGACGGCGTTCCAGCCCAGGCCGACCCCCAGCCGCAAGCGCCCGCCGCTCAGCACGTCCAGAGACGCCGCCTGTTTGGCGACCAGCGCGGTTTGGCGTTGGGGCAGGATGATGATGCCGGGGCAAAACTCCAGTTTTTGGGTGAAAGCCGCCATAAAACTGAACAGCACAAACGGCTCGTGGAAGGCCGACTCCTGTGTGTAAGGTCCCTTCCAGCCGCCGGGCCGGTTTGGGTTCGCGCCTAGCACGTGATCGTAGGCCACAATGTGCGTGAACCCCAGCCCTTCCGCCGTTTGGGCGTAGTCACGGATAGCAACCAGGTCGTTGCCGAATTCGGTTTGAGGGAAGACGAGGCCGATGTTCATTGAGAATTATCTCCGCTGCGCTCAGCTCGCCAGCTGGCGCTCGATCTGATCCAGGTGCTCGCGGCGGTGTATGGCGCGCCTGAAATTAAGCGGGCTCCCGGCGGCTTCGATCTCTGCCATTCTCTCTGGCGTAATCTGCTCGAGTTTTCGATCAATGGCCTCGGCGGTCTCCAGCGCCAGCTGCGCTGCCGCACGGGGTGGTATGGCTAAGCACAGGGCGCGCGCCGCATCGTTGATGGCATGCGTGTCCGCCGGCAGAGGGGATGGCCCGACCCCCTCTCGTTCCCATCTTGCTAAGAGCGCCAGCCCGCGCTGATCCCAAAATGCCATGTGCGCTAAGGTCGCGGCGACGGTCCAACCATCCCCCAGGAGGCGGGTCAGGTCGTCGTCGCTCGTTCGTGCGACCAGCCGCCGCAGCCTTTCTCGCTCAGAAGCATTTTCTGCGATGTAGGACCGATCCGTTGACATAGATGCCTCCCTCAAAAGGATTGGTTGTTCTTCCCGATGTCCTGCCGATCGAGCGCCGTGTACGGCTTTCCCGAACAGCAGAGCGTCCATCATCAGGCGCGCGTGGGTTCGGCAGGCGCGTCTTCCGCCTCAAGCTGATACAGAAAATCGGGCGCGAAGTCGGCGTGGTTGGGCCAGGTGACGGTGCGCGAGTCCGGGTCAAGGTATGCCAGCGCGAAATATGCTGGGTCGCGTAGCGGCTCAAGGATGGGGCCGTAAAGTTCGGACCGCAGGTTGATACGCTTGCGCACACCGTTGTCAAAGGCCAGTTCCAGTGAGTGCGGGCCGACCACATTGATGTCGGTAACGTGAATAATCATCGCACGGGGTTCCTTCCAGCAGGACTAATCTTTTCGCGCCGGTGTTGGTCGCTCCATGATCCACCCCCGCAGGCGCCCAGATGGTGGAGCCTGGCCCGGCTGTGCGCCGCTCCTCGCCGATCACAAACTCACCCTCGCCTTCGACCACGAAATAGAACTTGTCCTGGTCGGCGTGCGCGTGCGCGGCCTGGGTCTGGCCCGGTTCCAGGCAGTTGAGGCCGAGCAGCAGCCGCTGGCTCTGGAACAGAGTGGACTTGAAGAACTTGTCCGGGTTGGAGCCCGTGTGGGCGCGGTAGTCCGCAAAGTTGGTCATCGTATCTTCTTCCGGCGGAGCAGACAAGCGTCAACTTCCGGGCGCCGTCGCAGATAATCAGGGTGTCAAGTGTCACGCGGGTGCTGCCCACCCGCACAACACCATCGGCATCCGTCTCTAGCGGGATAGGCTCAGTGGCAATAGATAGTGTCATGGCATTTATCTCCGTCGCGCTTATTGTAGCGCATATCGCATTTCAGGGGGTGAGGGTTGCTGCCCCTATATAGTTCTATCTATTACCCACATCTTCTCAAGGATGACGAAAGGCATTAGACTTCTAAGCCATCCAATCGAAACCGATTTGCTCCATCGCATGACGTTCCGAAAGGCGCGGCTCTCGTCAACTCGACCACGACTTACCAACCGCTGTTCGCTCCGGGATAGGAGACAAAACTGTGAGCGTGGAATTCGACAACAAACAGAAACGTATTCAAGCCTTGCTCGCCGAGCGCAAACTCGACGCGCTCCTCCTGCCGCGCGTCAGCAGTTTCGCGTGGGTCACGTGCGGCGCGGCCTCCTACGTGAACACGGCTTCCACAGAAGGCGCGGCCGCAGTGCTCATCACGCCGTCTGGGCGTTACCTGATGACTAACAACATCGAAGCGACGCGGCTGGAGCAAGAAGAGAAACTCGCCGCGCAGGGTTGGGAGTTCCGCACGACGCGCTGGCACGAGCCCCAAGACGCGCTGGCGGCATTGACGCGCGGCTTGAAACTCGGGGCTGACGGGCCTTACCCCGGCGCAACCGACCTCTCTGCGGAATTGGCTCACCTGCGCGCCACCCTGACGCCCGAGGAGGGCGAGCGCTTTCGCGCGTTGGGCCGCCTGTGCGCTGAAGCGATGGCGGGCGCCGCGCGCGCCGTCCGGCCTGGCGCGACCGAATATCAAATTGCCGCGCATCTGGCGCGCGAAGCCGAGAGCCGGGGCGTGCAGGCCACCGTCAACCTCATCGCGACCGATGCGCGTATCTTTGCCTTCCGGCATCCCCTGCCCACCGACAAGAAACTCGAACGCTATGCCATGCTCGTGCTGTGCGGGCGGCGGTGGGGGCTGGTGTGCTCGGTGACACGGTTCGTGCACTTTGGCCGCCTGCCCGAGGACCTGCGCCGCAAGGCTGAGGCCGTCGCGCGGATTGACGCGATCTTCATCGCCGCCACCCGCCCTGGCGCTTCGCTCGGCGACATCTTCCGGCGCGCGACGGCGGCCTACGCCGAGACCGGCTTCGCGGACGAGTGGCGCCTGCACCATCAGGGCGGCCCGGCGGGCTACGAGCCGCGCGAGTACGTCGCCACACCCGGCTCACCGGAGATCGTTGCAGCCGGACAAGCCTATGCGTGGAATCCGTCCATCACCGGGACGAAGTCGGAGGACACAATTCTCGTCGCTGAAAATGGCAACGAGATTCTCACGGCCATGTCCGGTTGGCCCACCCTTCCGGTTATGGCAGAAGGACAGAGAATACCCCGACCCGCGATTCTTGAGGTAGTATGAAAGTCAAACGCACCCTGAAACCCTCCTGCGGGTTCCAGAACCTGCGGGAGGGCCATCACCCAAGAGGAGGACACTATGAGCAAACGCAAATACGCTATCGGCGTGGACTTTGGCACGGAGTCCGGGCGGGCCGTGCTCGTGGAGGTCGCTACCGGCAAGGAGACTGCCACTGTCGTCTACCCCTACCAGAACGGCGTGATTGACGAGATCCTGCCGGGGACGAAGATTCGGCTCGAACCCGACTGGGCCTTGCAAGACCCCGAGGACTACATTCGCACGTTCAAGCGCGCGATCCCGGCGGTGCTCAAGCAGGCCGGCGCCAGCCCGGCCGACGTGATCGGCATCGGCATTGATTTCACGGCCTGTACCATGCTGCCGGTGAAGGCGGACGGCACGCCCTTGTGCGTGTTGCCCGAATATCGCCGCAACCCTCACGCCTGGGTGAAGTTGTGGAAGCATCACGCCGCCCAGCCCGAGGCCGACAAGATCAACGAGACGGCGCGGAAGATGGGCGAGACGTGGCTCAACCGGTACGGCGGCAAGATTTCATCGGAATGGTTCTTCTCGAAGACTCTACAAATCCTGGACGAGGCCCCGGAGATATACGCCGCCGCCGACCGGCTCATCGAGGCCGCCGACTGGGTGGTGTGGCAACTGACCGGCGAGGAGAAACGCAACTCGTGCACCGCGGGCTACAAGGCCCTGTGGTCGAAGCGCGAGGGGTTTCCGGGCAACCACTACTTCGCCGCGCTCGATCCCCGGCTGGAGCGTGTGATTGACGAGAAGATGTCGCGCGCCATTACCTCGCTGGGCGAGCGCGCCGGGGGCCTCACGCCGCAGGCGGCGAAGTGGACCGGGCTGAAGCCGGGCACGGCCGTGGCGATTGCGAACGTGGATGCGCACGTCTCCGTTCCGGCGGCGACGGTCACCGGGCCGGGCCGCATGGTGATGATCATGGGCACGAGCATCTGCCACATGGTGCTGGGCGGCGAGACGCGCAACGTCGAAGGCATGTGCGGCGTGGTGGAAGATGGAATCATCCCGGGGCGGTTCGGCTTCGAGGCCGGGCAGTCGGGCGTGGGCGACATCTTCGCCTGGTTTGTGGACAATGCCGCGCCGCCCGAATACCAGGCCGCCGCCCGTAAGCGCCAGGTGGATTTGCACAAACTGCTCGAACGGGAAGCGGCGAAGCACATGCCGCGGGTGACGGGCGTGCCGGCCCAGCCCAGCGCGGACGGCCAACGATCGGAGGT
>CAYTSY010000196.1:4384-4977 GCA_964440555.1 uncultured Desulfobacteraceae bacterium
GGGAAGCGGCGAAGTTGAAGCCGGGTGAGACCGGCCTGCTCGCGCTCGACTGGTGGAACGGGAACCGCTCGGTGCTGGTGGACGTGGATTTGACCGGGATGCTGCTCGGCGCGACGCTGGCGACGAAAGCCCCGGAGATTTATCGGGCCCTCATCGAAGCGACCGCCTGTGGGACACGCGTGATCGTGGAAGCCTTTGACAAGAACGGCGTCCCGGTGAACGAACTCGTGGCCTGCGGCGGCCTGCCCGAGAAGAACAAACTGTTGATGCAGATTTACGCCGACGTGACCGGGCGCGAGATCAAAGTGGCCGCGTCCAAGCAGACCGCCGCCCTCGGCTCGGCGATGTTCGGCGCGGTGGCCGCCGGGCGCGCGGCGAGCGGTTACGACTCCATCGTCGAAGCGGCGCAGCACATGGCCCGGTTGAAGAAAGAAACGTTCAGGCCCATCGCGGCCAACCAAAAGGTGTACGACCAGGTCTACGCTGAGTACGTGCGCCTGTACGACTATTTTGGGCGTGGGCAGAATGATGTCATGAAGCATCTCAAGTCACTTCGGCAGCAGGTTTTGACGGGCGCAAATCGCAAGGCATAA
>CAYTSY010000197.1:0-760 GCA_964440555.1 uncultured Desulfobacteraceae bacterium
AGGGGAACGTATGCTGCGTGGTTAAGATTACATTGTCTTTTTCCTTCATCAGCCCGTAGGGATAGGAATATGCAGGTCCGAATATAGAGGAATACGCCAGCTTAAACTGCCATTTATTGTTCATCCAGGTTGGGGAGTAGGTGAAGCTGGGCTGTATTAATCCGCATTCTTCCGAATTGTAAATGACGGTCAGGTTATAGGCATACATGCCGAAGTTATAGTTGGTGCCGCCGCTGAAAAAGAAGGAGTGCAGATCCTTTGGAAATTCAATGAAATAACTCGGGACGGCGGCTTGCTGCTTATTCTCAAGGAAATAATCCCCGACATATTCGGCAATAAAGGAAAACGTTGCGGTGGGGTTAAGTGCCCGCCACATCACATCCTTATTGAAACCCACCTGAACCATCAATTTGTCTTTTTCGACGATACCTGTCGCAACGGTGCGGTCCAGCGTGTTATACTGCCGGTCGGGCCTGTAAGCGGCATCCAGGCGCAGAACTCCGATATCGTAGTTCTTATTGGCAAACCAGCCGTAAACGTTTTGCCTGGGGAATTGGACACCGATATCATACAACGTCAGGTCAGGAGCTATCACTGTTGAGCCTCGGATTTTAAAAGTCCCGTCCATTTCGTTGGAACTCCAGAAATAAACGCCGGTTTCCCATCCGGCAAGGGTAGATGATGTCTTAAATCCATAACGGGAATCTTTTAAAGAAGAGTTTGGATAGTCGCTGGGCGTATCCGGATTTGGAATACCAGT
>CAYTSY010000197.1:770-4921 GCA_964440555.1 uncultured Desulfobacteraceae bacterium
GTTGCGCTGGGGTTGAGTTTCTGCCACATGAAATCCTTATTGAAGCCCACCTGGAACAGGAGTTTGTCTTTCTCAACGATGGCTGACGGAACGGTGCGGTCGAATGTGTTGAACTGCCTGTTGGGCCTGTAGGCGGCATCCAGCCGGAGAACGCCGATATTGAAGTTTTTATTTGCATACCAGCCGTAGACGTTTTGTTTGGGATACTGGAGGTGGAGGTTGACGACGCCGGGTGCGACGGAGTCGACCCTGAAAGTGCCGTCTATTTCGTTGGAACGCCAGAAATAGACACCGGTTTGCCATCCGACAAGGGTGGATGCGGTTTTAAATCCATACTGGGAATCTTTCAGAGAAGAGTCCGGATAGTCGGCGGTGCCGGCTATGGGGGATGCCGTAACATAATAGCCTGCAGGGCCGCCAAAAAGAAATCCCGCTGTTGGGGCATCAAGAAAGGTCCACATCCGGTCAAAGGGCGCGCCGAGAACCGGAATAGGGGCCATTGTCGCAGGGATAAATGTCGGATATGGGGGTGTCAACCCTGTGGGCACAAAAAAAGAATCCGTGTTGAAAAAATTCGTCATATGGGAACAGTTTGCGGGATAGGCGGCAAAACGGACGCTCGGTGTAAACGTGCCGTCCGTATTCACATGACCGATACTTGACGGCTGCCGGGTCACGCGGTACCGGTCCGGTTCCATATAAGGCGATACGATCCAGTCGATGGACGAGCTGATGGAATACAGGTTGTGCTTGCCGCGGATCATCCAGACGGGCATCCGGGTGTCTTCCAGGTTTGTAAACCCCAGGTCAAATCGATTATCCACCGGGTTGATCACATCCCCCACACGGGCGCTGATGGATTCTCCCCAGTTGACGATCTGACGGCCGAACCGGATGTCATGACCGATGCCCGGTTTCCAGTCCAGCCGCAATTCGCGAAAATCAAAATAATTATATTCGTTGGCCGCAATAGGAGTGCCGTCCCCCTCGGTTCCGTGACGTTCCCGTGCATATTCCGGCTCATAAACGGCCAGGACCTCGGCTTTGAGCTTCAAGGTGGAGGTGAGCCTCCCGTTTAAATTTAACCGCATCCAGTTCCTGCATGTGGCCAGGGGGTCGTTATTATCCGCGTAATCCCAATTCTCCGTCCAGATGCCGGAGTTGTTTCTCAGAAAACCGTCAAGCTGCCAACTGCCATACCGAAATTCTGCGGACAGAACCTGACGGGGAATCAGCGCAGCCAGGGCAAAAAGGGTCAACAGACAGGTGAAAACGGGTAGAGCGATTTTAAATCGTTTCTTCATCATTTCGTTTCCTCCCCTTTGACAAATTGGTGGTTGTGAAGGACAGGCTCGTTTCAATCTCGCCTGGTAGATGCCGTCAAGCGGGTATGCGTCATCACCTCCTTTGTCTGGGGTCATAATGCGGCCGGGTTGGGCAACTGGCTGGCCTGTCAATGGATGGGGTGTGGCCAAGTGTCGCAACAGGTTTGAAGAAGAGAAGTGCCGGAATCCATGAGGCGAAATGGTTGCCCCGAATTACCTGAAGCCATGGAAATGAATGAGCCGAAAAACGCCCCTGCTTATTTTTTGGTTGCGAATGGGTTATGATAAAACCCGCCAACGCCGATTTTTTTCATTCCGGCATCGGCGGGTTTCACAGGTTCAGACGTTTTTTTCAGCAACTGCAGATATGAAACGGTTTATCTTTAACAAAACGTGCTGTGAAAAGCCGTTCACCCGGTGATCAGGGGAACGAGAACTGGGTGGTCAATACGACCATGTCTTTGTCCTTGAAAAGGCCGTATAAGTAATCCAGTCTGTCTTCGGCAAAAACATTGGTGTACTGCAGTTTAAACGACCATTTCCGGTTCATCCAATCCGGCGTATAGGCTATCGAGGGCTGGACCAGGCCGTTGTTGCGCAAATCGTAAATTACCGTCAGGTTCGGCGCCCACATGCCGAAGTTGTAGTTGGTCCCAAAGCTCACCATAATCTGGTGGTCGTCCCTGGGCATCTTGATGTACCACGGAAAGGAGAACAAGGCGCCGTCCGCGTCTCCGGTGAGAAGAAAATTGCCCACATATTCGGCAATCAGACCGAAGGTCTGGTCCGGATTAAGCGCCCGGATCATGAAATCCTTGTTGTATCCAACCTGAACCTTGAGTTCGTCTATATCGGTGACCAGGTCAGGGTGCTCGGCTTCCCGAACGGTCTGGAAATCCACATTCGGCCGGTAGGCCACATCCATCCTCAAAACGCCGAAATCATAATTCTTGTTCGCATAAAACCCAAATATATGCTGTCTGGACCACGCCAATTCGAAGTCGTACGGACCTTTCTTGCGCATAGGAGGCGTCCGGTCAATGCCCTGGTCCATATGGGTTCGCAGGAAATAGACGCCTGTCTGGGCTCCGTAAATGTTGGAGGATGTCTTAAAGCCGATCCTGGAGTCCTTGAGACTGGCGTTCGGATAATCCGAATGAACATTCGGGGAGCCCAGCAGGTAATAACCGGCTGTCGGGGTGACGGGATATCCCGGTATCAAGGGGATGCCGGCAGGCAGGAACGTGTATATGGTATTCAATGGCGCCCATAGCACCGGCGCCGGGACCCAGTTCGTCGGCCCTACGGTCAGCACCTGGTTTACCCCATACTGCTGCCCGTCGGCACCGAAAAACCGCCAGTCATAGGTCGGTGTAAACCTTTCTTCAGCCTTACCCAGCCATGTGCCGTCGGCCAGAAAAGCCCCCGCATCCCAGGACAAGGTCCGGGAAACGCGGTACCGGTCCGGCCCCATGTAGGGGGCGAAAATCCAGTCCAGGGATGTACCGATGGCGGAAATCTGGTGAAGCCCCCGGATCATCCAGACGGGCATGCGGGTGTCTTCCAGGTTGGTGAATCCCAGATCAAACCGGCCGTCGATCGGGTTGATGATGTCGCCCACCCTGGCACTCAAAGACTCGCCCCAGTTGACGATCTGCTTGCCGATGCGGATGTTGGTCCCCGGAACCGGCCGCCAATCCAGGCGCATTTCCCTGAAATCAAAAGAGTTATACGTGTTTGCCGGTATTCCGCCGCCCTTTTCACGCTCGTATTCAGGCTCATAAATAGCCAAGACTTCGGCTTTCAATTTCAATGAATTCGTGATGTCCCCATTCAGGTTCAACCGAAACCAGTTTCTACAGGTGGCAAGCGGGTCATTGCTGTGCGTATAAGTCCAGCTTTCGGTCCATACGCCGGTGTTGTTTCTCAAAAACCCGTCAATTTCCCAGTCGCCATATTTCATGTCCATGGCCTTGCTCTGGCACGGAATCAACGCGCAGAACGCTGACAGGGCAACAACTGCAGTGAGCACGTGAACTTTCAACTTCAACTTTCTCATTAAAACCTCTCCTCTCCTTTAACAAGTTGTTTCTTCGCATTTTACAGCAAGTTCAGTTGTCCATAACCGTAGGAATTTTGTCTGATTCTCGTTCTACCCGGTTGACCACCCCCTTCCACCTTTATATATACCCAAAGACACAAGGCCTATCAAAGCGGTTCTTTCCGATTGACAGGCCTTGTTTTGTAGTGAACAAGCAAAACTATCCCCGACGCCGGGTCCTTTGAAAAACGGGACGCGAAGGATGGTTGCTTTGAAAAAAAGACGGATAACTCCAAAAAAACGCATCGTGCTGAAACCAAAAATAAAGCCCAATCCTAAAAATGAATGACATTTTACAAATGAAATAAAAAAATTTTGATATTATCTTCACCTGCCTTTGTCAAGGAAAGAATTCAAGAAGGGTTTAAGAGGGCTGTCAATAGGTGATGGTCTCGTAAAAAGTCAGAAATTGATTCTTATCGTCATTCCGGTGGAAACCGGAATCCAGTGCTTTCAATTGATTATGGACTCCGGCGTTCGCCGGAGTGACAGGCTTTGGGTCTTTTTACGAGATCATCAATAGGCAAATGCCGCAATTTTTAAATCAAATACAATTTGGTGCTTGACAATAAAATAAAATCTTATTATTTAAAAATTGATTTTAAATTATTCTCAAAATAATGTTCATTAAAATTAGTCAAATTTGCCATGCCCGGCGGTTTACGTATTCGATACCGTTCGTATTTTCAATTCGATCTCGCTTCGCGTAAAACGCAACTTCTCTA
>CAYTSY010000198.1:0-4857 GCA_964440555.1 uncultured Desulfobacteraceae bacterium
GTCAGCGATATTGTCAAAAATTGACGCTACCATGGCCAGCAATGCCAGACGGTTGTTTCTGATTTTTTCATCTGTCGCCATTACAAGTACGCCATCAAAAAAAGCGTCCACCGGATTACGCAAGGTTGAAATGGTCAAGAGTGCTTCATCGAACCGGCCCTTGCCCACAAGTGAAAAAACCTCGTCCCGGACGTCCCGGCAGGCGTTCATTAAATCGGCTTCGCAGCCCTTTTCGAACAGATCGGGGTTTACCGGCACTGCCTGATTTTTTTCAACGCCCGTGCCCGATTTTCTGATGAGGTTGACCGCCCGCTTAAACGCCACAGCCAGGGGTTCGAAGCCCGGAGCGTGCTTGAGCTTTTCCAGAGCCTTGACCTTGCTTAAAGCGTCGGGTACGCAATCCACCGAAACATCGATAACCGCGGCGATGACATCCTTTGAAAAACCCCGTTCCAGCAAAATATTGGCCAGACGGTCTTTCAGAAACAAAGCCACTTTCTCGGTGATTTCATCTGTCTTCCCTTTGTCATCCACGGTGTAAAGCAATACGCTTTCCCGGATCATTCGGGTCAGGGGAATCGTAAATCCTTTTTCCAGCATGATCTGGAGGATTCCGATTCCCTGCCGCCGCAAGGCATAAGGGTCTGATGCGCCGGAGGGAATCAATCCGGCATAAAAACAGCCGCAGATGGAATCGATTTTATCCGAGAGGGCGACAACAGCACCGGCGTCGTTGGCCGGCAGGGCGCCTCCGGAACTCGTGGGACGGTAATGTTCTTCAATGGCCATGGAAACTTCTTCCGGTTCTTCCCCTCTGGCCGCATAAACTCTTCCCATGATGCCCTGAAGTTCAGGAAACTCAACCACCACCTGACTGACAAGATCTGCTTTGCACAGCCAAGCGGCCCGCATGACGGCAGCTTTTAGGGGAGTATTTGAAAACCGTAAATCGCCTTCGGAGTGGAGGATATCGACCAGCACAGCCGAAAGTTCGCGGATCCGCAACGTTTTATCGTACATGGATCCCAGGTTGGCCTGAAACAAAACGCCCTTGAGTTTTTCAACAGACACTTCCAGTGGAGCAGCCGCATCATTTTCAAAAAAGAACATGGCATCCCCCAATCGCGCCCGCAGGACGCGTTCATGCCCTTTAATGACAAGATCCATATTCTTTGCCGGCGTATTGTTGACGACAATAAAATTGGGCATCAATTTTCCGGACGTATCCGCCACTGCAAAATACTTTTGATGCTTTCGCATGGCGGTGATCAGTATTTCATCGGGCAGGCGTAAAAATTTTTCTTCAAATCTTCCCGCGGCAACCGCCGGGAACTCAACCAGATGGGTCACCACATCCACCAGCGCCTCATCAGGCAGCACCTTCCCGTTGATCCGCTGTGCGGCGGCCGAAATTTCCGTTTTTATCTTCGATTTTCGTTGATCGACATCGATCAATACACAGGCCCGATTCAGTTGCCCGATATAGTCGTTTACGGATTTTATTTCAATTTTTCCCGCATGCATGAACCGGTGCCCAAACGTATAGCGCCCGCTTTTTATTTTTCCCAGTGTAAAACAGACCGTTTCCTTTCCTAATACCGCCAGAATGGATTGTATGGGGCGGGCGAATTCAATGCTTAAATCAGCCCACCGCATGCTTTTGGGAAAGGGTATGGAAAGAATGACTTCCGGCAAAACCGATTTTAAAACCGTCCTGGTCAAAAGCCCTTTTTGGGTGATGGCGACCGACACATACGCCCCCTTTTCCGTTTCCACGATCGATAAATCCCTGACGGAAACCCCGGCCTTTTCAGCGAACTTCAAGGCGGGAACAAGCGGTCGGCCCGTTGCGTCAAAAGCCGCTTTTTGGGGAGGACCCATCACCCGGGTGGTCACGGAGTCCTGTCTGGGCAGGACATTCTCAACGATTACCGCCAATCTTCGCGGGGTGCCGTAGGTTCTGGCATCGCCGCAGGGGATATGGTGGTCCTTAAGTTTTTTCAAGAGCAGGGAAGACAGCGCCTTGAGTGCCGGATCTATATAGCCGGCCGGCAATTCCTCAGCGCCGATTTCAAGCAACAGGTTATTCATTTCATCCTCTTCCGATAGTTTAGACCTTTTCCTGCCGGGCCTTAAGCAATGGGAATCCCATGGATTCACGCTGTTTCAAATACGCTTCGGCGCAGGCCCGGGCCAGGTTCCTGATCCTTGCGATATATCCGGTTCTTTCCGTGACACTGATGGCGCCCCTTGCATCCAGCAGGTTAAAGGTATGCGAACATTTCAGGCAATATTCATAGGCCGGCAAAACCAGTGCCGACTGGATAACCCGCAAGGATTCGCCTTCAAACCGGTTAAAAAGCTCAAGAAGCATGGCAACATCGGCCTGCTCGAAATTATATGTCGATTGTTCAACCTCCTGCCGATGGTGCAGGTCACCGTATACGATTTTTTTGTTCCATTTCAGATCATATACATTGTCGATTTGCTGAAGATACATGGCGATCCGCTCCAGTCCGTAGGTAATTTCAACGGAAACAGGGCAAAGCGTCAGGCTTCCGGCCATCTGAAAATATGTAAACTGAGTGATTTCCATACCGTCGAGCCACACTTCCCAACCCAGACCGGAAGCGCCAAGCGTCGGAGATTCCCAATCATCTTCGACAAACCGGATATCATGCGCCAGCGGATCGATCCCGAGAACCTTGAGGCTGTTTAAATATTGTTTCTGAATATCTGCAGGCGACGGTTTGAGAATGACCTGGAATTGGTAGTAATGCTGCAAGCGGTTCGGATTTTCACCGTAACGTCCGTCGGTAGGCCGTCTGGATGGCTGAACATAGGCGACGTTCCATGGCTCCGGACCGATGGCTTTCAACAATGTTGTCGGGTGAAAGGTTCCGGCGCCGACCTCCATATCATATGGCTGCACCAGAACGCATCCTCTTTTTGCCCAGTATTTTTGCAAAGACAGTATCACATCCTGAAAATACATGTACTCCCCTTTGTTGCCTGAGTTTACGCCCTGTGTTGGCCCCCAACTTCTCATAACAACAGATAAAGTTCAAGTTTTTTAATGATATAAAAGGCCCATGGAATCGATGGAAGATTCCAGCAGGCATGCATTTTCCCTATGCGCCAGAATTTTTCCCCACCCGTCTTTCAGGCGGGCGATATGTTGCTTTTCCCCCAGGGCCCAAAGACATCCCCCGCCGCCGGCACCGGCAAACCGCGCCCCGCAATCTCCGTCCACCGCGGCGTCAACCAGTTTTTCTCCGACTTCATCGAGAACATCCGGCGTCATCATTCGCCGAATGGCTGTTTCCGCATTCATCCAGCGGCAGGCGTCGGTGATGTCTTCACGGGTCAAGGCATCGACAAATCCGTGGGTGCATCGTATGATTTCTTCCCAGGGTTTTCGCTTTTCCCCTGAAATGAACTGCGAAACCCATCTTTTGTTGATATCCAGCGACTCATGGGAAACCCCGCAGTAGGCCAGCAGGATACGCTCCTGCAATTTTTCGCAATCCTTTTTTCGGATAACGGTTTTTCGGGTAAAGGCAGATCCGTAAATTGAAGACCGCCAGTACCAGGCGTTCACGCCCCCGTATACCGCCGCCAGTTGATCCTGTATGCCGCAGGGGCCTTGGGCTGCCAGTGTTTCAATCTCGTGAGCCAGCATGGCGATTTTTTTTCTTGACGACAGCGTGCGGCTTTCGTCTTCGTAAAGTCTTGAAAGCGCCGCGATCAACGCTACGCCCGCTGATGAGGAGCCTCCCAGGGCGCTTTTCGGAGGAGATGTCGATGTGATCTCAATATGAACGCCCTGGGCTCCGAAATACGATGCAATGGCAAACATCAGGCCGAGCGGGTGGTCAAAGGGCGCTTGGCCCGCCGGATATTCAGCGCTTTGAAATCCTGCGGATGAGATTTTTATGCGCCCACGGTCATGGGGCAGCAGTTTCACCCGGGTTCTCAATCCGATGGCGATGTTGAACGTGCATGGGGATAGATGCCTCAGCGGATGATAAAAAGTGCTGATGTCCAGGGTCCCTCCCATATCAATGCGGCAGGGCGCCGATGTTTCAATGGGCAGTTTTGTTTGGCGAATGTTTTTCATGGTCGGCATGCCTAAGTTTTGCATTATATCATTTTCTCAGTTGATGGAGAAATTTAAGACTTCGCAGGTCTTTCCCCAGATGGAAAGGAACAAACGCTTCCAGAAAATCAAGTTCTTCCTTCAACGCCCGCTGGGAGAACCGGATTCTTGCGGCCGCTTCCAAATCCGTTTGTTCCACCCAGTACAACTGTTTTAAGGCCCCTTTTGACAAATGGATCGGACTGATCGATCCGGGAAGACAGGCATTGCACACCAGGCCTCCTTTTTTCAGGTCAAAGGCAATCGTTTGTTGGTCCATTTTTTCCATTGCCGTTTTGCAGATAACGCAACTGTTGATGTTGGGTCGAAATCCGGACAATCCCATAAAGCGCATTTGAAAAATAATACTGGCCGCGGCCTCCGGCTGGCCGCCGCGGTCAAGCATTTTGAGCGCGTATTGGTAAAGCGCGAATATGGGGTGGCTGACCGTATGTTCCTCCATCCATTCATAAATCAATTCCGCCATGTATCCG
This sequence comes from uncultured Desulfobacteraceae bacterium, assembly GCA_964440555.1. Classification (GTDB taxonomy): domain Bacteria; phylum Desulfobacterota; class Desulfobacteria; order Desulfobacterales; family UBA5616; genus CAYTSY01. The sequence goes on from CAYTSY010000198.1 coordinate 4,633, forward strand.
GCATAGGCGGTTTTGTTGACGTCGGTCCGGATATTGGAAAACCCCTCGATCAGGGAAGCTTCCTGCAAAAAAGGCATTGCCCTGGTCCGTTGTCCACCGTATGTAATATGCAAAACAGAAAACGGCTCAAGAATGCCGGGGAAGCGTTTAGTGCTTTTTTTGGCGGATTTTGCCATCAGCGAGATCTTCCCGTAGATGGGAGCCCACCTCACTCCGATTGCGGCG
>CAYTSY010000199.1:0-4846 GCA_964440555.1 uncultured Desulfobacteraceae bacterium
CTTTAAGTTTTAATAGGTAATATATAAAATTTTTACCAATTTATTTGACAGAACTATCCTTTTCCAAAGGTGAAAAATATGAAGAAAATCATCATTCCCATCCTGGCCGTCATAGTTTTACTGGTCGGTTACAAACTTTTCTTTTCCCGGCCGGCGGTTCGAAATTCAACGCCCACCGGTGAAAACATCATCTGCTTTGGCGACAGCCTGACCTTCGGTACCGGCGCCGCAGAAAATATGGACTACCCCTCCCAGCTATCCCGTATGATTTCAAAGCCGATCATCAATGCCGGCGTCCCGGGAGATACGACAGCAATGGCAATGGCCAGGCTGGAGGAGGATGTCCTGGCCAAATCACCCCGGATCGTCTTGATAACCCTTGGCGGCAATGATCTGAAGAACAGGATATCGAAAGAAATCGCTTATCAAAACTTAAAAAACATCATCGTTTCTATTCAAAACCGGGGCGCGCTGGTGATCATCGGTGGAATCAGCGTCCCTTTCTGGGGGCGTGGCTTCGGAGAAATGTATCAGGAAGTGTGCAAAGAAACACAGGCCCTGTTGATCCCTAACATATTCAATGGAATTATCAGCGACAACAACCTGATGAGCGATCCGATTCATCCCAATGGCAGGGGATACACCCTGATGGCGCAAAAATTTTATCGGGCAATGAAGCCTTATCTTTAAAGCCAGCTTTTTTTCAACGTCTTCAAATGAAGGAGAAAATGGGGATTGATCCATTTCAGCTTCGGGAAACGGGCGAAATCAGAGTCCGTAGAAGCTAAACCGCACCCATGTTCTATTGCAAGCGCAGCCAGATGTGCGTCTGTAACCAGATTGGCGACAACCTGCCCATCATTGAGCATCATCTGAAATATTGCCCAATGGTGTTCGGTCGGTCGAATGATGCGCGTACAAGGCTGGTCCAGTCAGCTTTGTACGCGGGCAATGGCTTGTCCGAGGGAGAGTGGGTGTTCAAAAACCCGAGGATTGGTCCCTATCCGAATGAATGCAGACAAAACCGGCCAGCATAGACAAACAGGTCCGCTATTGGAAAGCTGATCGTCCCACCATGCACGCGCTTGTTGGTGGATCGGAGATAACGAATCTTCCGCATATAGCAGAATGCTGGCATCAACCAGAATCAACGGGAATCCTCGCCTTCAATTTGAGCTAATAATTCCTGAATGTTGTCTATGTTTCTGCCGGCTTTGAGGCCCATTGCATGGGGTTTTGTATAGATGATCGCCTTGCTCCCTTGGCGAGGATAACCGGAGTTTGCATTCAAAGCCTGATTAGCCGTTTCAAAAAACGCAATCGCTTTTTTTTTTGCAACATGCTATGAAGGCTTTGAAACCGACCTGATGCGTGATTGAGTGCTTTTGCGATGGCCGGGGATAGAGCAATAACGATTTGCCGGGCTGATCCGTCTTGCGGGGAGCCCTTAAAAATAATTTCTGTGGAAAAGAATGAAGACGTATCACATCAGGCGCAATCTGAAGTACCGGTTTGATTTTGAAATCGGGTATCTTAAAAAAAGTCCGTGCAAAGAATGCGAAGAAAGAGACGGCTTTCCCAAATGCATCGATACATGCCGCATCATCGACCAGATCCACCATATATTGACCGAAAGCATTTCATGTACAAAAGGATGAACCTTTCCGGAATCTCTTTCCAGATGGCCTGTTTGCAGGAAAAAATTCCATTGTGATTCCACTATGACCCATCAGACTGAAAAAACATCCGCATCCTTTGAGATGCAACCGGGTCCGGAGGGGGGGACGATAATCCGGATTGTGGGCAAAATGGACCAGAACACTGCGCCCCACCTGATCAAATCCATCTCCGGGAACATGGTCCGTAAAACAATGGGCCCCATGATCGTCGATCTCGAACAGATAACCTATTTTGACGACTACGGCGCTTTGGTCCTAAGTGAAATCAGACGCTATGCAACTATTGAGAGTGATTTTGAAATCCGCGACCCGGGGCATAAAACAGACGGTGTCCTTTCATTTGTGAACTTAAGCGCCTTTGACCAGCCGAAAACCCGGTCTGTTGCATCGGACGATTTTATTTCGCAAATAGGCCAATCCGCCCTGACACGATTATCCGGCGCCAGGATGATGATCGCCTTTCTCGGTTCGGTTTTCATTTCGTTTGTAAAAATCACCGCCAACCCAAAATCCCTGCGTATCAACGATACGATTCTGACGATGGAGAAAACAGGCGTCCATGCGCTGCCGATCGTAGCTCTGATCAGTTTTCTTTTGGGTCTTGTCATGGCCTTTATGTCCTCCATTCAACTTCAGCAATTCGGAGCGAATATTTATGTCGCCTCTCTGGTTGCCATTGCCATGGTGTCGGAACTGGGTCCCATCATGACGGCGATTGTGGTATCCGGCAGGTCCGGGTCTGCATTTGCTGCTGAAATCGGCGCGATGAAAATATCAGAAGAAATAGATGCCCTGACCACCATGGGATTTGATCCGGTCTCTTTTCTCGCAATCCCCAGAATCCTGGCGTCCATTGTAGTTGTACCTATTTTGACTGTATTTTCAGATATTTTTGCCATCCTTGGGGGGTTGGCGGTAGGGGTTTTCCTTCTGGATCTCACTGTTTCCTCTTATATGACGCAAACATTCGAGATATTAACATTTTTTGAAATATCCTGGGGGTTGATGAAGAGCGTTGTGTTTTCGATTCTCATCTCCTGGGTGGGATGTCTGAGGGGCTTTCAGGCCAGAGGCGGAGCAGATGCCGTCGGCAATGCCGCAACCTCGGCTGTGGTCAGCGGAATTTTTTTAATCATTGTTTTTGACTCATTTTTTGCGATTCTCAGAAGCCAGTGGTAATAAACGAGCACCAAAAATCAAATAATCCGATCATCCGGGTGCAAAACCTCATTGCCCGATATGGCGAGGAAACCATCCTCGACCAGGTCAGTTTCGATGTTTATCCGGGAGAACGGTTTGTCATCCTTGGCGGTTCCGGATGCGGCAAAAGCACCTTGTTAAGGCACTTGCTCGGGCTGAATGCGCCTTATTCGGGAACCATCGAAATTGATGGAAAAGACATCGCGACGTGCACCGATACTGAATTTCACTCTTTTTTACGAAAAATCGGCGTTCTGTTCCAAAACAGTGCCCTTATCGGATCAATGACCCTGGCTGAAAATATTGCATTGCCGATTCTCGAATACACATCCCTTTCCCCGAATGCTGTTGAAAAAATGGTTCGGTTGAAGCTCCACATGGTAAACCTTGAGGGATATGAAAACCATTTACCGTCTGAGTTGAGCGGGGGAATGAAAAAAAGAGCCGGGTTGGCCCGGGCACTGGCGTTGAATCCCAAAATTCTGTTTCTGGATGAGCCGACGGCGGGCTTGGACCCCATTACATCCGCTGAAATTGATGAACTGGTAATGCACATTAACCAAAGCATGAATGCAACCATGGTGATCGTTACCCATGAATTAAACAGCATATTTAAAATCGCACAGCGCATCATTATGCTCGACAAACAGGCCAAGGGTATAATTGCCGATGGGGATCCCCTGGATTTAAAGGAAAACAGCCGCCACCCGGTGGTTCATCAATTTTTTAACCGAAGGTCCAAACCCGGAGCAGCGGAAGCCGTCTAATCCGCCTCCCGGCTCCTGAATACGTTGGGCCTGGATTTTTTGGAAAAGATTAGAAAAATGACATCCATAAAAACTAAATTCAGCGTGGGAATATTCGTTATTGCCGGCTCCGTTATTGTCGCCAGTGCCTTGATCTGGTTCGGCTTGTCGAATTATCTTGAGAAGGGAAAGCTTTATGCCGCATATTTTGGAGAATCGGTTCAGGGCCTTGGAAAGGACAGCGCGGTAAAATTCAGGGGAGTGAACATCGGCCGCGTGGAATCCATTGACGTGGCGCCTGACGATACGCTGATCCGCGTGGTATTGAAAGTTGAAAAAGATATTCATCTGACCTCTGATATGGTGGCCCAGCTCAAATCCGTTGGGATAACCGGCATCATGTTCGTAGAACTTGATAAGAAAGGAAAAGATGATCCTGACCTTTCACCTAAATTCACATTTAGATCCGAATATCCCGTGGTGGATACCCGGCCCTCTGAACTGAAAAAATACATGCTGGCCATTGAAAATGTGCTGAATCAGCTCAACATGCTCGATGTTCAAGGAATATCGGATCGGGCCAAGTCGACCCTGGACGCGGTTAATGATGCCGTCAGTGATGTCCAAATCGCAGAAATGTCGAAAAACATCCGGTCGTCGTTTGCCCGGCTGGAAGAGATCCTCGACCCCAAAAAATGGCAGGCTATGATGCATTCAATTGAAAGTACAGGAAAATCTGTGGATTCTCTCATTGTCAATATAAACGGTACGGTTTCCAATATCAGTAAGGCTTTTGTCGCCTTTGATCAGGTTGTCCAAAAAAATGAAGCGGAATTTTCAAAAGCGGTTTCGGAGATGGCCAAGTCCATGGAAGGGGCCGGCGTTCTGCTTGGCGAAGGGACAAAACTGGTTCAAAAAACAGATCTGAATCTGGAAAATATTCAAGAGCAGTTAACGGCTACCCTGCAGAACCTGGAAAAAGCCAGTCGGCAGTTGAATCGCTCTATGGAAAGAATCGCCGATCAACCCTCTTTGCTGATTTTCAGCAAACCCCTGCCTGAACGGGGAGATCAAAACGACCGGTAGTTTTTCGGTCAAGCCTGTCGGAGAACGGATTATGATGAAAACCAAGGAATTATGGGCATGCATGGTGGTCTTATGTTTTTTTTTTTTTTTTTGTGCCGGAAGCCGTCAACCGGCAATAAAAACATACTTTTACCT
>CAYTSY010000200.1:0-347 GCA_964440555.1 uncultured Desulfobacteraceae bacterium
GCCCTGTATCCACCGGTGGATTTGATTTTGACATCGCCGCCGCCCGTGGTAATGATCGTGGCCTGATCTAACCGGACATCGCTCCCCTTGAAGGAAGTATCGCCGGACCCGGCCATGACCATTGCCGGAGAAGACTTCCCGACGCTCAGATCTCCCGAATCGTCACTGTTTTTATCAGCGACAATGGAAATGCTGCCGTCGCCTTCAACAATCACAACCCCATCGATCAGGATGTCATCATTAGACTCTATTTTTATTTTTCCGCCTTTCCCTCCGGCAAAAAGCTCTCCGGAATGCAAAACACCTCCGGAACCATTGCTTGACAAAATAATGGAGCCGTCTCCTGA
>CAYTSY010000200.1:357-4801 GCA_964440555.1 uncultured Desulfobacteraceae bacterium
CGGTACCTGAATTGTGGACCCCTGCCGTCATTTCATTTGCAGCAGGCCCCATGACCCTGGCTGCCGTTTCCCCATCTACCGCAAAACTGATCAATCCGTCTCCGTAAAAATCAAAGGTCATCGCGCTCCCCGATGCCAAGACAATATCCCCCTGCCCCGCGCCGATGGAGCCTGTGTTGCTCACGGAAGCCCCTGCTAAAACAACATACCCGTTTTCAGAAGTAATGGAGCCGTTATTGACGACGCCTCCGCCCGTTCCCGATTGCGTCAGCCCATATTTCCCACTAAAAAAGTCCTCCTGGTCCAGAGTTGCGGCGGCAGCCAGAAAGCCCGCCGTATTGACGACCGCTTTGGAACCGATCAGGACACCGCTGGGGTTTATGACCCAGACCTGCCCGTTGGCAGTCAGTTTTCCCAAAATAGCGGACGGTTCTACGCCTGTGACCCGCTGCAGAAAAATCGCATCCACGGAAGGCTGGTTGTAAATGTGAGTTTCAGTTACGCCGATATTATAGGAATCGACTTCGTTATATACCTTCAGTTCGGTTTGATTATAAATCGTTTGATTGCCTTCTGAATGTTGTGAAAAGCCCTCAGATGCCCCCGAAGAGGGCATCAGCGTCAAAAACATCAGGATCGCCGCCCATACGGTCCAGTTGCTTTTAAAACCCGAGATCGTGTTTCCCACAGCAAGACGTTCAATTGCCAATGCGAATTTTTTGACTTGATTTTTTTTACCGGCCATTTGCGAAACCTCCTGTCATCAAATAAAACATCGTTTACAGATCCCATATGTAAATAAAGCAGAATAGACGAAAACATACCTGGTTGCGAATGCCTGAACGCAGATTGCCTTTTAATATTCTATTTTATGAAAAAATGAAAGAAGTGTCAAAATAAAACTGCTTTCAAAACATTTCCAGTGCAGGCGTTGTATTCAGATCAACTTCGACGGAGGTTCCCCTGCCGGGATGTGAGCTCACATTGAGCTTCCCACAGATCGCATGCGCTCTTTCTCTCATCAACAGCAGGCCCCACCCGATCTTTTCCGATCCGTCGGAAATGGCATCCGGATCAAACCCGTCTCCATCATCGGAGATGACAAGGCGTATTCTTCCGTTACTTCTCATGTATGTGACCTTGACCTGATTGGCGTGAGCATGTTTGAGAATATTATTGAAAGCCTCCTGGGTGATTCGAAACAGCTCCCTTTCCATAGAAATGGGAAGCCGCTCATAATGTTCATCGGCAAAAACTTCAACTGGAATGCCGGTACGCGCTTTAAAGGATTTGCCGTACCAGCGCAGGGCAGAAACAAGCCCGTAATCATCCAGCCCCACGGGACAGAGCATAGCCATGATATCCCGGACATGTTCCGTGGTCTCAACCACAATTTTAATGGAATCCGAAAGAATCGTTTCGTTCCTTTTCAAGGCTTTATCGGACAAATTATTTTTAAGGATGTTTAAATTGAGGTTCAGCACCGTCATATTTTGTCCCATCCGGTCATGAAGCTCCCGGGCGATTTCTTTTCTCATCTCCTCTTCCACTGCCTTCAGCCGCACACTCAATGCCCGCAACTGATTTTCAGAGTCTTTCAACATATTTTCAGCGCGATTGCGTTCATCGATTATCTCTCTTTCCCGGATCAGCCGCTTCAACCGGACAATAAGTTCATTTGTCCGAATGGGCTTTTCAATAAAGTCATCAGCACCCTTTTCAATGACTTGCTCAAACGAATAGTCTTTGGCATAGCCGGTCATGACAATGACGCCGACGTCAAACTCCTTCTTTACCCTCTGGGTTAATTGAATGCCGTCTATTCCGGGCATCACGATATCGGTAACCAGGATGTTAACCGGAATCCGCCGCAAAACCAGCAATGCATCATCGCCGCTTTGCGCGGTCACGCAGTCAAACCCCGCATAACGGATCATCTGACTGACCACTTCACGCAAATTCTTTTCATCATCGACAACCAGAATCCGATAATTTTTTAGACTTGATGCTTTCATCTTGCGTCACCTATGCCGCAGGGGGCTTCATTGCTCCCAATAAATTTTTCAGCCCGTGTTTTTACCTTCTTTTTTCAATTAAAACAATATATAATATCATCGGTGTCCGGTTAACTTTCAAATAATTTCAATTGGATATGTCCAGAAGTAATTTTATTTTTGTAATTGTCCGTCGCCAGGGCCTCTAAAATATGCATTTTCTCAAAAATTGACACGCTAAAAAAACGTATCTTTCAATACATTGGCGAAATTTTTTGTGGGGCAAGAAATCGATAATCTGGGGAAAAATTGTTTGTCCAAAATTCATGGCCATTTTCCCTTCGCGTTAAATAAAATTGCGAAAGGAATACCAGATCTGTTATGCTGATTTCAAATCGATCCCCTTTGAAATTGCTATTATTTTAATTAAATTAAGGAAATCTTTCCGTATCTGCCTGAAAAATCCGGCTCTCCGGGGATTGTACCCTTTACCAATACCCGATGGGGAGATCTGCTGAAGCCAAAAAACATGCCGCCCGGCAGCACAGCTCCTTCTGCTTCGGCCTGTTACCGATTCGTTCTTCGACCCCCATGTCGATGTCGCGATCTGCGGACCAAAAAATGACGCTGAAGTGGATAAAGCGCTGACTGTTTTAACCCCAGACCCGATGGACGAAGAAGAACGCAAGCGGATGCAAAAGATAGGCGAATGTGCATGGCATCCGGTCGGTTATGAGCATGCTGAGTGGGTAGCAGCCCCATTCAACTGAAGGACGGAATCCTTCACGATATCTTTCAGAAGGTCCTTTTTTTCATCATCGGATAAATTTTCGTAGTCTTCCAGCATTACATGGGAAGAAAGCATGATGTTATTCAACGGATTGTTCAATTCGTGGGCAACCCCCGCGGTGAGGGTACCGACCGCTCGGATTTTATGCAACTGGATCAAAGCATCTCCAGTTCTTCAATCAAATGGTCAGTGCTTGGGCATCGGCCATAGGTTGATGTTGAATTTTCAAGATAACCATGTCATGGAAGAAAAGCAGTGAAAAGTGGAGATGATTTTTGCATAAGGACGAAAAGGACAGGTTAGGGAAATGGAATTTGAAACCGTCATCGGGCTTGAAGTGCATGCGCAACTGAAAACCGAAACCAAGATATTTTGCAATTGCTCGACGGCTTTCGGGGCTCCGCCCAACACCCATGTTTGCCCGGTTTGTCTGGGAATGCCCGGGGTGTTGCCGGTATTAAACAAAAAAGTGGTGGAATATGCCGTCCGCATGGCCATCGCCACGGACTGTGAAGTGGCACGGGAATGCCAATGGGCAAGAAAGAATTATTTTTACCCGGATCTTCCCAAAGGATATCAGATTTCCCAGTTTGAGCTTCCCCTTGCACGACGCGGGCACATCGATATCGACACAAACGGTCACCCGCAACGCATCGGCATTACCCGGATTCACATGGAAGAAGATGCCGGAAAGTTGAATCATGACCCGGACCGGCCGTTCAGCCGGGTTGATTTCAACCGAACCGGGGTCCCGTTGATTGAAATCGTCAGCGAGCCGGATATCCGGTCTCCTGAAGCGGCCGGGGACTATCTGAAGCGGTTGAGGGCGGTATTGCGGTATCTGGAAATCTGCGACGGGAATATGGAAGAGGGCAGTTTCCGGTGCGACGCCAATGTTTCCATACGCCCGAAAGGGCAAAAAGCTCTGGGAACCCGAACGGAGATAAAAAATTTAAACTCCTTCAAGCATGTGGAAAAAGCGATTTTATATGAAATCGAGCGGCAGCGGGAGATCGTATTGGACGGCGGACAAATCGTCCAGGAAACACGACTGTGGGACCCGGATAAAAATCGAACCGATTCCATGAGGGGAAAAGAAGAGGCGCATGACTATCGCTATTTTCCTGATCCGGATTTATTGCCCCTGGTGGTTTCCGATGCATGGATCAACCATATCAGAGAAAGCCTGCCTGAGCTGCCTGTTGGGAAAAAAGCGCGGTTTGAAAGCCGGTACGGCCTGCCCCCGTATGATGCGGAGTTGCTAACGTCGGCAAAAGAGCTGGCTGATTATTTTGAGTCCTGCGTGAAACTTTTTCCGGACGCCAAACAGGTCAGCAACTGGATCATGGGATCGTTGCTGGCCCTGCTCAATGCAGAGGGAAAATCCATTGAGGCGTCCCCGGTTTCTCCGGAAAACTTAGCCGGTATGCTGGAGTTGATGCAACAGGGCGTGATCAGCGGAAAGATTGCCAAAACGGTTTTTGAAGAAATGGCAAAAACCGGCAAAACGCCCGGGGCTGTTGTGAAAGAAAAAGGTCTGGTTCAGGTCACCGACACATCTGCCATCGAAAAAATCGTTTCTGATGTGATGTCGGCAAATGCCGCCGAGGTTGCCCAATACAGAAGCGGAAAAACAAAACTGATGGGCTTTTTCGTAGGG
>CAYTSY010000201.1:0-4748 GCA_964440555.1 uncultured Desulfobacteraceae bacterium
TTTTCCCTCTCATCGCCTCCTGCAAGGGTTGATCCGGGGAAAAAAAGGGAAATCCACTCGCGTATTTGCGTTCCTCTGAAATTGAGAGATACGGTATTGGGCGTGCTGTATGTCGACAATCGCATTTTCCCCAGCGCTTTTAAAAAGTCGGACATCAAAATTTTGAAATTTTTTAGTGTTCAGGCGGCCATTGCACTGGACAACGCCCGGGTTCAGGAAGAAAATCACGCTCTGGTCCAAAGGCTGGAAAAAGGAAAGCGGCTTTTTGAGAAGCTGAATGTGAAACGCCCGTCTCCTGTTGAATTTATAGGCGAATGCCCGTCCATCCGGCAGGTATTGCGGGATGTGCAAAAGATGGCGGCTACGGATGCCACGGTTTTGATTTTGGGAGAGACGGGCGTGGGTAAGGAACTGATTGCCAACGCCATCCATTCGGCAAGCCGGCGAAGCAGCCATGCGTTTATCCGGGTCAATTGTTCCACGTTTCCCGAGACCCTGATCGCCAGCGAATTGTTCGGCCATGAAAAGGGCGCGTTTACCGGCGCTGGAGAAAGACGAATGGGGAGATTTGAATTGGCCGACGGCGGCACCCTTTTTCTGGACGAAATCGGCGATATTTCACCGGAGGTTCAGGTACGCCTGCTTCGGGTCCTGCAAAGCAAAGAATTTGAGCGGGTCGGAGGCCGGGAAACCCTTCGGTCCGATTTCCGGCTGCTGGCAGCCACCCACCGGGACCTTTATAAAGATGTCGAATGCGGGAAATTCAGGGAAGACCTCTATTACCGGTTAAATGTTTTGTCCATCAATGTCCCGCCGCTTCGGGAGCGAAAAGAGGATATCCCGCTGCTGATTGACTATTTTTTGAACCGTTATGCGGAAAAGCATGGGAAGCCGATCGGGAAAATATCGGAAAACGACCTTAAAAAGCTTATCGATCATGCCTGGCCGGGAAACGTCCGCGAGCTGAAAAACGTCGTTGAAAAAGGCGCCATTCTCAGTTCGGAAACCCATTTCACGATACCGGAACTTTGCCGGGGAAATAAAGCGTGCAACGGCGACAGGGAGGCCGTTACGCTGGAAGAAAACGAGAAGCGCCATATTCTGTGGGCGCTGACCCAGACCAATGGAAAAGTCAGAGGGCCGGGGGGTGCGGCAACACTCCTGGATATCAATCACAATACCCTGTATTCGCGGATGAAAAAACTGGGCATTCAAAAACCCCATCCATTGACATGATGCGAGATGTTTCAAAGAACATCGCCGTGGCATCAAAATGCCCCTGCCCGAAACCTATTGTTTGAAGTATCGGTCCTATTTGACATATCGGTCTTATCAGTGATACGGTATATCAAGCACAAAACATATCTTATCGTTATTACGGGTTTAAAAAATTGACCTGTCTATGGCATATGACTTGCATTCATTAAATGGATTTGATATTCGAAGACTAAATTTTGATGTACGCTGCTGCAACGGATTCAGCGCATCGTGTGATTAACAATCTGCCCGCTCTTTTTACTGCCGGTTTAATTACCCGTTTATCTCAGAAAATGAGAAAAAATAAACAATCACCACTTAACCAAAAATAGAGGAGAAGAAAATGAGGTACAAAAGGAATCAGAAAAATTTGTTGGTTTTGGTTGCGTTGATCTTCGGCATTATGACGTTTATCGGATCCGCAGTTGCCATGGAGTTCGACCTTGGCAATGAGACGAAGCTGGATTGCGACGTTTCCCTCACCTATGCGGCCGGGTGGCGGTTAAAGGACCCTGAATTACGAAGCATTGCCATGGCAAATCAGAACTACAATGACGGCGGATGGAATTTTGAACAGTGGGACATGATCAACAACAAGGGCACGGTGGTTGCGGACATCGATATTTCTCACAAGAATTTCGGCTTGTTCGTTCGTCCCAAGGCGTTTTATGACTCTGTTTACATGGGGGACAACAATAACCCCAACGATCCGCTGCAGACGATAAACAATACCCTGTCGGTGGGAAACGATTACGATGAGTGGGATGACGAAGTCGAAGATGCCCATGGCGCCAATGCGGAAATTCTCGATGTTTTTGCATATTCCAGTTTTGACATCGGCGAGCGGCTCCTGGAAGTCCGGGTGGGACGCCAGGTGATCAACTGGGGGGAAAGCCTGTACTTCAGCGGCGGCATTTCCGCAGCCCAGACCTACATGGATCTTCCTGCGTCCGTCAGCCCAGGGGTTGAGTTAAAGGAAGTTTATCTTCCGGCCGGAGCGGTTTTCGCCCAGATTAATCTTTTGGAGAATCTGGCATTTTCCACTTATTATCAGTGGGAATGGCAGAAAAACCGGTTTTTCTAAGCGGGAACTTTTTTCAGCACGCGGGAAACTCTGGATGACACCGGGTCTGCCCTTTCGAATGCCATCGCCAGAGGAGAAGACGACGAACCCAGCGACTCGGGACAGTACGGCGTTGCTGTGCATTCCATGGTGCAGGCTCTGAACAACACCGAATTCGGTCTTTATTTCTCCAATTATCATGAAAAATGGCTGCGAAATTTTGCCAATCATCCAGGGTATTCGCCTATAACCTCCCGCCCGATGCCCACATATGCCCTTCAGCAATGGTTGGGGTTTGCCGAGGACGTCAAAATGTACGGCACCAGCTTCAGCACCGAAATGTGGGATGCCAATATTGCCGGCGAAGTCAGCTATCATCAGGATGCCTACATTCGTACATGCCGTTATGGAGCCGACCAGGGAACTCCGGCGACCCGGCCTTTTTACTATGAACATGGAAATTACGTCCAGGCCCAGGTGTCGGCAATCCGTGGTTTCTCTGATCCCAAGTATTGCGATGCCTCAACGATTGCAGCAGAAGTTGCGATCAACCGGGTGATTGCGCTGGAGAATGCCGCTCTTTTCTATGACAAACAGGCATGGGGATACCGGTTTACCTACAGTTCCTCATGGCTTCAGGTATTGCAGGATCTGGACCTGAAAGTTCCTCTCAGCTTTAGCTGTTCCCCCAACGGAGATTCCTCGGTTACGGGATCATTTACGGAAGGATCGGATACTTTTGGAGCGGGTCTGGAGTTTACGTATAAAAATCTTTATCTGGTCAATATCCGGTATACGGATTATCTGAACGTTTTGCGAAACGAGCGCGTTGACCGGGATTACGTTTCTTTGGATCTTAAATACACCTTTTAATTACATGAAAAACGGAGGAAAAAATAATGTTTAAAAACGTATATAAAATGACGTTGTGCGCATTTTTGATTGTTTGCATGATTGGTGTGGCCATGCCCGCCCAGGCCAAAGTGACCGCGGAAGAAGCCGCCAAGCTGAAAACGGATCTGACGCCCTTCGGCGCGGAAAAAGCCGGAAATGCCGACGGCACGATTCCCGCATGGGAACCCATGAACGGCATCCCCGCGGGCATCAGCTTTGACCCGAAAGCCGGGGTTCTGCATCCTGATCCCTTTGCCGCGGACAAAGCTGTGTTCACCATAAGCGCCCAAAACCTGGATCAATACAAGGCCAAAATTTCTCCGGGCATCCTGGAGCTGTTCAAGAAGTATCCGGAGACCTGGAAAATGAACGTATATCCCGGTCACAGACCGGCTGCGGCGCCCCAGAAAGTCTACGACAACATCTATCAGAACGCCCTGACCGCTGAACTCATCGGCGACGGTTCCGACGGCATTACAAATGCCTTTGGCGGAATTCCTTTCCCCATTCCCCAGAACGGCGCCGAAGTCATCACCAACCATAACCTGAGGTATTCGGGTTTCGGCATGGTGGATTATGCAGGCTCCCAGCTCGTCCATCCCAACGGTTCCCGAAGCACCGGCGGCGCGGCAAAATATACGTATCTGGCCAATTATTATAGCGCCGAATCCAAGGAAAAATTCGATGGCCTGACCTCCGGCGTGCTCATTGAATATTTTGAGCCGGCACGCCGCAAGGGTGAAATCATCCTCTCCATCGACCGCCTGGATTTCAGGACGGCCGACAGGGCCGCATGGCAGTACATGCCCGGACAGCGCCGGGTTCGCCGGGCCCCCAGCATTGCCTACGACACGCCCAACCCCACCTATGCCGGGTTGGCCACCTATGACGATGCCTATATGTTCAACGGTCAGATCGACCGTTTTGACTGGAAACTCGTCGGCAAACAGGAACTGTATGTTCCCTACAACTGCTACAAGGTCGAAGAGGCGCCCATGGACGATCTCTGCACGCCCAAACACCTCAACCCGGAGTTTATCCGGTGGGAACTTCACCGGGTGTGGGTGGTGGAAGGTACGCTGAAAGCCGGGTCGCGCCATTGCTACGGGAAACGTGTCATGTTCCAGGATGAAGACTCCTGGCAGGTTCTGACCACCGACAAATACGACACCCGGGGAAGCCTTTGGAGAATGTCCTTTGCCTGTTCCAAAATGTTTTATGACGTTCCCGGATACCGCCAGCGCTCGACGCATATGTATGATTTCCAGACCGACAGCTACCTGGCAACGCAGTTGAACCAGAATATGCCCATGAACACTTACGAACAAACCAGTCCGGCTGAAGTTTTCACGGCCGACAATGTGCGAAAAATTGGAAAACGGTAACAGGTTGAATGAAGAGTAATGAGCGTTGGGAGTTGTGGGGGGAGGAGACTGATTTTCTTCAACCTGTGACTCCCAACCTTTAAGTAAGGCGATATTGACGTCGTCGTAAAAAGTCTGATTTTCACCACGAAGGACACGAAGAGCACGAA
>CAYTSY010000202.1:0-4684 GCA_964440555.1 uncultured Desulfobacteraceae bacterium
TCCCCTGAAAATGGAATTCCGCTCCATGAGTTCTGGGCCGTGATAAATGAGGTTGATAAAAAAGGACTCTGTGCTAAGTTGGGCATCATCATCGGCAGCATGCACGGCATGGGCTGTTTTCATGGCAACCTGAGATGGGAAAATATTCTGGTCTGCCCGTATTAGGGCAATAACGGCATCGAAATGGCCGGGATTGACCAGGCCGGCCTGATCCGATGGCCTTGCGGCAACAAGGCAAGGCAGGATATGATTCCTTTTCTGGCCGATATGGACCGTTTCTGTGGAGATGAAAAATGCCGGGCATTCTTTTTGAAATGCTGGAGAAAGTGGGCGGGGGTGAATCGAAAATCGTGAAAGGAGGGGAGAATTTTAATTTCTGCCTCCTGGATTTCTGCAAAAATTTTAAATCGGGGTGTTGGAATATTTCCCCCCAAAATCAACAACAGGAGATATAAACATGGCCATCAGCCAGGAGTTGCTCGATATACTGGCCTGCCCTAAATGCAAGGGCGATATCCGGTTAAATGAAACAAAAGACGGGTTGATTTGCGACCGCTGCAAACTTTTATATGAAATCAGAGACGATATTCCCATCATGCTGATCGAAGAAGCGAAGTCGCTGGGATAAGGTTGAAATGAGCATTCCTGTGCCCCCCAAACCCGCTAAACTGGTCATCGGGATCATTTTGAGGGAGAGAAGTCAGATTGATTCCATTGCCGGTGAACTGATCGAAAAATTCGGCGCAGTCGATGTCGTCAGTCCGTGGTTTCCCTTTGATTTGACACATTACTATGAGAAGGAGATGGGGGATTGTCTGGCAAGAAGGATGTTTTCATTTAAATCGCTGATTGCGCAGGAAGCATTGGTGGACATTAAATTGAGTACAAACGCGATTGAAGCAAATTATCTGCAGAACGGGAGCAGGGGTGTCAATATTGACCCGGGCTACCTTCTGATGGAGCGGTTTGTTTTAGCCACGGGGAAAAACTTTTCGCACCGGATTTATATCGGCAAAGGGATTTATGCGGATTTGACCCTGATGTATTCCAAGGGCGGCTTCCAGCCCCTGCCTTGGACCTACCCGGATTATGCCGGCGAAAATATCCGGGGGTTTTTAAAAAAGGCCAGGGATAAGTACAGGATCGATTTAAATCAGTTTAAAGTGTTAAGTAGATCTTGTCAGGGGGGAATATTCGTTTCGTAGGGGCGAATGGCATTCGCCCTGTAGTTACGTGTTAGGTAGATCGTGTCAGGACAATAAATATACAAGGAGAATGATTTTTTATGATTCGAAGCATGACCGGATTCGCGGCGGTTGAAGAAACCGATGGGCAGCTTTTTGCCGGGGTTGAAATACGGTCCTATAACAGCCGCCACCTGGACATCGCGCTGCGCATTTCTTCAGGATACCTGTTGCTGGAGGAAAACATCAAAAGCCTCATTGCACAAAAACTGACGCGGGGCAGGGTTGAAATCAACGTCCGGGTCAAAGATGAATCCGAGGCGGCAATGCGTTTTGAAATTCATTTGCAGCGGGCAAGAGCGTACTATCAGGCGCTTTGTCGGATCAGAGACGAGCTGGGATTAAACGATTCTCCTTCACTGGATCATATTTTACGGGCCGGGGATATGGTTTCTCCGGCGGACGTGGATGATTGCGCAGCTAAAAACGCCTGGCCGCTGGTCGAGCAATGCGTAAACAAGGCCATAGAAGATCTCAACCGGATGAGGAAAACCGAAGGGGATTTCATTTCCAGGGACTTTGTGCAGCGTCTTGGGGCGATAAGCGCCTGGCTGGAGCAGATCAAAGCCCGAAGCGATGGGCTTTTGCCGGCTTATCAGGATCGGCTTAGAGAACGGATCAACAGTTTAACCCACGGCATTGTGGAGATCGATCCGGCCCGAATCGCGCAGGAAGCGGCTTTTCTGGCGGATAAAAGTGATATTTCAGAAGAAATCACCCGGGCTGAAAGCCATATTGAACAGTTTCGGCGGGAAATGGATTCCGATGAGCCGGCCGGCCGGAAACTCAACTTTCTGTTGCAGGAATTCAATCGCGAGTTCAACACGATGGGATCAAAGACCGGAAACAGCGATGTCTCCTATTTGATCGTCAACGCTAAAACCGAGTTGGAAAAAATCAGGGGGCAGGTTCAAAAAATTGAATAGGCGGCAATTGCTGGAGTATGATTGCGGACAGATCGGCATGCAATGCGAAATCCGGATGTCGGCGCATGGAGGGGGAATGGAAAAAAACCTGTTGAATATCGGATTCGGCTCCACGGTGGTGGCCGAACGTGTTTTGGCTATCGTGGCGCCCAATTCAGCGCCCATGAAGCGCTTAAAGGATGAGGCGAAAAAGGAGAAACGGTTGATCGATGCGACACATGGACGGAGGACCCGGTCCATTATCGTATTGGACAGCAACCACGTTGTTTTGTCGGCGATTCAGGCGGAAACCATGTCCCAGCGGTATGCCGACATGAAAAAGCCGGAGAACCCACAGTGAATCAGGGGCCTGTCCATTCGCTTAAGTCTGATGAGCCGGTTAAAACCAATGAAGGACGGACATCAGTGCAGCCGGGAAAAATTTTTATTGTTTCCGCACCATCCGGCGCCGGTAAAACCACCCTGTGCAAAGCCCTGCGGGAACATTTTCCGGATCTGGTTTATTCGGTCTCCTTTACCACCCGGAGGCCCCGTTTGGGAGAACAACACGGTGTGGATTATTTTTTTATCACGCAAGCGGAGTTTATCCGGCGGATCAATGCCGACCAATGGGCCGAATGGGCCCTGGTTCATGACAATTATTACGGCACATCAACGGAATATATTGAAAGCAGGCTGCATGCAGGCAAGGATGTTCTGCTGGATATCGATGTGCAGGGAATGCTTCAGATGTGCAAGCGCTACCCTGACATCATTACGATTTTTGTTATGCCTCCCGGCCTTGAGTCCCTCAGGGAACGAATGGCGTTTCGTGGGGCCGATACCGATGAGGTTATGAAGAAACGCCTGTCCAATGCGGAAAGTGAGATGGCCCAAAGCGGCTTTTACCGGCATGTCATTATAAACGATTTGCTGGAAGATGCAAAAAGACGATTGATTGAACTTGTTGAACAATATCGTAAAAATGCCGGGTAAACGGTTTTGGGGCCGATCTGGGGCATGTTGACATGGTGAAAATCGAAATCTTATACGGAGTACATCCTGTCCTGGAAGCAATCCGGGCCTCTCACAGAGTGTTTGAAGAGATCTACGTTTCACCAAAAGAATCCAAGCGGCTGGCTGAAATTGAAGCCCTGGCCCAAAAAGCCGGCATCCGGGTAAAAAAGGTCAGTTCCAGTGAACTTCAATCCATTGCGAAAACCGGCATGCACCAGGGCGTGGCAGCAAGAACCGGACCTTACCTTTTCGCGGAATTGGATCAACTTCTGACATCCGGTGAATCGGGCCGCATGTTTTTTCTGCTGCTGGATCATGTCGTAGATCCTCAAAACCTGGGGGCCCTTATCCGGACCGCCTTGTGCGTGGGCGTGGATGCCATGATAATTCCCAGGGACCGTTGCGCCGGTCCGACCCCGGCGGTTTCCAAATCGTCCGCCGGGGCGTTGGAACATATCCGATTGTGCCGGGCAACCAATCTGACCTCCGTCGTTCACAAGCTCAAGGCTCACGGGGTGTGGATTACCGGTCTGGAAAGGGGGGCAGGGCATTCGGTTTTTGATGCGGATCTGACCGGCGCCATAGGGATTGTCATCGGCGGGGAAGATCAGGGTATCCGGCCTCTGGTTAAAAAAAACTGCGATGTGTTGGTTTCAATCCCTCAGGCCAGCCGTTTTAACTCACTTAATGCGTCGGCAGCGGGCGCTGTGGCGATGTATGAGGCGTTTCGTCAGCGGGGCGGCATTGGGAAAAAGTGACCCCGTGAATTTTAAGCGAGAAAAGGCCAGCCTTTAAAAGGCTTTAAAGGAAATATGAATGGATTTAAAGGGAACAAAAATAACCATCAATGACGACAACGTGTTAAACGTTCCGGATGATCCGATCATACCGTTTATCGAGGGCGACGGGATTGGGCCTGATATCTGGCGGGCCGCGAAAATGGTCATTGACAACGCGGTGAAAAAAGCCTTTGACAATCAGAAAGCCATTTGCTGGCGTGAAGTGCTTGCCGGTGAAAAAGCCTATCAGAAAACCGGCCAATGGCTGCCCAAAGAGACTCTGAAGGAAATCAGTTCCCATATTGTGGCCATCAAGGGGCCCTTGACGACGCCGGTGGGGGAGGGAATCCGGAGCTTAAATGTAGCGCTTCGCCAGAAACTAGATCTTTATGCATGTATTCGTCCTGTCCGGCATATTGATGGCGTTCCCTCGCCGATGCGGCACCCGGAACGCGTGAACATGGTGGTTTTTCGCGAGAACACCGAAGACGTGTATGCCGGCATTGAATGGGAATCCGGCAGCATCGGGGCGGGCAGGGTTCTTGCGTTTCTCAGACAGGAGATGAATATTGATATTCCCGATGATGCGGGGATCGGCATCAAACCCATCAGCGAAAAAAATACAAAGCGTCTCGTGGCCAGGGCGATTTCCTACGCCCTTAACAACCGGTTGCCCAGCGTCACATTAATGCACAAGGGCAATATCATGAAATATACCGAAGGCGCCGTTGCCCGCTGG
>CAYTSY010000203.1:0-4665 GCA_964440555.1 uncultured Desulfobacteraceae bacterium
GTGTGGCATGGCGCACAACTTCCAAAGGAGCCGAAATCCTGACGCCAACCATTCACTGGTGCGGACGCAAAAAACCGCGCCGCACAGTTGGCTCATTCGCTACGAGGAAGGGCGAAACACGAGGGTAACTCACAAATGACTATTGAAGGCATCAGTCATATTACATTGATCGTTCAGGATTTAAAACGGACAAGCACTTTCCTTTCTTCGATATTTGAGGCAAAAGAAGTCTATGACAGCGGCGAAGAAACGTTCTCTTTGGCTAAAGAACGGTGCCTGCTCCTTGCCGGCGTTTGGGTTGCGATCATGGTGGGAGCCCCCTTGCCAGACCGGACTTACAACCACATTGCCTTCAAGATTCCCGAATCTGATTATGGAAACTACAGAGACCGTCTGGAGAAGACAGGGGTGGATTTTCATGAAGGGCGTCCAAGGATTCCTGGCGAGGGTTTGTCTCTCTATTTCTACGACTACGATAACCATCTTTTTGAATTACATACTGGCACCTTGGAGGAGCGGCTTGAAACATATAGAAACAAAAAGGGCCAGCCAAATCATTCAGGCGGAGCGCCAACAGCCGGGCCCCCTGTAGTTCGTTAGGCTGCCAATTCAACTTGGGGTGTAATGAACGATTACGTTGCTTTGATCTTAGGTATTATATGTGCTGGTGTTGGCGGGGAGCTTTTTGTTCGCGGAGCAGTAGGCCTCGCTTTTTGGGTGCGGGTTTCTCCAGGGATTATCGGTGCAACCGTTGCGGCATTCGCCACATCTAGCCCTGAGTTGTCAGTCTCTATAAATGCCGCTATAGCTGGAGAACCACAAATCGCCCTTGGCGATGCTCTGGGTAGTAACGTTGTCAATGTTGCCCTAATCCTCGCGCTTGCATTGGTAATTTCTGGAATCCAAAGTCCTCGTGACAGTGTTAAGCGGGATTTTTCTGTAGCGTTGCTTGTTCCTATCGTCACAGGTGTTCTATTTCTGGATGGCAAGCTTTCCAGATTCGATGGTTTACTGATGTTGGGTATATTTCTCGTTTGGCTTGTTGCAACGGTTATCGAAGCACGAAAGCAGCGAAGCGCAGCAGAGGAAGTTCTTGGTGAACACCGAGGCTGGCTGATCGTTCTTTCATGCGTCGCCGGTCTTGCCTTCCTTGTCGCTGCCGGAAATCTCATTGTGACGGGAGCAAGAGACATTGCCATTTCCTTTGGCATTGATGAATTTATTATCGGGGCAACTATTGTGGCGGTTGGCACGTCAGTGCCAGAACTCGCAACAACAATTACTGCCAAACTTCGTGGTCACGACGAAGTTGGTCTGGGAACAATTCTTGGCAGCAATATTTTTAATGGCGTTTTTGTTGTGGCTGTCGCGGCCATTATCCATCCCATAACCATTGCGTGGCGTGAGGTAGCTATTACGTTGGTGTTTGGTCTCGTGGCCCTGGTGTTCACTTACCCCTCGCGTGAAGGTTTTACTGAGCGAAGGCGTGGTGTATTGCTGCTGGTGCTATATATGGCCTATTTCGCTACTATTCTTCAACGCCAATAAACTGTTATGCCACAAATAAATAACTTGCAAACACCTTTATTGTACGTTATGATGTACAAAATAATGAACTGAAAAGGGGTGGAATATGCAAAGGCTAAAAATAGACCAAGATATCAAACCGTTGTCTGAGATAAGAACCGGCATCACAAACTTTATCAAGCAAGTCCACAATACAAAAAGACCTTTGATAATAACTCAGCATGGAAAAGGCGTTGCTGTTCTCATTGATGCAAATGAATATGAAGCGATGCAAGAAAAAATTGAGCTTTTAACAGATGTCCAGACATCCTTAAACCAGATCGAAAAAGGACAGGATATCGATCATGAGGATGTCGCCATGATAACAGCCGACGAATTGGCTGGGATACTCGAAACCGCTCACCTGCTTAGATCGCCTGTCAATGCGAAGAGGCTTCTCACGGCACTTGATAAAGTTCGGAAACAATCAGGCACCCCACAAACGATTGAAGACCTTCGAACCGAGGTTGGTTTTGAGTAGACGTCCTTTGAAAACGTCCCAAACCGTCATAAAGCGGGAGTCCGTGTTCCAGCCAGAGTTTAGGGAAGATCTACGGTACTGGGTTGAGACTGATCGCAAAGCCGCTCTTCGTATTTTCCAGTTGATCGAGGTGGTAATGCGAGACCCGTTTCAAGGGATCGGCAAACCTGAACCGCTTAAATTTCTTGGTTCAGGTGTTTGGTCTCGTAGAATTACTCAAGAACATCGGCTTGTATATGTCGTTGGACATGATAGGACTGATTTCGTACAAGCCCGTTATCATTATTGATATACACAACAAAACGGCTGCCAACCCGACGTTCAAGCAGATCGCAAACAGCCGCGGTGCGCCACGAAGTGTAAAATAACCGGCATCTGACTTCAAGTTAAAACCCTAGGAGAAAGTGTTTTATATCCACCTTATGACAGAACCAGAAGTTTTTACAAAAAAATGGGTTTTACAAAACATCGTTCAGAATTTACAGAAAATCCGGGATGCCCGGAAGAATTAATATTAAGGAAAGAAATCTAACCTCTTGCTGGAGAGGGATGCGGCAAAAACCGCGCCGTACCCCTCAGCCAGTCTGTTGGGGACTATGACAAGAAACCGCGAAGCCAATCAAGCTGCCATAGAATCGTCAACTTCGCCATCTTTCGAGAAGCGACTTAAATGGGTGGAACCAAGAGCCTTTCGAAAGCCGGAACTAAAAGGTTCGTGGAAATCGGTGTTTGGCATAATCAGCCTGACCATCGGCGCCGCCGCTGCCTTTCTCTGCATCATCTACTGGT
The DNA here is from genome assembly GCA_964440555.1 of uncultured Desulfobacteraceae bacterium. GTDB lineage: Bacteria > Desulfobacterota > Desulfobacteria > Desulfobacterales > UBA5616 > CAYTSY01. Next base: position 2,837 of record CAYTSY010000203.1, read on the forward strand.
TTGATTTTGGGGCAAGCGGGACGTGGAATCTGTTGACGGCTGCCGGGGCCATCATAATCCTATGCCTGGTGGTGTGGGTGTGCAGCTACCTAATGCAGAATAAGGTGGAGATCTCCGACAAGGCTATCGTCGCATGGGATTTGGGCGACGTTCCAACGGTCTTCAGGTTTGAAGCCATTGATCATTGTGAAATCGGCGATAGGCCCGTTGGGGGCAGGACAATGTCCGTGTTTGTAGTTGCGCTCAAGAATGGTGATAGGGAAGCCTTTGGAATCGCCCCTTCGGTTTCCATCGAAGCGCTCCGCAGGACATTGGAGCAACGGGGTATGAGCGTCGATACACGGCCTTATACGAGTGATGGGGAATTTCCCGCGAGCGAAAAGGATGATCTCCACTCGCAAATCGACCAGTCCGCACCGGATCCGTTCGAATCAATCGTCGATTGCCTGAAAAAGGATGGTCTGACCAGTCAGGCAGACAGGTTTGATGAACTTCTCCATCGTGTGGCCTGGACAACTGGGACAGAGATGATTGGAGAGCTTGGACTGGAGATGAAGAGAATTTGGCCAATAGTTAAAAGGTGCGGAAGCGGTGAAACAAAAGAGGTCTTTAGGACCGCCGCCAGACTTGTTCGCAAATCATGGCCACTCTTCAGGCTATAGTGGGCTGCCTTTTGATGTCGTCATCCCAAATAAAATCACACTCAAGACGTTTTCCGACGCTCCATAGTAGCGGAAGAACCACAATCGGCAGCGTTGGGGTTGCTTTTTTAACTGAAAGGAAAATTATCATAAATGCCTATTTATAATTTGCCGATTATCGTCGGTATCGGCGAGCTTTGTGAGCCAATTCCAGGTGATTTGACAAAGGCAAGATCCGCGGTTGAGCTGGCTGCTTTTGCAGCCGGCCTGGCCCTGGCAGATACCGGAAAAAAGGAGATCTTAACGAAAAACATTGATGCCGTCGCAGCAGTTCGCACATTTTCCGATTCATCGCCAAGATATCAAAATCCCATTGAAAATGTCAAAAATATGCCCCGGGCCGTTGCCCGTAAAGCCCGCATCAATCCGGAATATGCTCGTTACGAAATCTCCGGGGGACAGTCGCCGCAAAAGCTGGTTAACGAATTTTGCGGCCGTTTGGCCAAAGGAGAATTCAAGGCTGTGTTGTTGTTCGGCGGCGAAGCCCTTGCCACCCTGAAGGCCGCTAAGCGCAGCCAGATCAAACTGGACTGGGAGGATACGACCGAGGGTCAGTTGGATGATCCCGGGTGGCTTGTCCCCGGTATTTTGACCATGCAGGAAGTGGAAAACGAATTTCTATTGCCCGGTACAGTTTACAGTGTGTTGGAGAATGCCCGGCGAAAAAAATTAAACCAGACGTTGGAAGCCTACGCCCTCTTGATGGGTGAATTACTGGCACCATTTTCAGGAGTTGCCCGTAAACATCCGGCTGCCATGTTTTCCCGGGAGTGGGATGCCGCGGCCATCGCTTGTGCGACCGAAGAAAACCCTTACATTTTTTTCCCTTACACCAAAGCCATGGTTGCCAAAGACGGCGTTAATCAGGCGGCGGCTCTCGTATTGACAACCGTGGGACAGGCCCGTAAATGGGGTATTGATGAATCCCGGTGGATTTACTTGAAGTCATATTGCGATTTAAGGGAGCGTACCATACTTGAACGTCCGGATTTGAGCACGTCGCCGGCCATGCACAGGGCCTACCAAACCGCCTTGGAGCGGGCCGGAATTTCGGTGGATGCTGTGGACGTGTTCGATTTTTATAGCTGCTTTCCGATAGCGGTATTCAATGCCTGCGAGGCCATGGGG
>CAYTSY010000204.1:0-4658 GCA_964440555.1 uncultured Desulfobacteraceae bacterium
TTACCAGATTCGAGGTTGCCATGGCTCAATTGTGCGAAAGATATTTTACGTTATCGTTGCCATGGCTCAATTGTGCGAAAGATATTTTACGTTATCCTCGTTCTCTCGAGTTCCCGCGCTCAGCATATAGGGAAAGAAAAAGTTCCTTTTTATTTTGCGGAGATCGGGAAAACGAATTTAAGGTGGTAAACCGAGCGTGGGACTATAGGGAAGGAATCTAGCTGCTACTTACTAATTTGCTCTTCCTCAAGGGTTCCCGAGGGTTGCTCTTGTGGTGCTTTTCGGTTCTCTATCCACAGCATAAGAAAGAACAATAATAACCCCACAGATATTGCAGGTATAAAAGCAAATTTGCGCAAAACCGGGAGGAGGATTATGAGCAGGATAAGAGAAATCCAAAGAGGCAATGCCCCAGTCACGTCCCTATGCTTTCGTTTTGAGAAAAGTCCAACGACGACAATTGGAATTAGGACACCTATCACCGAGAACGAAGCAGACATCAGGTCAATGAGGTCCGGCAGCAAAGTAGCGAAGATTCCGGCAAGTACTGCCACGGCTATGGTGGCAATTCTAGCATTCACCGTCATAACATCTTGTTCATGTTGCGTAAGTTCGGCTTCGTTGGCTTTGGGGATAACCCTCCATAGAGCAAACTTCGTAAGTGAGAGCGAAGTCAAATTAAGATAACTATCGACGGACGACAAGATCGCCGTTAACACCCCAGTCAAAAACAGGACTTGCCCCACACAATTAAAGACGTCGGGCTGGACCGAAAATAACTTTTTATAAAGTGCCATAGAAAGGCCGCCCGGATGAGAAACCATATCGTTGGAGATCTCGAATATTTCTTTATTCTGCTTTAAGAGTATCCCAGCGGAGGTCATAGCAAAATAATAGAAGACGAGAAGAATGGTTGTTATTAATATGACTCTCATGTAATGCTCGTTCTTGACTCGGGCTAGTCTTTGCCAGAGATCTGCCCGAGATGGAAATGACAAACACAAGAAAATAGCACCAAAAATCGGATAAAATGTACCGTAATCCCCGCCGATAGTTTCGCTGACTAAATTGAAATTGACATTGCCTTTTTGCCAGAGAAAATAAAGAATTGAGCCAGGGAATATTATTGAGACGATAAATTCGAGAATGGACTGAAGGACATCATTAAATATGACCCCCTTAAATCCGTGCCAGATCGTATAGCAAACCGTTCCCAATACACCTACAATAAACAGAGCTATCAAGAACCAGAACCTGTCGATTGATTTTAGAAAATAGCCTATTGAAAGGAATTGTCCTCCGAGAACTCCAGCAAAGGCGATGCCGGACAGGAGATAAAATGCAAGCATCGATTTGGGCCCGTAATGTTCAAATAACATCACGTCAATTCCAAATAACCCTTTTCTCATCCTCGAGTTCTTAGCTAAGCGTTTCAATACCCAAAAGATTATAGGTAAACCAGTGAGGTAGGCTAGACTCCAAACGTATCCCGACAGCCCACCCTGGTATCCAACTTGAACAAGACCGAACACCATAAAGCCACCGTTCAGGGATGCGAAGATGCTTAATGCCGCTACAGTAGGGGGCAAATATGTTTCGGTACCCCAGCTAAACGATTTCCAGGTATCTGACTTGAGTTCATTAGGGTCCTTCTTGAAATATATCGACTTGTACACTAAGTAGGCCGTGATTACACAAAGGGATGTCAGTACTAGGTAGTCCATGCTAGTCTTTGATTAATTCTGCGATTGATGTGAATTTAACTAAAAACAGCAGAAAAGCGGGTTTAAAGAGGCAGCTCAAGCTCGACAAATAAGAGGGGTAGGTCCTGGAGGTTTCTCTGGAGCACCAAAACAAAAACAAAAACGCCCAAAATATCTTAATCACGGCATACAACAGTATAAATACCGCTATGTATCCAACATCTTCTTTGGTCACAAGAGCCCAATTCTGCCGAAGCGTGAGAAGCAGCCATGTCATTTCTGCGATCAACGAGCCAAGATAATACAATCCCAATGGAATCGAGATAGTGTGTAGTCTATCATCTACGGAATGAAATAGACCAAAGGATAGACACACGAGGCTCGCAGCGTAACACAAGAGTAATATTATTTCTTTCGTCTCAAGATCAAAATCGGAACCAGGAGGAAAAATGAACAGAAAGCAAAGCCAGTCAACAAAAAAAAGCACGAATACTGTCATGACAGGCCATGCATTGGATCTAGATATAAGGTTATGAACCGTGACTGAACGGTTGTCGTTCCTGTATTCAACAAATACCAGATTTTTAGCGGCTGTGCCGAGAAAGATAATGTACAATATTGATAGTATGTATGTCATTGACGTTTAGGAGTATCAAGCATACGGCAGACACGCCTTAAAGCTACCCACCAGACTCTTATCCACATTGAATTGACACTGGGCAATGACTATTCGGGAAACGGCCTTAAACTTCAGCAGCTCAATCTTTAGGTGATAGTCTGCCGCTGGAATCTTCCTACGGAACCGGAATGACATGTCAGTAAAATATATCTGGTGGTCTTCTCTCAATTCCTTAAGTCGTTCACGGCCAATGTGCCCATTGTACAAGCTTCCTTCATGTTGAACATAGCAATCCAACAGAATTTGGGCAGTTTGTGCAATACCTATCATCAACTCCGAGGAACTCAAGTATTTCACTGGGCGGACAGTGTACGTCGGCTTCTGGCATTTGAGTTTGGCAATGATGTAATGTGAATTAACATGCGCGTTGACGGGCCTTTGCTCTCTTTTTTTGACATAATCCAGAATTTCTTCAATTGCTTTTCTGCCAAGAATTAATGGCGGCAGAATTGGCAACCTGACGCTAGGGATCAAATGCTCTCTGTGCTGGATCATGGCCGTCAACATGCTTTGTTTGATCTTGGATCGCGTCCTAGTTGACGCAATTTACGGTTCACAAGTGATTCATCTGGCGCCAAAATATAGTAGTAATCTTTTTTCTCTACCTTTGCCTTCGAATCACTAAGACTATTTCCTATTATACTCAAATGATAACAGGTGTCAACAAAAACACTGCCGGTCACGAGAGAACTATTAGGAAGACAAGGAGGGCACGGGCATGAATTGGTGCTACCTAGCTCTGCACGTGCAAGGAATCGTCTGTTCTTCCTTGAGTTCTCTGGTAACCGGCTTATATGATGGAAGAAGGGTTATTTTCGTGCAGGAATAGGGGGGGAAAGGGTTAACTCCTTTGTCTCGCTCTTGGCCCCTTTGTCTCGCTCTTGGCCCCTTTGCCCCGGTTAATCATCCCTATAGTAATCACGAACTTGTAGGTGAATCAGGTGGTCGATTTCAGAAACCTATACGTAGCAAGTGCACCTACTACTGGGGCGGCTGTCAAAAAGGATTGAAAGCCGATTACCAGACGAAATGTGAACATACGGGCCACCGGGAGGCGGAGCCTTTTTCCGCCGCACGCGATCGTTGGGCACTCTATGTATCGTAACCCACGCAAGTACAGAGATGGTGTTAAAGAGTATCGTTGAATTATGTCTGGCCGGTCCCACTAACCTCATCAAATAATAGCAAAAATTCTCAAAAGAATACCGATTGTGCCCAAAGCAGCTATGAAAAAAGGTGCTGACACTTCAAAGATAACCCCGATCGTAGCAACCCTGAAAGATGTCAGCGGAGTCTTCGTGTAAATGTGGTTCTCCGTAATTCCTTCCTCTGCCATCTGATACCCAAGGGCATCGGCTTCATGGGATAGCCGCTTTATTCTAAGAGATCTGAAGCGGCAGTCCCGAAGAAAGTACATGAGAAATGAGGCAGCTTGATATACCAGAATTGCAAGCGCACAGGTCATGATCGAGACTATCCCGAGGCTTATGCTTTCAATGCCAAGCGCTGGTATTTTGGTCGGAAGAAGTTTGAGAAACGCCATACCCGTGCATATCGTACCCGTAAGCAAAACCGAGCGTCTACTCTTCGTGGTTTGTTCCGACAAGAAAGGTGCAACTGATGTCTCGGCTACTTCACTGCATTTCGCCTTGTACTCGCTTGACAGTCCCTCTAGACGAATGCGTACCTTAATGTCTTTTGGGACTTCAAGTATGGGAAAATCAACCATCTGATCGCCGAGGTATTCTTTGACATCCACCGGATTGGATTTGTGAGCCCAGTTCCCGATTGACGGAAGCCTTAACCCCTTGCCTTTATTCGACTTGCGTCTCAATATCTCACCGTTTGTTAGCGCTGTTCATGCACACCGGCTGAGTCCTAATCTATTGGGCAACTACTTTATTTAAACTTACGATATCTTTCCTTCCATTCTGCACCTCACATCGCTCGGTCGTCAACCAAAAAAGTGCCCAAAACTACCTTCAAAAGGAGGGGTTCACCGCGTATAATAAGGTCCACAGCCTGAATATACTCACCGAGCTTAATGTGGCAGTTCTGTTATTTCAGACTCCCCGAAAGTTTGAATCACCTGCCGGAGGTCAGCATTGCCACGCGAAAGCGAACCAATCAAAGAGGAAAGTGGGATAACGTCTTTCAGGAAGTTCGCCAGCCCCTTCCAAACGCATCTGCACCCCCATATTAGTCATGAGGCCCCGAGTACTCATATCAGGAGGTGTCGTATGACAGTACGGGAGGCAATTGAGATATTCAAAGAT
>CAYTSY010000205.1:0-4657 GCA_964440555.1 uncultured Desulfobacteraceae bacterium
ACGGTAAAGTAAGCGGCGCTGCCCCAGACGTTATCGAGTTGGAATTCGGTCATGTAGTTCCCTTCTATCAGGGTCATGAAGGGGAGGCTGCCGTGGGATATGACGTCTGCCGCCTGCCAGCGGGGATTGCCGTTATCCACCCAGGTGCCGTCAAAGAAATTGTAAGATATGACGTTGCCGCCGCCGGAGCCTGAGAACTCCACCCCGGCAATATTCAGATACAATCCGATATTGTTGGTAATCAGGGTGTCGCTGGTGTGGTAGGCCAGCGTCAGGCCATAGGAGGCGCCGCCGGAAGAATAGGTCCAGGACTCATGCCAGTAACTGTCCCTGACTTCGCAGCCGTAGGATGCCGCCATAAGTATATGGGAGCCGCCCACCTTGTAGGTCTCGACATTCTTTACCCAGGAGTAAAGGCATTTCCAGAAGTAAATAAATGAACCCTGGCCGGTGTATGACGAAGTCCGCATTATTTTCAGATCCTCAATGCCGGCGTTGGTTACCATAGCGCCCAGGGCTGAATTGGGGGTGGCCACCAGACCCACAAAAGGATGATACTGGCTCCCATAGTTCATGTAGAGGCGGGGGCTTATGGTGATAGTATTTCCGCTCCGGCTTACAATCTTGACGATTTGGGTCAGGGAAGAATAGTCGCCGTCATATTGGTTTCTGATCTTAAACCAGGTGCTGCCGTTAATAATGAGCGGATTTGAGCCGTTGGACTGCCCCACAAAAATATATTTACCGGCGGTAAAGAGGGACTGGTTAGGCGAGGCCGGGTCGAGGGTCAAGGTGGTGGAATCCTTGGTATACCCCCCGGTAAGGAGTGTCTGCGGGGTAACATCGTTTCCTGAAGCCCAATTGCCGCCTACATATATTACATGTGCGGTGCCGGAGTTGGCCATTTGGATTATTGTGTTCTTCGGCCCATCCCCCCTCAGCACGATGCCTTTGGAAAAGGAAAGGGTCTTGGTAATCCTGTATGTCCCGGCCGGAATGTAAACCACCTGCCCTTCAGGACAGGCATTTATGGCATTCTGGATGGCATTGGAATCATCGGCCACCCCGTTACCGGCCGCATTATACGGCGCTTGTTTTACATTGGCAAATATAGTGGTACGGTCGGGTATGCCCCCAGGTATCCCAGGATTCCACGTAATCCGCCTCTCCGCCGGTATCAGGTCCGCTGCCTGGGTTGACCGGGGAACCAAAAATACGCATAAGATAAGAAATGAGATATATCTGATTCGGGCCATATCGTTAATCTTTTTTACGATGAAGAAATTTAATATTCGCTGACGCCAAGTCACGTTGACTGAGATGCTGATACCCGGCATCTATTTTTAATCCGGTTAAATCCATTGACGATTGCTCCTCTTCCACAAGTTCCAGATGGGCATGTTCAAACAGCTTAATCCATTGCGAACGCTGCACGCGATTAATATACTGGACTTCATTCTCAAACCAGCGTTTCCAGGCAGCGTCGGAAAAGGAAAGGTATTGCTTGGGAGAAACCCTTTCATCATATTGGTAAAGATGGTCTTGCAGGCAGATGGAGTGCATTGAATAACCGCCCGGTTTAAGCAGCCGGGAAGATTCCTGTATGTATTCTGAAACCTTATCTAGCTTAATATGTTCCAGAACACCGGCGCTAACCACTATATCAAATGCCCCGCTCTCCAATTTATTCAGACTGCCCTGCTTATTGATAACATATTCAAAGTCGAGGAGGCTGTAAAGTTGTTCAAAGGAGTTAACTTTCAGAATCTCGTTTATTAGCAATCGGGCCTGCTTTCGCTGTGCGGCATCCGCTTCCGATTGTTCAAGGATGGCATTGAACTGGCTTATATAATTCAATAAACCGCCTAATTGTCGGTTATCCCAGACATCAAAAAGAACAGCCTCGATATCGAAAAAAAGCCTTGTGGTAAGGGCTTCCCAGTGGAGCCAACCCGTGCCCAGTTCAATAAGTTTGCCGCCGGCCTTGATGAAATTGTATTCGCGGTTTAACCGAAGCATCCGGTTGACCCGCTCAAGATAATAAGCCGGCATGGCGCTGTTGGCGCGCTTTTCCGCTCCTAATTTATTTCCTAAAGCCCTATATAAATCCTTCGCTGTTGTACAGCTTGAAAAGCCTTTTAGCGCCATTGCCGCGGCTATATATCTTAACATAACATTTCCCCTCGAAAAAATTATCTATTAACGTACTGTCCCGAAGTCATTCGATTGGATTTAGGGGATAAATATAAAAATTCCAGAAATACCCCCCCAAAATAAAAAATTTTCAGTAAATACTCCACAAACAGGTGATACCTTGAGAAAATCAAAATCGGAAGCAAAACAGAATAAGCCGCCATCGCAATGACGGATTTCGAGAACCACTTGAGCTGGCAGCTAATCCCCTCAACAAGCCTGAATATACGTGCCGTAGTTACACCCTCCCAAAAAAATCTTTTCAAGAGATAGGTTATGCGCATTCGCCCGACAGATACAAATTCATACACAACTGCCTCACCGCAGGCCACAAAAATAGCCCCTTTTTTTATATTTTTCAGGAAAAAGAGGGAATCTTCTCCGCCGGACAAACCAAAATCCGGGTTAAAAGGGGGTTTCTCAGATTCCATAACCGATTTTTTAATCAGGGCATTTGATGTGCTGCCATCAGTTAAAACAGTGCCCGTTATACCCCAATACTTAAACCATAAATTCCCCCGTCTTGACCAGTCGGGAGGAGATTTCTCAAAATATGGGGAAACAATACCTACAACGCCATCGGCATTAAACTTTGTACAGGTATTAAATAAATTCAGCAGCCAATCTTCGCCGGGGAATTCGTCATCATCAATAAATGCAATAAAATCACCCGTGGCTTTCTCCACGCACATATTCCTGGCGTATGAAATCCCCTGCCTTGCTTCCACATAATAAGCAATCTCAATATTTGGTCCTTTTTGTGCGGATCGGACAACACTTTCCGCGCTTCCCTTTTCATCGTTATCCACGATAATTACAGAATAAGTAAACAAACCCTGAGTGTTTTGGAACTGCAATTTATCCAGCAGCTTAAGCAAAAGCTCCGGGCGTTTATATGTACATGCGCATACGCTTATGTGATTCTGCGACATAAGCCGCTCCTTATAAAAACGAAAATTTTTCCCAATTTCTCACAGCCGCCAATTTAGCTCCCCGTGCTTTTAACATAAAATTCTTGGCCGCCTTGTAACCGAATATTTTCTCGGCCAGGGAATATTTCAAGCCCAAGGCCGGGGGCATTAAGCCTCCGCCCAATTCCTCTGCCAGGCAATTAATTTTCCTGATCAAATCGTATTTTTCCGGGTAGAACACTGGAAACCAGGTTTGCAAATAAACCAAACCTGCCCTTTTGGTTCTCTCGCTATCCTCCATGGAGCGTAAATGATTAATAGACAAACTAAGCGATAAGAACAGGGATTCCAGCGCCTTATTTGAGCTTTGAGAATTGAGGCTGTTGGCATTTCCTATCCTGTAGTAACATTTTGCCTCCGGCACAAATCTGACCTCCTGACTCCGGGCTACCACCCTGGATATATATTCGCCGTCATCATTAACGGATAATCTCTCATCCCACGGCCCCGACAGGTCGGCCAACTTCCGGCTCACAAGCCAGCCCGCTATGCTCATCCAGGCGTTATTCATAAATTTACTTATAGCCCAATCCACAGGCGTTAAATCCCTGCAAAGCGGGTTGGGAGTGAATTTGGCTCTCCGGTAGTCGAAATAAAATGTCCCGCAAGGCGCTGAATACAGTATCATGGGATTGGGACAGCCCCCGACCTCCTTAAACTGCTGCGATATCTTATCGGGAGCCAGTAAATCGTCAGCATCCAGCCATTGGATGTAATCCCCCTGAGCCAATTCCAGCGCCTTATTCCGGGCGGCGCTGGCCCCCCTGTTTTCTTTAGTTATAGCTTTAACCGAACTTGATTCAAATCCCCTGGCAATTTGGAATGTGTCGTCGGAGGAACCGTCGTCCACTATAATTATCTCCTTTTTCGGCCAGGTCTGGGTTAAAGCCGATTTTACTGTATCCGCTATCCATTTCTCCGCGTTATACGCTGGTATTAATATGGAGACTAATCCGGCCATAAGTTATCCTGCCTCAATTCTGAAATCTGCTGATAACAGCTTGTTTCCACATCATTTTTTCCTCAGCCCCGATACAAAACAAAATGGCCATAGCTAAAAATAAACTAAAACTCAAAGTGGTCATTAAACCTAATTGAAAGAAAGAACTGGGGGAAAAGAATCGGATGGCGAATCCCATTAATAACATAAATGCCAAAAAGATAATAAAAGGCTTGAGCAATGCCTCCTGAAAGTATTTTCGGATTGGAATCTTCAATATTTTGCACACATAAACAGGCTGGATAAATGTCTTGACCACAAACATAGGGATGGCCGTTCCCATCGCTACCCCGTAAATGCCGTAGCTTTTGACCAGAGCCAGACTCAGCCCAAGATTCGCTATGCCCTCCGCCATAGTGAAGTAAGCCAGAAATTTATGCTTTTCAATCCCATAAAGGGCGGACACTGAGGATGCCTGTGCCAGATCGCTGATATACGGCGGAACCAGGATTAACAGGACAAAATAGCTGGAAAAATATTTTTCCCCCACCCA
>CAYTSY010000206.1:0-2269 GCA_964440555.1 uncultured Desulfobacteraceae bacterium
GACTGGGCGCTGAAGGCGGCCGAGCTATCGCTCGCACTGGGGCTGGTGGTCGGCCTCGGGTTGTGGGCATTCCGCAAGCGGATTAGTGGGCCGCCGCGCAGGGCTCTCTCGTTCGGCGCGCTCTCCGCAACGTGGCTCGGTGCTCTGCTGATTTATATCTTCGCCGGGCATCCCGGTTTCTACGGCGAGCAATTGTTTGTCATCCTGAAGGACCAGGCGGACGTGAGCCAGGCTTATTCCATCCCTGACCGGAGCGAGCGCCTGCGCTACGTCTACACGACGCTGACCCAACACGCCGACACGACCCAGGCGAATTTGCGCGCCGCGCTCGACCGCTTCCACATCCGATACCGCCCCTACTACCTCGTCAATGCGCTGGAAGTGGATGGCGGGCCGATCGTGCGTGCGTACCTGTCCTTGCAGCCCGAAGTGAGCCGCATCCTCGAAAGTCCGCACCTGCGCCCGCTGCCTGTTCCGGCGCCGGTCGGCCTCACCGGCGGCGAGGCGGCGCCCGTCGAGCCGCAGTGGAACATCACCTCCCTCGGCGCGGATCGAGTCTGGAAGGAGCTCGGCGTCGCCGGCGCAGGGATCGTCGTCGGCCAATCGGATTCCGGCGTGCAGGGCGATCATCCGGCGCTGCGCGACGGGTATCGCGGACGGGAGGGGCGCGACGATTACAACTGGATTGACCCATGGAACAACTCACGCACGCCGACCGACGTGCAGGGGCACGGCACGCACACCTTAGGCTCGATTCTCGGGCGGGGCGGCATCGGGGTCGCACCGGACGCGGAGTGGATCGGCTGCGTCAATCTGGCGCGCAACCTTGGCAACCCGCCTGTGTATCTCAACTGCATGCAATTCATGCTGGCGCCCTACCCACAGGGCGGCGATCCGTTCAAAGAGGGTGACCCGGCGCAGGCGGCGCACGTCCTTAACAATTCGTGGGGCTGCCCGCCCGTCGAGGGCTGTGATGCAAATGCGCTAGCCCCGGCGGCGAGCGCGCTGCGAGCGGCGGGGATTTTCGTCGTCGCCTCGGCGGGCAACACGGGCTACGGTGGGTGCAGCACGGTGAGCGACCCGATCGCTCTGTACGCGGACGTGTTTAGCGTGGGCGCGGTGGATCAGTTTGGGAACGTCGCCGACTTCAGCAGCCGCGGCCCGGTGACGGTGGACGGCAGCCGCCGGATCAAGCCGGACATCATCGCGCCGGGCGTGGATGTGCTCTCCTCGCTGCCCGGCGGCGCTTATGGCACAGAAAGTGGCACTTCGATGGCCGGGCCGCACGTCACCGGCGTGGTGGCGCTGATGTGGTCGGCGAATCCGAAACTAATAGGGGACATTGACCGGACGACAAGGATTATGATCGAGACCGCGCGGCCCTACACCGGCCAGCCGATCGGATGTTTCCAGGGCGGCGTGCCCAACGACGCCTACGGCTATGGGCTGGTGGATGCGTACGCGGCGGTAAAGGCAGCGCTGGAAGAGAAATAGAGAGCTGCTTCATCGGCGTCGGGGCAATCCTGACCGACTTCAGCGTGATCGGGGATTGGGCCATCGTCGGCGAGGTGCCCGATGGTAAAATAGCCGTGGGAGTGCCGGCTAAGATCGTCGGGGACGTAACCGAGAAGCACAAGTTAGAATGGCAATACTACAAAGACAAATACGCGGAACTTGCCGCCACCCGCTATCCCGCCGGGCTGAAGCGGATTGAGTAGTTGGGGAGAGTCAAAATGACTGAAACTAAATCCCAGCAGTTGCAGGCTGAACTGCAGAGTCTGCGTAGCGAACTGAGCGTGCTCAAGGAGCAGATGGCTAGATATTCGGTTCGTCCACCGATTGCCACCGACCATCCGCATATTGTTCGGATTGAAGGCGTGCAAAGCGGCGAACCGATTGTTCGTGGGGTGTATGTCACAGTTCGAGGCATTGTCGAACTCACGCAACAGGGTCAGACTCCAGCGCAAATCGTGGAGGAACACGCGCCCCTGCTATCCCTCGCACAAGTCTATGACGCGCTCAGTTACTACTATGACCATCAAGCGGAGATTGAGACGTACATTTGGGAACAGCAGGAAGCCCTCCGGCGAGCAACAAAGTTGAGTCGTGAGATCTCGAAACGCCGGAAGACTCGGAAACGTATAGCTCATCCCAAGAAAGTCAATGCCGATGCCGGACGATGATGACGCGCTCTTTGTCGCGATTTATACGGATGCGGACGTTCACGGCAAGTTATCAGTGAAAGTCCGAGAAAAAGGTTTCGACGCCC
>CAYTSY010000206.1:2279-4641 GCA_964440555.1 uncultured Desulfobacteraceae bacterium
CATGATGGCCTGAATGACGAACAACAACTTGAGTATGCCGCTGCCCACAGTTGGGCAATTGTGACTCACAACGCTAAACACTTCGAGCCACTCTACCGCAAGTGGCAGGAGGCTGGGAAACATCATTCCGGTATCATCATCTCCCAGAAAGTTGGTTTGGGCGAAATGCTTAAACGCATCTTGCGATTGCTCAATCGCGTCACCGCCGATGAGATGCAAGACAATCTTAAGAATCTTGCCGAGTTTGCCGAACGCCACACCCAACGATGAAACCAACTCCATAAACTCGATCTTCGTCAATAAATGTAATGGAGGCGACATTCAAACAACCCGTTTCATCAGCGCGGCCTCCTTCCCTTGCCAAAGGAGATAGAATGGCTGACATCACCCCCACCAAACCCAAGACCCAGCCGCTCGTTCCGCCTGCAGAAAAACAAGCCGCTCTGCCCAAAGAGACGCTGCTGGAGATGTACTGGCAGATGCTCCGCTCGCGCAAGCTCGACGAGCGCGCGTGGGTGCTGCACCGGCAGGGCAAGATCGCCTTTCACATCTCGGCCATGGGGCACGAGGCCACGCAGGTCGGCGCAGCCTTTGCGCTGCGGCGCGGGCACGATTGGGTCGTGCCCTACTATCGCGACCTCGCGCTGACGCTGGCCTTGGGTTATACCCCGCGTGAGTTTTGTCTCGGCCTGTTCGGCAAAAAGGGCGAGCCGTCCTCCGGCGCGCGGCAGATGCCCAGCCACTGGGGGTTGCGCCGGGCTAACATCGTCAGCACCTCTTCGCCGGTCGCTACCCAAATCCCGCACGCGGCCGGCATCGCGTTTGCCGCCAAACTGCGCGGCGACGATTGCGTCGCCCTCACCTGTATCGGCGAAGGCTCCACCTCGCAGGGAGAGTGGTACGAAGGCCTCAATTGGGCCGCCGTCCACAAGCTGCCCTTCATCTGCCTGGTGCAGAACAACGTGTACGCCATCTCGGTGCCGATGGAAAAACAGATGGCCGTGCCCAATGTGGCCGACCGCGCCGCCGCCTTCGGGATGCCGGGCGTGGTGGTGGACGGGAACGACGTGTTGGCCGTGTACCGCGCGATGAGGGCCGCCGTGGATCGCGCCCGTGCGGGGGAGGGGCCGACGCTCATCGAAGCCAAGACCTACCGGGTGGTGCCCCACTCCTCGGACGACGACGACCGTTCGTACCGGACGCGCGAAGAAGTGGAGCAGTGGAAGAAACGCGATCCCATTTTGCAATTCCGCGGTTATCTGGAAATGGCCGGCTTGCTCACGCAAGCCCTCCACGACGAGTACGAGGCGAGGGCCATCGCCGAAGTGGAAGAGGCCGTGAAGTTCGCCGAGGAAGCGCCATACCCGGACGTGTCCGAGGGGGTGTATCCGGTGTATGTTGAAGATACCCGCAAGGGTACGGAAGACATTCGGAAATGACAAATGACCAATGGCAAATGACCAATGGGCATTTCCTCCTTTGTCATTAGTCATTATGCATTTGTCATTCATTACGCATTTGTCATTGCGGGAGAAGCACTTATGCCTGAACTGACTCTGATCGAAGGGGTGCGGCAGGCGTTGGACGAGGAACTGGCGCGCGACGACCGAGTGTTCATCACGGGTGAGGACGTGGGTAAACGCGGCGGGGTGTTCCGCGCGACGATGGGCCTGTTGGACAAGTACGGCCCGAACCGGGTCATCGACTCCCCGCTGGCTGAGCTTTCCATCGTCGGCATCGGGGTCGGGGCGGCGCTCTACGGCCTGCGCCCGATCTGCGAGATTCAGTTTGCGGATTTTATCCACCCGGCCTTCAACCAGATCGTCAACGAGGCGGCCAAGATGTGCTACCGCTCCAACGGCGATTGGACCGTGCCCCTGGTCATTCGCGCGCCCTACGGGGGCGGCATCGGCGGCGGGTTATATCACTCGCAGTCGGTCGAGGCGTTCTTCACACACGTCCCCGGCTTGAAAGTCGTGATTCCCTCCAACCCTTATGACGCCAAGGGCCTGCTCAAGTCCGCGGTGCGTGACCCGAACCCGGTCGTGTTCTTCGAGCCGAAGAAGGGCTATCGCCTGATCAAGGGCGAGGTGCCGGAGGGCGAGTACACCGTCCCCATCGGCCCGGCCAACGTGAGCCGGGTGGGACGGGACGTGAGCGTGTTCGCTTACGGGATCATGCACTACTACTGCCTGAAAGCCGCGGAGGCGGTCGCCGCCGAGGGGATTGACGCGGAAGTCATAGACCTGCGCACCCTGCTGCCAGTGGATCGCGAGACCATCCTCAACTCCGTGCGCAAGACCGGCAAGGCCCTCGTGGTATACGAGGACAACCTGACGATGGGCTACGGGGCGGAAGTCGC
>CAYTSY010000207.1:0-4622 GCA_964440555.1 uncultured Desulfobacteraceae bacterium
TCTATGATGAAGGTTTAGATGACATCATTGGGATTCTTCATACAAAGGATATTCTGAACTTTTGGGAGAAGGAGAAGGAGCTTCCTGCCATAGAATTTATGAAATTTGCTCATTTTATCCCAGAGCAGGCAAGGATAGATGATTGCCTCGCTGATTTTAGAAGGAACAGGGTCCATATTGGCATTGTAGTTGATGAGTATGGCGGTACTTCTGGACTGGTTACATTGGAGGACCTTCTGGAAGAGATAGTGGGTGAGATTCAAGATGAGTTTGACATAGAGGAAGTGCTTGTAAAAAGGTTATCGGATAGAGTATATTTAGTTGATGGCTCTACTGATCTGGATTTTCTAAGCGAAGAATTTGGGCTTTCCTTGCCAAAGGGTGAGTGGACAAGTATCTCGGGGTTTATTTTAGACAGGCTGGGAAGGATTCCGAAAGAGGGAGAAAGTATAGAGACAGAGAGCCTTTGCTTGACTGTGGAGAAGGTAGATGTGAAGAGGATATATAAGGTAAGGGTAAGCGTTCAGTAGTAAGTTTACAGGAAATATTTTTAACCGCAGATAAACGCAGATGGACGCAGATTTCTCAAAGGTAAGAAGAAATAAGTAAAAAGAGCAAGATAATCTTCAGATGTTACATAGATTTATCAGCGTTAATCTGCGGTTTCATACAAGAGTTAAGTAGAATGATCAAAATACTATTTTGCAAAGACAAAAAGGTAGAGGAAGGCAAATATGAGAACCTTGCTCTTTATAGAGAGAAAGCAGATCTTCTCTGGGTTGACATTGAGGCGGCAAAGGATGAGGAGTTGGCTTGTTTGGATGAGGTCTTTTCCTTCCATGAATTGGTCAAAATTATGTCGTTACTGTCCATGAGAAGCCAGTGCCTGTTCTTGCCAGCATAACCAAAAAGATTTCTTTAGAGAATGCGGATTTTATTAAGAGATCAGACTTTCTTCTCCATACTATCGTTGATAGGGTTATTGATGGATTTACTGCACTTGTTAATAAAATAGATACAGAGATTGATAAGGCAGAGGAATCAGCTGTTGAAAATCCACATCAAGAGGTGATAAATGATCTTTTTGGCATAAAAAAGAGGATAATCTCTTTACGGAGGATAATTGTCCCCCAGCAGAAGGTGATAAGATATATTGCCAAGAAGGAGTCTTCCATCATTGGCGAGGAGACTATACCATACTTTGATGATATCTGCGACCACATTGAGCAGATGAGCAATACATTAGAGACATACAGGGATGTAACCTCAAATATTCTTCAGGTCTGTTTCTCTAATATATCCAATAAGATGGCTGGCGTGGTGAAGATGCTGACTGTGATTGCCACTATCATTATGCCTTTAACCCTGATTACAAGCTACTATGGGATGAACTTGGCACTTCCAGAGTTTGGCTGGGGGATAAAGGGCGTTTTCTTTGCCCTGACTATAATGGCATCTATTACTATTGGTCTTCTTATTTACTTTAGAAAAAAGAGGTGGATATGATTAAGTAAGCTATCGGCCATCAGCTTTCAGCTCATTCTTCATCTGATGGCTGATAGCTATTATAAATAGGAGAGTTAATGAAGAGAGAAAAACTTATATTTGTAATTTTATTGGGATTTTTGTTTATCTCGGCAGTGACCGGAGTCTGGCTCATTATCAATCAACGCAGAGAAATCTCCTCCCCTAAAATTTTTGATAGTGGTGTAGCTG
The DNA here is from genome assembly GCA_964440555.1 of uncultured Desulfobacteraceae bacterium. Lineage (GTDB taxonomy): Bacteria > Desulfobacterota > Desulfobacteria > Desulfobacterales > UBA5616 > CAYTSY01. The sequence goes on from CAYTSY010000207.1 coordinate 1,717, forward strand.
TGGTCAATATATATGGGGCAATAGAGATAGCTTCTGTTGATTTCTATGGCACAGACGGTATCATCAAGAGGCTTAAAAAAATTTCTGAGGATAAGAGGATAAAGGCTGTAGTCCTCAGAATAAACAGCCCTGGTGGTTCTGTAGCAGCCTCGGAGGAGGTATATAGGGAGGTCATAAATCTCAAGAAGAAGGGCAAGAAGGTTGTTGTCTCAATGGGTGATGTAGCCGCCTCTGGAGGATATTATATTGCCTCTGCAGCAGACAAGATTCTGGCTAATGATGGCAGCATAACTGGAAGTATAGGCGTTATTTTTTCCTTGCCAAATTTAGAGGGTCTGATGACTAAGACAGGCGTAAAATTTATCACTATAAAGAGTGGTAAACACAAGGATATAGGTTCTATGATGCGTGGAATGACAGAGGAAGAAAAAAGGATAATTCAAGGCTTAATAGACGATGCCTACAGGCAGTTCTTAAATGTAGCTCTCTCTTCAGGAAGATTAAAAGCTAAAGATGCAGAAACTCTGGCAGATGGAAGGGTATTTACCGGAAGACAGGCAGCCTCCCTTGGTCTGGTTGATGAGATTGGTGGATTATATGAGGCTGTAGCCCTGGCAGGAAAAATGGCTGGGATTAAAGGTGAACCAAAGATAATGGATGAAAGACCATCTTTTGAGAGGATACTTGAAAGGTTTTCCGAGATAACCACTAACATTAAGCCGCAGAATAAATTAGAAGATATTGGACCTAAGTTAGAATATCGGTGGAAACCGGGGATATTTTAGAAAGGAGGTAATAGTTCACCGCAGAGACACGGAGGCACAGAGTAAGAATTAAGAATAAAAGAATCTGCAGATTACGCAAATTTTCGCAGATTGGAGAGATAAAGAGATATAGGATTATTGGGGCTGGGATGGAGACACATAAGACATTAGGTTATAGTTTCCTGAAAACTGTTTATCTAAGACTTGTTCTTAATCTTTAATTTGCGAAATCTGCGGACTAAATTTATTCTCCGTAACCTCTGTGTCTCTGTGGTTAGTTAAACTATTAAGAAAATGCCTGAAAAAATTGGGGATATGTTGGTTAAACAAGGGATACTCAGCCAATCTCAGCTGATGAGAGCTTTGAGGGAGCAGAAGAAGTCACCGGGTGAAAGGCTTGGTCATACATTGGTCAGGCTTGGGTATATCGGCAGGAGGGAGATGGTGGAATTCTTAGATAGTCAAAAGGTGGCAAGTAAGAAAAAGTCCTGGATAGAGAAACTTCTGGCATCATTTGGATGATAAAGAAGGAGAGATTAGGAGATATTCTTCTGAGGGATGGAGTAATAACCCAGGAGCAATTGGATAAGTGCCTTTCTATCCAAAAAGAACAAAGAAAGAGGCTGGGTAAGATTCTTATTGAACTTGCTATTATCACAGAAGAAGGTTTATGTTCGGTGCTATCTCGCCAATTGAACATCCCCAAAGTGGATTTGACTAAGATACAGCTTTCTTGTTTTCCTAAAATCTTAACACCAATCATTTTAAGAAAGGGTATTCTTCCTTTGGTTAGGAAAGAGGATACAATCGTTATGGCTGTGGTAGATCCGCTTGATGTGATTACCATAGATGATATTGCTCGGCTTACAAAGTGCAAGATCAGACCAGTGCTCACCACAGAATCCCAGATGTCAGCGGCAATTAAGAGATACCAGCAGAAAGAGTTAGAAGAAGAGATTAAAGGAAAAGGGGATGAACAATCAAGTAGGTTTGCTGAGGAGATAAACAAAGAAAAGATTGCACCTTTTAAGATAGACTCCGCTATATTCCTTCAAGCTACAAAGAGCCTTATTTCTCAGTCTCCGGTCCTAAATGACAACATTATAGAGAGGCTTTTATTAGAAAGCAAGATAATCACTAAGGAAAACTTAGAGTTTGCAAAGAGCAAGATGAGACAGGAAGAGAGGATTGGAGATGTCTTAGTTAGGCTCAATATCCAAACAAAGGCAGGGATTCTTTCATTACTGTCTAAAATACTATTCTCCTCTTAGGGCAAGTTATTTTAAGGGCTCGTCAAACAATAATATGAACAATTTGGAGGTTCATCTTTGAATTGGATTCAAGGCGTGAGGAGGGAGCAATGCTTCAGCATTGTAACCGACGAACAACAAAGAATACGGTCAAAGATGAACCTCCCCAAAGGGGCTGAGATGCTCTACGCCTTTGCTCTGCTCGGCTTACATACTTAAAAGTATGCTCGCCTCGCATCTCTGCGGCTCGCTCCAAAAGTATCTCAAGGGAAATTGCTTATATTATTGTTTGACGAGCCCTAAGTTAGGGTGAACGGTTACTTTATCTGGACGCCCTCACCCTTTTCTATCCTTCCAATAACCACAAATTCCTTTGCCTTTTCCTCTTCTCTTTTTGGGATAATCAGAGCCATGCCTACGCCCATATTGAATGTTTTGAATATCTCATTATCCGAGAGATTGCCCTTTTCTTTTATCTCCAAAAATATAGGTGGCACAGTCCAAGCATTCTTTTCAATGATAGCCTTTAGTCCATTCGGAAGTATCCTGCCTATGTTTTCAAAGAGACCGCCACCAGTAATATGGGCAATTCCCTTTAGAGTAAGCTTTTGTTTCAAACTCAACACATCCTGAACATATATCTTTGTTGGCGTAAGGAACTCTTTTCTTGGCTCATCAAAAAGTTTTCTGATTAGAGAGAATCCGTTTGAATGCAAGCCTGATGAGGCAAGCCCGATGATAATATCTCCATCGCAAATCCGACTTCCTGTGATTATTCCATTTCTTTCAACAACACCTACAGCAAATCCCGCCAGATCAAAATCATCTCCTTGATATACACCCGGCATCTCTGCTGTCTCTCCACCAAGAAGACTGCAATCTGCCTATTCAC
>CAYTSY010000208.1:0-4496 GCA_964440555.1 uncultured Desulfobacteraceae bacterium
TCACCGATGACTGTTCCTCCCGCCGGTTATTCCCCTTCTTCTCTTTCCCGGAGAGCGTGATGTCGTAGGTTGTGCGATATTTCGTATCTGCCGTTCTCTCCACCTTCAAATTCTGGATGTTACAGCGGAACTCATCGAGTTCCTTGAAGGTGGACACTAGGTTCCTCATAAGACCCATGAAGTTCATCCCTCCGCTCCCCGACCAGGAAGAGTTGAGGCACTGGGTGAGGTCAGCTACGTTCCTCGATTCGTATCCCCGTTTCAGGGTGTCATAGAGGGTGCGTATCTGGGGGGTGGCGTCGGGCTTCTGGGTGGCGGCTGCAGTCTGCTGCGCCTGTGCCGGAGAAACCGGGGCCTGTGCCGCCTTCGGAGTATCTGCAGGCTTCACGGGAGCGGGGGCAACAGTCGGTTCAACTGTTGCGGTCTTCACCTGAGCCGGGGCCTGCTGGGGTGCGGGAGGTGGAACCAATGTCGGTGCTGCCGCGGGCGGCTGAGTTGGGGTTTGAGCAGGTGCCGCGGTCTGCACCGCCGGTCCCTGTGCAGGCACAGGGCTTGCTGCCAGCGCAGTCTGGGTCGCCGGGAGTGCTGCGATTGCAGCCACTGCCGGTACCGGTGGGGCTTGTGCCGGAGCAGGTGTTGAAACCTGGGCAGTAAGAACGGGTGTTGCCTGGACCGGTGGCGCTGTCTGCTGCGTTGCCGGAGCGGGAGGCACCATTGCCGCTGGTGCACCGGAGGCAGAAGGAGCAGCCGCAGTGAGTGTCTCAGTTGGCTGCGTTGCTGGACCCTGCACGGGAGCAGTGGTGGGTGAAGCGGTCTGTACAGCAGCCGGGGCGACATTCTGTGCCGGTAGAGCCCGCTCGTCAGACGAGGTTTGCGTTTGCGTCACCACCGTCGCTGCGACCCCTTTCTTAAAGGGGCCCTCGTTCTGAATCTTTGCTGTCTCATCCGACAGCTTCGCGGTGATAGGGGCTATAGGTGTAGCCTGGGGCGTTGCTGCGGGAGTTGCGGCGGGCGCAGGGCTTGGAGCAGATGCAGTCTGAGCAGCCGGGGCTGCTGTGACAGCCGCAGGTGCCGGTGTAGGCTCAGGCGTGGATAAGGGCGGAGTTGACGTCGGGACCGTTGCGACGGATGCCTGTGCTTGTGCCCCTTGGGGTGCCGCAGGTAAGGTCTGTACCGGTTGTACCGGCGATGCTGCCGCTTGTGCAAGTGCCGGCTGCGGCACTGTCTGTTGTGCTGCCGGGGCCTGAGGTGCCGCGGGTGTGCTGGGCACGGCAGGGACCGCTGACGAAGTGGGAGTGGCAGCAGGTTGAGGTGCTCCTGACGAAACCTGCCCGGCTGCGGGTGATGCCGCTGCCGGGGTGGCCGCAGGTGGTGTGCCGGAAGAAGCTGCTGCGGGTGCGGCCTGAGCAGGCGCAGGTGTGGCAGAGGAAAGGAGGCCCACAGCCTGGGCATAGGCGGTCATCTTCTCCGCCTCCGTACCCGACGTGGGCAGCATTATCTGATTCTTCTTTTGAGCCTCCTGATTCTTCTTTTGGGCCTCCCAGTATGCTGCCACCTCTTTTTCCCAGCCGGGAACGGCATCTTCCAGTTCCTTCTTGTAGGCGAGGAGTTTGTCCTTGATCATCCCATAGGAAAGAGAACCCATATCCGCCTGCATAATCATCATTTTCAGCTGGGGCATGATTGTTTTCTGGGCTGTGCTTATCTTGCTATCGGGATAGGTCTCCTTAGCCATCAGGGCTTTCAGGTCAGCGAAGTTTTTCTCAGCCTGGGCCATGTTCTGTTGCCTCTCCGTTATGGCAGTCTTCATGTTCTGCTCTGCACGGGTGATCTTTTCCGGGATCGTGATGTAGGAATCGAGGGTCGCCAGAAAGGGTAGCGGGTCGCCGCTCGGGTACTTGATACCTTTGCCGTAGACCTTCTTCCAGTTCTGAAACTTCTCGATCCTACCCTTGTTCTTCTCCCATGCGGTCTTCATAGCTGCCAGATACGCGGCGCCATCGGACTGATCCGCTGTAACCTCCGCTAAACTTACACCATTCTTCTGCCTGAACCTGACAACATAGATGTTCCTTTCATGCTCCGCATCGTTTCTGTACTCGCCGAGAGTGGCGATGAGTACTGTCGAAGCCTGGTTGATCATGACGGCTAACTCGTCGAGGATGGCGTCCGTACGCATGAGATCGAGAGCACTCTGGAGGAATTTAATGGAAACGGTCAGATCGAGGCGCGGTTTTGATATCTCTTCCAGCGCCTTCTTCGTATCCTCCTGCGACATGGCAAGTTGGGGCAGTTTAAATTCCATCTTCAGAAAGTCGCAGAAGCCGCCGCAACCGACGGCCCATTCCGTACCGGATGCAGTGGATAGGAGGTTCGGCCGCACAAGCACTTCGAGTTGATTTCGCTGCAGGATAAGTACAGTCTCGTAGTCAGCGTAGACCTGCTTCTCTTTCTTCTGGACGTCAGGAACAAGGGCTGCAAGCCGTATTGCCTCCTCTCGGGCTGCATCTGCCTTGTTGTAAGACTCTATGATCTGACCCGGCTGGGCCGGCTGGAATGTCCCCGCTTTCATTGCTTCATATACGCCGACCCATCCCCCGCCGAAAGTTGCCGCGGGGTCGTAGGGAGCATTGCTTCCCCAGAGTGCCTGGAGGTTGCCGAACTTGCTCTTCGCCTCTTTGATGTCGGTGAGTCCTTTCTTAAAGGCTGCATTGGCATTGTTGAGCTGGGCGGAAATCTTCGGGATGCTCTCCTGCAGGGCCTGCACGAGTTTTGCCCCCCGCTCCTGGGCCTCTAACCGGAGGAGCTTCTCCTCCTGCTCGAGGATCTGCAGGTCAGCCCCGTGCTTCTCCAGGTTTGCTCCGTAATTGCCGCACCTTTCCTTATGCATACGGTCCGACTCGGCCCAGGGGTCGCCGGGGCATATCAGCCTGCCGTAGTTATCCTCTTTGCAGGCAGAGAAAAGGATCTTCACATCATTTTGGATCTCCCGGAGACAGGTAAACCGGTCATCCTCCATCTTCTTCCTGGCAGCATCGATGACATCCCGTCTCTTCGTGAGGTATATGGTGTTGAGTTTCAGATAGGCATCATAATCATACCCCGTTCCCGGTGCATCCCTGATTTCTGCCAGCGCAGTGGCAAGGGCACCGGTAATCGTCTTCCTGTCGAGAGGCGTGTAGGGCATATCCTTGGTTATTGGCTTGATCTGTGCCTGGGCCTGCTCCACTTTCGCCTTCGTCTCCACGGCCTTTGTTTTTGCAGCGGCAGGGACGGCACGTCTCAGTTCATCGATCTTTGCAAGGGCAGGCTTAAGAGGTGCCAGGGCGGTATCATAGGCAGACTTCAATTTATCCTCGGCCGTCTTGAGCTGCCCTTCCTCCTTGCCCCGGTCGGCTTCTGTGAGCGCCTTGGTTGCTGCCTCGGCCTCTTTAACCTTCCGGTCTACAGCATCTTTCATGTTCATAAGAACTATCTTCACATCATTCTTGAATAGAGGAAAGGCCTTGCCCGTTGCGGGATCGATTTCCCCTGCTGCCTGGTATCCGTACCGTCCACAGAAGATGTCTGCTCTTCCGTCATTATCTGCCCAGGCCTTCTCGAAGGCACTGTCCACCTCAGCTCTCGTTTTTGACGCGAGCTGATTCATGAGTCCCGTGCCATAGAGTTGATCGAGTGCACACTGGAACTGCTGATCTTTTACATAGCCCTTGAAATAGTTGATGAGAGATGCTTCCACTTGGACAACAAGCTTTGCCCATCCATAAAAGGGGATAACTGTCTCCATGTACGCCTCGCCGGCAGCCTGGGTGGTGCCCCAAAAAGCCCCGGAGATCCCGTTGTCCAGGTAGCCCGTGAGGGCTCCCGCCCCGAGGGTTGCGCCCAGGTTGATCAGGGCGATCTTCTGGCTCACCTGTTGATATCCTTCCAGCATCAGTTTTGCCTGCATCGCTCTTCCTGCCGCCTAGCCTTCGACGAGAAAGGTCATGAAGACCTGCTGTGAGACAGAATCGATATATTTCATCATGAGCTTGTGACGGAGCACCTCTTCCGTATAGGTTGCAAGGTTACTCCTCGCCAGATCAAGTGTTCGACCTACTATCCTGTTTCTTCCCTGGGTGAGGATATAATCCGCCTTCTGGTCGTTTGTCATCAACTGATATGCGGGCACGTCATTGAAATAGTCGGAAAGGGTTGAAATGATAGCCTGGACCGTCGCCTCCGACTGGGCCTGTGCACCTTTGGGAATAACCACACATAGGCCACCCAGTATAGCTATGAGAACAAAGGTTATGGTCCGTTGTTCAATCGAGGATGCTCTGCCCTCCCTACCATTGAAACCCATGCGATTCCAAACCTTTTTCACAGACTGCCTCCTCGGGTGTACCAAACACGCTTAGTCTCTCGCTGGTATCCTGCGCTCTTCGATGTCGCCTGATACACTACCTGTTAAACCAGAACCTGCCGGACAGGGTCCGGGTGATGGTTGCCTTACC
>CAYTSY010000209.1:0-1046 GCA_964440555.1 uncultured Desulfobacteraceae bacterium
GCCAAAGCTTTATCCCGGCTTTCGGCCCTGGGATATCCGGTACTGTTGAAGCGATGGGAAAACAGCGGCGGCCCGGGTGGACCCGGCAAAAAGCCGAAAATGGAAGTCATGATTTCCGGCGCCAATTGCCGGAGAGCGGGTAACCCTTTGGCCGGATCCGACCCATCCGCTGCGCCATACCGCGAAATCACCCGAAAAACGTCGGCGCCTTGCCGTGCCGCGCAAGATTTTTGTGCGCCTCAAAAATCCGGCATATCCCAAAATCAGCCGCAGGAAAAAGCTCCAACGCCCGATTCGCGGAACTTGAGGTTGACCAACGATTTCCGTACTGAGAAGAACGACCCGATCGCACTCTCCGGAAAGCAGACGGGAAATATCCCTTCCACAGTATCTCCGCCGATGGATTTTGTTTCTCTTGCGCTTCAAACGGTTCAGGAAGGACTCAAGTCCATGCAGTCCTTACAAAAGCAGACCGCCGAAACCCATCAGAAATTTCTCGAATCCCAAATGGAATCCAACAGGGCTCTCAGGGCCATGATTGAAAGCACGCAGCGGCTTGTTGAATCCTCTTTCGGCATTCAACCCTCGGCAAACCCGTCGAATTTTGGTGTTTCCATCGTCAGGCCTCCTGAAGCAACCCCCACCCCGGGCGGGATGCCCATGGACATCATTGACCCGATCCTGCCGATAGAATCCACACAATCTCCATCGCCGGCTCATACCCTGACCGGGAACACGGTCCGATCCGCATTACTGGCAACAGTCAGCGAACTGACCGGGTATCCAGAGGAAATGCTCGGTCTGGACATGGATATCGAAGCGGAATTGGGCATCGACTCCATCAAACGGGTTGAAATCCTCTCGGCCATGGAAGAAAAAATCCCGGGCCTCCCCCAGGTCCAGCCGGAAATGATGGGGACCTTAAAAACGCTCAACCGGATCATTTCCTTTTTCTCTTGCTCCGGTCCGGATAAGAAAACAGGAGGGCAAGTGGAGGAGGATGCCGCCGTCTCCCCGGTCCCGGCTCCTGAACTCTTCGGCGAGGC
>CAYTSY010000209.1:1058-4261 GCA_964440555.1 uncultured Desulfobacteraceae bacterium
TCGGAATTTCTTCTTCAATCTCAATTCCTCCTCAAAAAAAGATTTACGTTCTTGAAGATTCCTATGGACTTTCTTCGGCGGTCGTTGCGGAGTTTATTTCCCGCGATATCCCCGCTGTGTTGTTTTCTGCGGATATCCGCGATAATGACCCCGCATTTACGGATGCCGCCGGTCTGGTTCTGTTGCCGCCTGAGAAACCACAATCAGGTGAACTTCAATGGAGTCCAAAGCAGGCTTCTTTTTTAAGTACCGCGCTGATGCTAGCCAAAAAGGCAGGACCGGTGCTTAAGCAGGCTTCCGGGGATGGAAGAACCGTATTTGCCGCCATATCGAGATTGGACGGGGCCTTTGGTTTTAAAGGAGGGCCGGTGGCTGATCCCCTGATGGGGGCGCTCAGCGGGCTTGTTAAAACCGCGGCCATTGAATGGTCCGGCGTATTGTGTCGCGCCATGGATATTTCGCCCCACTGGGATGATTTGTCGGCCATAGCCAGGTCCATCGTGGATGAGTTGTCAAACGACACATCCGGATCTTCCATCGAAATCGGGCTGGCGCCCCGCGAGCGCTTTGTCCTGAAAACCATGAGTTCTCCTTATCCAGACGGAGAGGTCTTCCTCTCCAAACACGATGTGGTGATTGTAACCGGCGGCGCCAGGGGCGTTACGGCCAAAGCCGCGCTCGCGCTTGCCCGGCAATGCAGGCCGATTCTGGTGCTGCTGGGGCGTTCACCGGCGCCTTTTGAAGAACCCGCATGGTTAAAAGGCATAATCAATCCCGCGGAAATGAAAAAAGCGGTCCTGAGCAACGCCTTTTCCGGCAAAACGGTTACGCCTGCCATTCTGGAAAAAAAATACCGGGAATTTGAGGCCAACCGGGAAATTGCCTCCCATCTGGAGGCGATCCGTTCGTCGGGCGCAGAGGCTCATTATTATTCGGTTGATGTCTGCGATAATGCCAATATCGCAGACATCGTGAAACACATCCGGCAGGCTCATGGACCTGTGTCGGCCGTTATACACGGCGCCGGCGTAAGGGAAGACCGGTTGATTATCGACAAAACGGAACAACAATTTAAACGGGTTTTTGAAACCAAGGTTAAAGGTTTGTGTGCCTTGCTGGATGCAACCCATGACGATGGATTAAAATACCTGGTGCTGTTTTCCTCGATTGCCGCCAGAATGGGGAACAAGGGTCAATCCGATTATGCGATGGCAAACGAATCTCTCAACAAAATCGCACAACACCAAGCATTCAGGTGTCCTGACTGCCGCGTCGTATCCATCAACTGGGGGCCCTGGGACGGCGGCATGGTTTCACCGGGGTTAAAAAAGGAATTCAGCCGGAATCATATCGATCTCATCCCTTTGACCGCCGGCGGCGAATGCCTGGTCAGGGAAATGAAGGGCGGACCATCCCATGCGGTGGAGGTTCTGATCGGAAGCCCCATCATCGACAAAAAGGATCTCCCCGAACACAAACCAAAAAAGGACTTCCTGGCTATAACACCCTCCCCTGCAACCCGGGAAACCGAATTCTTCCCTGCATTCGAGAGGGATATCACCATAGATCAATATCCGATATTGAACTCCCATAGGATAAACGGAATCCCGGTAGTCCCCTTCGCGCTCATGACAGAGTGGTTTGCACATGGCGCGCTTCATGAAAATCCGGGACTTTATCTCCACGGTTGGGAGGATATGCGGGTGCTGAACGGGATTAAACTTGACCGCAAACATCACAGAATCAGGCTTTTCATCAGCAAAGTCCGAAGAAAAGACGCTGTCTGGGAAGTGCTTCTTGAAATCAGAAACGGCATCGACGAAAATATCATCCACGCCAGAGCCAAAGCGCTGTTGACGGAATCACCCATACCGGCCCCTGTTTTCCAGCCTCCCGGATTTTTCGGTTCAAATGGATATTCCCGAAGCATAAAGGAAATCTATGACCGTATCCTTTTCCATGGGGATGCCCTCCAGGGGATACAAGAAATCTCCTGTCTGACCGACGACGGGATAGTTGCACGTATTTCACCCTCCCCACTTCCGAAAATGTGGATCAAAAACCCATTGCGAAATAAATGGGTGAGCGATCCGCTGGCGCTTGATTCGGCATTTCAACTGGCGTCGCTATGGTGCTTTGAAAAGCTCGGGAATGTCTCATTGCCCGTTTACGGCGCCGGTTACCGCCAGTATAGGAGCCATTTTCCGGACCTTCCGGTCACTGTTGTTATGGAGGTGACCCATACCAAAGGTCATAAAATAAGAGCAGATTTTACCTTTCTTGACAACGCGAACGGGGTTATTGCCCAACTTGCCGGATATGAGGCGGTTGCAGATGAAACACTTCAGAAGGCGTTCAAACCGCTATTGGAGGAATTCGGGCCATCAAGACTGAGCGCTTGACCTTTTTCTCGCTCAAGCGCATCGTCTCGATGTGACAGGTGCCCGGAATTTAATGTTTTTTTGAATAAAGCGGTGAAATATCACGCAAAGTATTCACAATTTTGCTCAATGCCGACAAAAATTTCATGATGTCCTGTTCTGTATTTTCCACGCCAAAAGCGAGAACCAGAGTTCCCTGAGCATCTGCGTGGCTTAACCCGATGGACAACAGGACGTGGGATGCCCTCAGCGAACCGGTCGCGCAGGCCGAACGGGTCGAAACGGCGATATCCTCGTCATCGAGCATCAGCATCACGCTCTCACCTTCGATATACTTGATGGAAATGGACAAAAGATTCGGAAGACTATATTGCAAAGGTGTATTGATGATGTATTCATCGATATAGTTGGGAAGCTCGGACAGAAGTTTGTTTTTCAAGGCAAGGAGATGCGCCAGCCTGGCAGTCATATTCTTTTTCGCGTAGTCTGCGGCCACGCCCATACCGATAATGCCGATCAAATTTTCCGCACCGGCCCGTTTGTTCCCTTCCTGAACACCTCCATCCAAAAGCGGCCAAACCATGGTTCCCCGTCTGATATAAAGACCACCGACGCCCACCGGCCCGTAAAATGCGTTGGAGGCAAAACTCATAAGATCCACCCCCATGGTTTGAACATCGATGGGAACCACGCCGACCGAATCCACTGCATCCGTATGAAAGATGACCTTTTTCTCGCGGGTGATCCGCGAGATTTCCTCGATGGGCTGGTCGGTTCCGGTTTCGTTGTTGCTGTGCATGATGGAAACCAGAATGGTTTCGT
>CAYTSY010000210.1:0-4173 GCA_964440555.1 uncultured Desulfobacteraceae bacterium
TCCCAACAAATTTGTTGACAATTAATTTGTTGGTATGTAAATACTATTACAGTCAATTTGTTGGCAACAAATTTGTTGGCATGGAGGTGTCAGTGGAAACGACCATTGAGTGGGTGATTCAGAAATATTTCCCGGATGAGTTGATAGGCCCTGAAATGTTTTATGATTGGTGTTATCCTCTCCGCGCAGATGCCATGCCAGGGGCGGCCGATTTATTGGCATCTTTGGAACGGCGATTGGAGTCGCTAAAAAAAGATAGTATGGAGTCTTTTAATATCAAGCGGGATTACTGGGAGATTTTTGGGGGGAATGATGACAGGCTCTTGAAATCTGTAACCAGTATCCGTTCCAAGCTTGCTCGTGACCTTTTCATTGAAAATAATAATGGAAAAAAGACTCTGAGCAAACAAACCAGAGAACAGCTTGCTCGTCGAGTCTATGGCTTGGGAGATCTCGGCCGGATAAGGATCGTTGCGGATTTTTCGTCCGATATCGATTTCCTCCAAAAACGACTTTTTAAAAATCATTTGTTTCTCGAAGCATATAGTTGTCCAAAAAACATCAAGGATTTCGTTTTCGACCCAAAACTGCGTGACGGTCTCAAGGGACACCGCGCCAGACAATTCTCCGTTCGTGTCACGATTGATAGCACCACGGACTTTGGTTTCGAGGTGCAACTCATGACCCGACTGCAGCATGCCTGGGACCGGCGCAATCATCCCCTGTATGAATGGCAGCGTGAAAATCCAGGGTGGCAAGAAATTCCAAAAGCCATGGAGCTCGCGGTTGACGATTTTGCCTGCGCCGAGGCGCTACACCTGGTTGACCGGCAGGCGGATATCAATTGGCAACGTCTTCAGAAAAATCTTGGAAAACAAAAGAGAGGTCAGCGTGAATAAGGATATTTTTTTTGTGGCATATATTAAAGGCGCGGCTGGAAATGTGAAAGGTATGGCGGTGAGGATCCCGTCGGAAAAAGGCCTGCTTCCCGGCAACAGGATCAAGGCATTAACCGATGCTGCAAGAAGCCTGCGTCTTGAAGAGAATGAGCGTTTACGGACCGATATGCTTGTCGATTTTCCGTCGGATTTCGAAACAAAAGATCTTTCCGACTACCTCTGGGCGGACGGAAGCGTAAATGCTGATCGTCTTGTCAGGCATCTGGATAGTTACAGACAGGGAAAAAGCCCGCACCTGTTTCAACCACGCGTTGGAATTACGGTGATTATGGAAGAGGAATTTATCGGCAGGGAAAAAACCCTAAAGGAATTGGAGGTAAATGTCGAAAAGAAAAGAACGTCCCACCTTAGAGCGCCTCGACGCTATGGCAAATCAAGCCTGATGGGCCGCTTAGAGGCCCAATTGCCGCAATCGGTCATGATGGAACTGAGCGATATCGGCACACTTGCGGGTTTTCTCAAAACAATGCTCGCAAGGTGTATGCGAAACAAAACCGCTCGAGCCTGTTTGCATAACCTGCCTGCATATCGGTCATGGCCTCGCATTACCGATGCCGCCACTGTTTCACAGGTATTCAACAAGGCTTTTTACGAACTGATGAAACTCCAAGAAAAAACACTTCACTCCCTTCTGAGGGATACCATGACCGCATTGGCGGATTCGGGTATTATTCTGCTTATTGATGAGTTCAGCTTTTTTTTAAGGGATATGCTGGATAAAGATCCGGCCGGACTTAAAACTTTTCTCGATCTATTCCACCGGCTTCGCACCCGTGCAGCTGATCCGCTTGTCGCTGTGTTCGCAGGGAGTTCGGGCCTTTCCACCTTTATCGAATTATTCAACCTGGACACCTCGTTTGAAGACCTGCTAACCGTGGATGTCCCTCCTGTGAAAACCGTGGAAGCCAGATTGCTTGCCGAGGAGCTTTTCTATGGCATGGAGAAGAGCCCTTCCATATCCGCTGTGGAACGCCTTGTGAAATTGACCGGTAATGATGAGACTGTACCCTATTTTGTCCATGCACTGGCTCATTACACATCGGAGCAGGCAGCTCAAAAACGGGAAATCGGTGTGGAAGATGTGGAGCTGGCCTATTACGACCGGCTGCTCGGTCCGTCGGGGAATATCTGCTTCCGGGATTTCATCCTCCGGGAACGGGGTTATCCAGGTGCTTACCGTGAAAGCGTGTCTCGCATTCTGAAAGCGCATTCACGTCGTGCGCCGAGCATCGTGCCCGGGGAAAGCCTGATGCAATACCGTTAAGAAGGATGTGATTTTGCCAAGCTCATGACCTGTCTGGAAGAGGACTATGACCTTGTTCGGCAGGATGGCGGATGGCGGATGCGGTCAGTTGTTCTTGCCGACCGATGGCGGCTGGGCGAGCCTTGGTTGACGATCGGAGGCAAATAATGACGCGTCATCTGAATTACAATCCAGGCCGGGATTCGGTGGAATACCTCGAGGCCATCAATTGCGGCGAAAATCGGTTGTACATTCTCGATCAGCTTCTGATTTCCTTGCGCGGTGAGACAAGTCGCATGAATCATCAGCATCATCTCCTCATCGGCTCGCGAGGCTCGGGAAAGACACATCTTTTGCGGATATTGACCGCCGGACGTATTCCCTCGGAGCCTTTGCTTGCCGCTGCCTATCTGCCTGTGGTCATGCCGGAGGAAACACCGCTCCGCACACCGGGCGACCTGCTTTTGAAATTTATCGAAAGGCTTGCCGAGCAACTCAAGGAGCCGCCCTGCGGCCTACTCCCGGATGTGGCCAGAACGGCCAGAGGTATTTGCCTTAAAGCCCTCACCATCGCCAAAGCGATAAAAGATCCTCTCGAGAGACTGGAACTTATGGCCGATACTCTTGAATCGGCAGGGAAATCATTGGATCGCATTCTTCTGACCATTGCTGAAAACATAGATCAGACTTTCTATCTCGGCGCACAACGCAGTCGGAAAGGACCGCTTGCGGAGCAATGGGCCCTTCGTCGATATTTCCAGAACTCACCCCATTTTCTGTTGATTGGAGCAGCTCCGACTCTTTTCGGCGCCGTGGGCGACCCTGGAAAACCATTTTATGATTTTTTTCGAACCCACCATTTGAGTGAGCTATCCAATGATGAAGTATTGAATATCATCCAGCTCCGGCTTGGGTATGAGGTGACAAATCCACACACCGACAGCATGCGTGATGGGCGGGTCCGGTTCCTGTTCGATCATTTTTCGGAAATTAGTCCGCAAATGAGGGGCGTTCTGACTATTACAGGTGGCCTTCCCCGCTTTATCCATTTGATCTACGAAGTAATCGTTGAAACCGATATCAGCAGTATCTTCGATACCCTCAATGGCTTTCTCGACGATCTGACCCCCTATTTTCAGAGCCGTCTCGATCCTCGTTTCATCCCGCAGGCAGAGATCGATCTGATGCATACCCTTGCTTTGGCGCATGGCCCTCTGCAGCCTTCGGAGCTTACGGAAGAGCTTTACGGTGTCTCCAGCAATGAGGTTTCCGAACTCCTAAGCCGCCTTCAGGAGCGGGGCATGGTAAAAAGGGCCGGGCGACCGGGAGGACAGGCGGTAACCTGGGACGTGACAGAGCCACTCTACCGAGTCTGGACCCAGTTTCGTGATAATCCTGACGGTCAGGATATGTACAAAATGCTAGCAAAGATCGTTGCCTTGCTTTTCCCCTTGCCTGAGATGGAAAAGGAACGTGAGCGGCTAACGGAAAAAATATCCTTATTGCCTGATGACCATTATGAAAAAAGCAAACTGAGCTCCCGCAAGCGGCTGATTGAACACGCATGTGTTGAAATCAATGATCCGTTTGTTGAAATGACTCATGCGTTCGGCGGCCTGGCTGTTGGGCGGTCCCGCAATGGTAGTGTGAGCAAAGAAGGCCCTTTAGGCATCCAAGGTCATGCAAAAAACTTTTTCAACGCATTTAACGATGCAAGCAAAGAAGGCGACAAGGAACGAAGCCATGCCCTGCTGGAAGAGCTGCGTGGCTTGGGCCGTTTATATCCGGAAGACGGCTCCGTGCGAGAAAGTTTGGCCAGGGGACTTTTCAACGGCCATTATGATGCAAGGAAAGAAGGTGACAAGGAACGAAGCCATGCCCTGCTGGAAGAGCTGCGTGGCTTGAGCCGTTTATACCCGGAAGACGGCTCCGTGCGAGAAAGTTTGGCCAGGGGACTTTTCAACGGCCATT
>CAYTSY010000211.1:0-4126 GCA_964440555.1 uncultured Desulfobacteraceae bacterium
CCCTTTTTAAGGGTATTACCCTTTTTCACGCTTGCGCCACAAAGCACCGGGTCCACGGCCCAGACACTCAACATCTCCATTGGCCTGAAGGTCCCGGAGAACCCTGCGAACCATATCCCGGCTTACGCCCGGACAAGCTCGTTCCAAATCGCTTAGTGAAAATTCCCCGGAAAAATTTCTTATCGTTCTTTCGATCAAGTCTGTTTTAGCCCCTCGGGGGGACTTGATCTGACCCAGGCGTTCTTCGAATTCCCTGTATGCCGTCTTCATAATAAAAAACAGGTAATTGACATATGGCCATGGGTCGTGTTTTCCCTCGTGCCAGCCTTGGGAGCTTTGCTCCAGTGTCTCGTATTACCGCTCCTTGTTATGCTCGATGAGACGCTCCAGGCTAATGTATCGCCCGACCTCGAACCCAAGCAGGTAACCTTGCAATAGCAGCAGAAGCCGGGACACCCGGCCGTTGCCGTCACGAAAAGGGTGTATGCAAAGAAAGTCCAGATTGAAGGCTGCCATAAGCATAAGCGGAGGGACTTTTCGATTCAAGATAACGTCATGGTAAAGTTCCACCAACTCCTTCATGCAGCCCGGCGTGTCCGCCGCTGTAACTGTTTTGAAACGCACCCGCGATCGACCGGCAGGAAATTTTTCGATAATGTCGCCGTCCTTTTCCTTGTATTTCCCGGCATCCCAGATCTCACCGCGTGCCAAGCGGTGAAGCTTCAAAACAGTGCCTTCCGATACAGAGAGTTTGGCACCCTGTTCATGAATCCACGTCAGTGCCTGCCGGTATCCCCGGACTTCCTCTTCATCCCGGTCCCGCAAGAGCGGTTTTCCAAAGACGATGGTGGCAATCCGGGCCTTATCGACTTCCACACCCTCGATACGGTTGGACGATATGGCGCTCTCAATGAGGGCGTGTTCACGGAGGGCTTTGAGACGTTGCGGGGATTGGCGTGCAAATAGTCCTGCTTGCCCCGGGCTTCCCCTAAATCCGCAAGATACCATGAAGTGGAGGCCGGAACAGATTCAAACTCCCGTGAAAAGAGTCTTAATGTCATCAAGTCGTTTTTCCCCCCGTAAGGTGGTTGATTTTCTCCCACCATCATCGGATTTATCATCGTGTTTACGCCGAGCCAGTAATGAGCAGCCTCCTTGACCTCCTAATGCTTCCGTTTATTCGGTCCCTTTTAAGACTTCTTTTACCCGTCCCACCTCGCCGCTTATCAGACGGACTTTAATTCCATGGGGATGCGACGGCGACTTTGTCAGGATGTCTTTTACGATTCCCTGAGTCAGTTTTCCGGATCTCTGATCCTTTTTCAATACGATCAACACCGTGGATCCAGGCGTGATATGGTTGCGCAATGTGCCGTTCATGTGGTTTCAAGTCCTCACTTTCCCTGAAAACGCGGCGGACGCTTTTCCAGAAACGAGCGGATGCCTTCCTCCCGGTCTTCCGTATTGAAGCAGTAATCCTGGCCGAAAAATTCCAGGCGCCCGTGGATATCCAGACTGGTTTCAAGCGCCTGGTAAATCATGGCCTTGGATATGGCAATGGCCACCGGCGGTCCGTCGGCAATCTGTCTGGCCATTTCATAGGTGGCATGTTTTAACTGATCCGCAGGAACAACCGAGTTGACCAGCCCGATTTGAAGCGCTTCCCGGGCACTGAGCATCTTGCCGGCAAATATCAGTTCGCAGGCTTTGGCAGGACCGACAATCTGCGTCAACAGATAGGCCCCGGCGGACTCCGGGGGAATTCCCCGGCGGGTCCAGATGGCGCCCAACTGGGCCTCCTCCGCGGCAATCCGGATATCACAGGCCAGGGCCAGGGAAAACCCCTGTCCCACGGCAAATCCATTGATTGAAGCAATGACGGGCTTGGTCATGTTCCGGAAGCTGTCGGCAAAACGCATGAGTTCCGTTGGCAGGCGCGCATACTTGGACAGGGGGGTCTGGGCTGCCTTTGCCTCGGGAGAATCCCCGGGACGCTGCTTCACATCTTCGCCTGCACAAAATGCCCGCCCTTCTCCCGTGATGACCAGGACCCGGGACTCCAGATCGTCTTTCACGGTTTCGATCGCATCCTTTAATTCCCGCCCCATTTCGACGGACAGGGCATTGAGGCGTTCCGGACGATTGAGCGTCAATGTGGCGACCCCGTCTTTTTTTTCAACGATGAGGGTATTGTAAGTCATGGCAAGGTTTCTCCTTTTGCTGATAAGAGGTATTTTCCAATTATTGGATAATATAAAATTTCCGGATTATCAACGCCAATGATAATTTTACATAAGCATGGAAAAAATTCGGCCCCTTGTTTTGCTTGAGTTTTCAAATGTCTTTTGTTACGGCATATTATACTTCAGGTTATCGGGCTACAAGGTGAACCATGCGGTTGTTATTTCGGGCGTTGGATATATGATATCCCTGTATCAGGATCTTACCGGCAGACAGGCGGACATGTGCGCCCTGATCCTGGCCGCTGCAAATATTGACTGCAAAATCCAAAGACGCAATTCCGGTTTTTTTGTCCATGTGAAAACCAGGGACTTTACCCGGGCCTTGACTGCCATGGCCCTGTATTTAGAGGAAAATCCGGAAGCGGAAGCTATCGGATTGCCCCGGGCGAAAGTCCGGGAAAATTATTTTTCCGGGGTTCTGGCAGCCGCGTTTTTGGCGGTTTTTTATCTGGCTGCAGGAGAAGACCGGCGGGTTTTGTTTAAAACGTTCGGCTCATCCGCATCGGATATCCTGGCAGGAGAAATTTATCGGACCGTAACGTCTTTGATGCTTCATGTGGATGCCGTTCATCTGGTGGGGAATATGGCGGCGATTGCCCTGTTCGGTTCGGCGGTCTGCGGAATCCACGGCGCTGGAATCGGATGGCTGATGATTCTTTTGACCGGCGCCATCGGCAACGTATGCAATGCCGGGCTTTATCAGACCTCCCATCTTGGGGTCGGCGCATCAACAGCGGTTTTCGGCGCCATTGGGATATTGTCCGCCCATCAATTCTGGAACAAAATGGCGTTTCCAGGACAAAGGATCAAGGCCTGGCTGCCTCTGGCCGGTGGTCTGGCTTTGTTGGGAATCTTAGGTTCAGGAGGCGGACGGGTGGATCTGATGGCCCATCTGTTCGGTTTTTCAGCCGGATTGCTGCTGGAAACGCTGTATCGGTTCGGCGTTAAAACAAAACCGCCAAAAACCATTCAGGTCTTGTGTTTATTGTCCGCTGCGGGCATTATTGCCTTGGTTTGGCTTTGGCCGGGGATGTATAAAAATTAAAATAGGGAGGAAGGCGACATGTCGGATCTGGTTAAAATTTCCATCGACAATCATGTGGCGGATGTGCGGTTGAACCGCCCGGAGAAGTACAATGCGTTGAGTTCGGATATGTTTGCGGCCATTTGCGAAGCGGCCCTGACGTTGTCTAAAAACAATTCCATCCGGGCCGTGGTGCTGTCCGGAGAAGGACGCGGTTTTTGCGCGGGCCTGGATTTTGACCGGTTCAAGCAGATGGAAGAAAGCGCCATGCCGGAATCCAGAGACATCACCGCCAGGATGGGGGACAATATCGCCAATGCGGGCCAGTATATCGCCTATGGCTGGAAGCAGCTCCCGGTTCCGGTGATCGCCGCGGTTCACGGCGTGGCGCTTGGCGGCGGGTGCCAGATTGCCCTGGGCGCCGACATCCGGTTTGCAACGCCGGACGCCAAATTTTCCGTCATGGAGATCAAGTGGGGGCTGATTCCGGATATGTCCGGGTCCCAGACCCTTCGCGACCTCGTGCGAATTGATATTGCCAAGCAACTTATTTTTACGGGCAAGATCATCAGCGGCGAAGAGGCTGCAAGGCTCGGACTGGTAACGCACGTATGCAAAAACCCCCTTGAAGAAGCGTTGGCTCTTGCCAGGGAAATTGCGGGAAAAAATCCCCATGCGGTACGCTCCGCCAAGAAACTGCTCAATGAATGCTGGCACGGGGACGACGCCAAGGGGTTGTTGATGGAATCGCAGTTGGAAGGAAAGCTGATCAGTTCTCCCAACCAGGTCGAAGCGGTTAAGGCCAACTTTGAAAACCGGCTGCCGGTATTCAAAGACCCGGAGTGAGGCATTCGGGAGA
>CAYTSY010000212.1:0-4076 GCA_964440555.1 uncultured Desulfobacteraceae bacterium
AGATAGTAACTATTCCTGGCTATAAGACGGTCATTTTTTAATCTACGACTTTTGCCAAAAGATGCGAAATTTCATTCATACCTTATTCTTGGGTCAGAAAGAGCAAGAAGGATGTCAGCTATGAGGTTGCCTCCAATGAGCATCAGGGAAGAGATAAGAAGCCCAGCCATTACCAAATATAAATCCTGAGAGAGAACAGCGTCAAGCATTAGCCTGCCCATTCCAGGCCAACGGGTGATAATCTCAATAAGGGCTGCACCTGAAAGGATACCTGAGAGCTGAAAGCCAAAAATAGTAATCATTGGATTCAGGGCATTGGCCAGGCCGTGCTTTACAACAACCCTGAATTCTGAGAGCCCTCTTGCTCTAGCTGCTGTAATATATGGAGAAGAAAGCACATCCAATAGGTAGCCCTTCATAATTCTGGCAAGATAACCAAAACCTCCAAAGATAAGGACAGAAGCAGGGATAACAAGATGCAGGATAAGGTCTTTTGCCTTAGAAAAGAGAGATAGGTCATCAAAGTTTATAGAGACAATTCCTCCAATAGGAAGAAGACCTGTCTTTGCAGAAAAGAATATGAGCAGAAAGGCGAAGAAGAAGGAGGGCAGGCTCATACCAATGTATCCAACAACCATAATCACCTTATCCAAAAGGCCATTTGGATGGGTGGCACAAAAGAGCCCCAATGGAATGGAGATAAGCCAGAGAAAGAGTATCACCAAGAGCGAGAGATATAAAGTGGCCAGGAGCCTTTGTTTAATCAAGATAGAGACTGGAATATGGTAAGAAATAGAGACCCCAAAGTCAAGCCTGCAAATATTCTTGAGCCATTTTAAGTATTGAATCCAGATAGGTCTATCATACCCAAAATCAGCCCGCATTTTTTCCAATGTCTCCTTGCTTATCTCAGGGTTTAACTCCATCTGGGTGAAATAGTCACCTGGCGCCAGCTGGATGATAAAGAAGGAAAGAAGTGTAATTCCAATCAGAAGGGGAATAGCATGGAGCAATCTTTTTAGGATAAATTTTATCATTGCTATAGAGCTTTTCAAAAAATTTCGTGGGAAAAGAAAAGGGATTATCTTCAAAATGCCAAGAATAAAGATTTGACCCCCTTTCCTTTTGTGTTTATTTGAACTTAGTTATCTCTGGGCCAGAGAGAAGGGTTTCTTTTGAAAGGACAAGGGCATTTGAATTGAAAACGGAAAGCTCATAATCTTTAGACATTTTGAGAGCATCTTTTGGGCAGGCTTCAACACAAAGCCCGCAGAAGATACACCTTCTTAAATTAAGCTCATAGGCAAGAATCCTCTTTTGATGTTTTTCATCGGAAAACGCCGTTATTTTAATAGCATTCGCTGGACAGCATCTGGCACAGAGACAACAAGCCACACACTCTTCTAAATTCTCCTCACTGCGGATAAAGCGATGGCTACCTCTAAATCTATCCGGGGGCTCCCTCTTCTCGGTTGGATATTGAATGGTAACAGCCTTTGTCCATAAGTGAAAAAATGTAATACAAAGACCTCTGGTAAGTTCAAATATTGCTTTCATTTAAATATCTAATCACAATCCTTATTTCCACCTATCTCTTCTTCTGATAATTTCACCCATTCTTGCCCCTTTCTTCTCTTGTTTTCCAAGATAACTGGAGATATTTTTTCTTTCCTCTTCCTCAAAGACACTTTTTGCTGACAAGACCATCCTTTTATTTTCTGAGTCAATATCTATAATCTTTACAGAGATTTTACTCCCTTCCTTAAGATGGGCGACATTCTCCATCTCACGCTTTGGAAGAAAACCATCAACCCCATCTGCTACCTCTACAAAGGCATAATTTGGAAAGACCTTTACCACCGTGCCTTCCACAGTAGAACCGAGTGAGAGCGTCTCAATCATCTTTTCCCAGGGAGAGGGTTGAGCCTCTTTCAGGCTCAAAGAGACCTTTCTATCTATTGTATTTACATTTAGCACCACCACATCTACTACATCCCCTACCCGGACTACATCTTTAGGATGTCTTATTCGTCTGTGAGAAAGCTCAGAGATAGGAATCAAACCCTCTATATCACCAATGGAGACAAAGGCACCAAATCCTGTCACCTTACATATTTCTCCTTCTAACCTTTGTCCCTCTTTTATTCCTTCCAAAAATATATCCTGCCTCTTTTTCCTATCTTCTTCCTCTGCTTCTTTGATAGATAAAATAACCCGTCTAGATTTTCTGTCAAACTCAACAATCTTCAGCTTTATCGTCTTTTCTATGTATGCGTCTAAGTTTCTTACCCTCTCTATCCTTGTATGTGAAGCTGGAATAAAACCTTCAATGCCAACATCAACAAGAAGACCTCCTTTTACCTGAGAGATTACTTTTCCTTCAATCAGCATTCCATTCTTAAAGGCTTCAGCTATTCTATCAAGTGCTTTTTTGAGGTCGCACCTCTTCTTTGAAAGGAGCATATTTCCAAATTTATCATCCATTGAAAGGATAATAACCTCTATCTCTTCTCCTATTTTTACAACCTCTTCTGGGGATGTAAAGTGTAATAAGGAAAGTTCATTTAAGGGAATGGTTCCTTCTTGTTTTCCTCCAACAGAGACAAGAACACTATCCCCTGTTATCTCAACAACCATTCCAGAAAGAACATTCCCTTGTTTTATCTTTTTAAGGTGTTTTTCAAAAAGAGGCTCTAACCTTTCTTCCTCTGGTTTTTCTGTGGCAAGAGTAGCAGTAGATATCTTCTGCTCTAAATCTTTTATAGCGCGGGCAATAACATCATCCATCTTCTAAACTTGTAACCGCAGATGAACGCTGATGGACGCAGATTTTTATAATTTGCTAATTTAGTAATCAGCGTTAATCTGCGTGCATCTGCGGTTTCATCTTGTAATTTTTAATTTTCTTTTGGCTGAGGTAACTGTGTTGGCCAGAAGCATAGTGATGGTCATTGGACCAACACCTCCAGGAACAGGTGTAATCATAACGGCTTTTTCCTTTGCCTGTTCAAAATCAACATCGCCAACTATTTTTTCATTTATTCTATTGATTCCTACATCAATAATCACTGCTCCATGCTTGACCATATCTCTTTGGACAAAACAAGGAATGCCTATGGCTGCCACCAATATATCTGCCCTGCTTGTTACCTCTTTCAGGTTGCTTGTCTTTGAATGGCAGATAGTGACTGTAGCATTAGCAGAGAGTAAAAGCATGGCAATCGGCTTGCCAACAATATTTGATCTTCCTAAGACAACTGCTTCACTCCCTTCTATCTTAACCTGTGACCTCAGAAGCATCTCCATAATTCCAAAAGGCGTGCAAGGAAGAAGGAGTTTTTCTCTTTTCATTTCTGAATAGCTCTTCTCACAAAAGAATTTTCCAACATTGTAATAATGAAAGCCATCAACATCCTTTTCTGGCAAGATAGCGGACAGGACCTTTTTTTCTTCTATCCCAGAAGGCAGGGGAAGCTGAACTAATATGCCGTCAATATTAGGCTTTTTATTCAATTCATTTATTAGTTCCAAAAGCTCTTCTTCTTTTATCTCGGTAGATAAGGTGTGTTGCTCTGAATAAATGCCTATTTTCTGGCAAGCAGAGGTCTTGTTTCTCACATAAACCTGCGAAGCAGGGTTTTCTCCAACAAGGATTGTCGCCAGACCAGGTATGATATTACTTTTTTTCAGTTCCTCAATCTCTACCTTTAATTCACCCTTTATCTCGGAAGCTATCCTTTTTCCATCAATTATCTCTGCCATATCTTTATAATATATAATTTTATCAAGGGTTTGTAAAGAAAAATCTTTATTTTACCATTTTAGAGGCCAGAACAAGCTCATATCCCTTCTCTTTAAGCCTTGGAAGTTCCTCTTTTAAGAAGGCAACGGTTGATTTCTTAGTAATATGACCGATAGCAATTGCCTCTCCATTCTTTCTCGCCACTTGTAGTAAAAGCTCAAATTGCTTGGCCACATATTCCTGATTATCCTCATTGTCTAAAAAGACCTTTCTTGTGCCTGTCGGCAGTCCCATTTTCTTTGCCATGTTTGCCGCACAACTCTTTTCAGTAGTA
>CAYTSY010000213.1:0-3197 GCA_964440555.1 uncultured Desulfobacteraceae bacterium
GAACACAGGGTTATTCCTTCTCCTGCTGTGATGAAGAGGAGGGTGAGTGTTCAATGTGTAAAGGCGAAGGCGGTCCTATGGTTGGCTACTATTGGCCCAAGCTTGATGAATATAATAAGGAGTTGAAGAAGATGAGGCTTGATGAGATTGACGGCAATTGGGTTGTTGGGTGTAAATGCCTTCATCCTGTTGGCTCAAACCTTAAAATGGGCTTCTCTATAGCTGGCACCTGGATCCAGAGCGATAAGATAGTAGGAGGCACAGTCACAGAGACATCTCTTGGTGTAGCACTTCCTACGATGATCTGTCTCTACCAGATACCCTGCGGAAAAGGAACTATCTCTCTTGGAGGGGGTGTGGGATATTACCCTGTCTATTACAAAACGGAGATAACCAGGGGTCAAGGAACAACTATCAGCAAGCTCTATGGCGGAGATTTCGGTGGCCAGGTTATGATAGAGGGTCAGTGTCAGGTAAAAAAGAATTGCTCCATCGTGGGAGAGGTAGCTTATGTGATAGGAAAGGTGGATGAGCTGAAACAGGCCGGGGAGAAAATCCCCAGTGCCCCTGAGATAGACCTGGGTGGACTGATGGTCAGGCTTGGGTGTAGATTCAAATTCTAAGAAAAGGAGGCGATAAAAATGAGTGGATGTTGTGTTGAGACAGATAGGATAGAAAATCTAATTTCTCTTGGTGTTGTGATAGGGGCAGGATGTAAACCCTGTACTAATTTTTGGGTTAATAAGACACGGGAGAATGGCTGTTCTGAGGAGGATATAACAAAAGTTATATCAATAGTTGAATCCTTAGAGAAGGCTGAAACCCTTCGTAAGTCTGTTGGAGAAGAGCAAGTAGATAAAATGAAGGCGGCTTGTGAGATAGCCAGGGAGACGCTTGGGACAACGGCAAAAGTGTCAATCTGTTCTTCCAATTCCTGCGGTGTAACGCAGTAACATATGACAAGAACAACAGAGGACATAGGTGTTTTATGTCCTGTGTCCTCTGTAACAATTATATTTCAAGGGGAATGATATGAATAAGACACAAAAGATTGTAAAAGAAGCCTATAGCAAGATTGCTCAAAGGCAGGAAGGTTGTGGATGTTGTGGAGCAGATACCAAAGAGTTTGCAAGGTCTATTGGCTATTCAGAAAAAGAGTTGGAGGCTATTCCACAGGAAGCTAACTTAGCCTTGAGTTGCGGAAATCCAACAGCCTTAGCCAGCCTCAAAGAAGGAGAGATTGTCCTTGACCTCGGCTCTGGTGCTGGGTTTGATTGCTTCTTAGCTTCCCAGAGGGTTGGTGCAAAAGGCAGGGTTATTGGTGTGGATATGACCCCAGAGATGGTTAAAAGGGCAAGGACTATAGCCAAGAAGGATGGAATCAAAAATGTTGAATTCAGACTTTCTGAGATTGAGAATTTGCCTGTGGAAGACAACTCAGTTGATGTAGTGATGAGCAACTGTGTCATTAACCTGTCAATAGATAAGACAAAGGTCTTTCAGGAGATATTCAGAGTCCTAAAGCCAGGTGGCAGGATAGCCATCTCTGATATTGCTCTACTCAAAGAACTTCCCAAGAAGATTCAGGAGAGTATTGAGGCTTATGTGGGCTGTGTTGCCGGTGCCTTGTTGGTAGATGACTACAAAAGACTTGTTAAATCCTCAGGACTAAAGGATGTAAAGGTCTCCATCAAAGGTGGTTCTTCCTGCATTGACCCAAGCACAAAAGACCCGATAGGCAGAGCTATTTTGAATAGTTTAGAGGAGGGCGAATCTCTCCAGAATTATGTGGTTAGTATTTATGTGGAAGGAGATAAATGATAGCAAATTTTATTTATTTCTGTTTATCGCGCATCATAAATCTGCTTCTTTGGTGAGTGTATCAAGCCTTTCCTTTAGAATTTTTGTCTCTTCGGAAGTTTCTCCTTCTGGCTTATAAGGCTTGCCAAACTTTATTATGGCTCTACTTCCTGGGACAGGGAGAAGATATTCATCCCATGCTTTTTTCATTGTCCAGTTAGGATAGCTTGATGATGTGAGTGGCACTATCCACATATTGAACTTCTTTGCGGCAAAGATAATGCCATCCTTAACAAAATAGGCAGGACCCTTTGGACCATCTGCTGCCAGGCCAATATCATTGCCTGAAAAAACCCTCTCTTTTAATCCAAGTAACCCTGAGACTCCACCTCTATCAGATGAGCCTCTGACAATATCATAGCCAAACTTTGCCAGAATTTGGGCTTGCATCTCGCCATCACTTGATAAACTTGAAAGTAAACTGATAGGGTTTTTTCTTTGGATATACCAGACAAGGAGAAATTGCCTTCCGTGCCAGAAGACATAAAGGAGCCTCTCTTTATCTGCCCTGAGCCTATCTATCTCTTCCTCTCCTTCTACTGTGAGCCTTGTTGTCCTGCTTATTCCTCTAATAAGAAGGGAGGCAATGGAAGGGAGAATGTTTTGGACAAGGGGAAGTTTATGAAGTTTCATAGTACCAGTTTAGCCAACCACAGAGGCCACAGAGACACAAAGAAGAAAAGAATTAAAAATTAAAAATCAAATATCAAAATTTTTGATTTTTTATCTTTTATTTTTGATTTTTCTTTTGTTTCCGTATCTCTGTGATGAACTTATTGTTTATAAGGTCTGGACAGCCTCTTGGATTCGGTTTCCTGCCTTTTCTAAGTCAGATAGACTTGTGGCATAAGAAATTCTAATAAACCCTTCTGCTCCAAAGGCTTTGCCTGGGACAACGGCAACCTGTGCTTTTTCAAGCAATCGAGCGGAAAACTCCTCTGATCCCAAAGAGAGAGCCTTGATGTTACAGAAAAGATAAAACGCACCCTCTGGCATCTGGCAGGTTAGCCCAGGGATATTATTCAATCTATCTGCCATAAACCTTCTCCTTTTATCAAACTCTAACCTCATCTCCTCCACACACTCCTGAGGCCCTGTTATGGCAGCAATAGCCGCATACTGGCTGATTGAACAAGGGTTTGATGTGGTCTGACTCTGAATCCTCCCGATTGCCTTGATTACCTTTATATCTCCAGCAGTATAGCCTATTCTCCAACCAGTCATAGAGTAAGTCTTTGAGGTGCCATTAATGACAATGGTCTGGTCAGGGACAAATAAAGCAATGCTTTTATGTTTTCTTCCATCATAGACGAACCTCTCATAGACCTCATCTGAGA
>CAYTSY010000213.1:3207-4054 GCA_964440555.1 uncultured Desulfobacteraceae bacterium
ACACTCTTTCCTACGTGTGCTCTTCCGATCTATCTGAGATTACCCAGAGCTTCTTTTCTTTAATAACCACAGCCAAAGCCAAAAGTTCATCCTCAGAATAGACTATGCCTGCTGGGTTCTGAGGGCTATTCAGGATGATTCCCTTTGTGTTGCCAGAGATAGCCTTCTCTAAATCTTGAGGGGTTAGTTTGAGCGTATCTTCCCTTGGAGGTAAAACTACAGGTGTTCCTCCTGCCAATTTTACCATTTCACTGTAACTCACCCAATAAGGAGTAGGAATCAAAACCTCATCCTCAGGGTTACATAATGCCAAAAGACTGTTGTAGATAGAGTGTTTCGCCCCAGATGAGACCACAATCTGTTGAGCTTCATATTTTAAGCCATTATCTTCCCATAGCTTCCTGACTATAGCCTCTTTTAATTCCAGAATGCCTGAGGCATCCGTATATTTTGTGAAGCCTTTGTTTATCGCCGCGATTGCCGCCTCTTTGATGTGTTGTGGTGTATCAAAGTCAGGCTCACCCACTGATAGGTTAACCACATCAAGCCCCTGTTTTTTCAACTCCTTACACTTGGCAGATATAGCCAAGGTCTCCGATGGTGCAGTACTTTCTGCTTTTTCTGATATATTCATTTTTCCTCCTTTAATAATTGATAATTATCCATTATCCATTATCCATTATCCATTATCAATTATCCATTATCTTTACCTTTCCTCAATCAATATCTCTTCTTTCTCTCCTTCCTTCTTCTTTAGCCCTAGCTCATGCAAGAGTGCCCTTAGGACATCTGGGTTATTAGCATTGGCTACGGCATCATCTATCGTTATAACCTCGTAAGCAAGGAG
>CAYTSY010000214.1:0-4048 GCA_964440555.1 uncultured Desulfobacteraceae bacterium
GAAAGGGAGAAGTGATTAGAAATTCGAGCAAAAAACCGAGGGGCACAGAGATCAACAGAATGTATTTATCAAACACGATGTGTTTAAGCTTTTTCAAGAATTTCAAAGTCATTTTACCCTCATCAATTAACATTCCTGCCCGTCTTCGTGCGAACATCCCCTCGGGCCAAAAGAGGCCCTTGTATAGCATAGGCAGGCATCGGAAGCAACGTCAAATTGCCGGGTTCGTTTGACGCCTTGTTATTTTTCCTTAAATAAAATTGGCATTGCCATGGGATTGCATTGTTTTATAATTAAGGTTGCCTATATAAATTAACTTTGATAGAATTTTAAAATTAAATATTTGGGAATAATTTCGGCTGAAGACGGACTGAAAGATCGAGTATCGACGGTTTATTTAAAAAAATATCCGATAATGAGAATATCGAAAAAAAAGGATTAACCGAGGCCGGTCAATCCTTTATTCGTTATGGTACGCCTGGCAGGATTCGAACCTGCGACCTACGGATTAGAAGTCCGTTGCTCTATCCATCTGAGCTACAGGCGCTTAAAACAACGTTGCTTGATAGCATATGTGGTCAGGATTGTCCATATCAAATATGACCTGACGCAACCCGATACAGATATGAAAGAAGATTTGAATAATACCCCAATCAATGCCGGATCGACCGCACCGGGGAAAAACGCCAAAAGGGAGAAGGGCCATGGCGCCACTTCAAGGCCTCTGGAAAAATCCCTTGTCAAATTTGACCCGCTTCAACGCTATCTTTCTGAAATCAGCCATTATCCACTGCTGTCCAGGGAGGAGGAAAAGGAACTGGCGATTCGGGTTCAACAATTCGGCGACAATGACGCCGCGTATAAAATGGTGACGTCAAATCTTCGTCTTGTTGTTAAAATCGCCCTTGAATTCCAGCGGCTCTGGATGCAGAATCTATTGGACTTAATCCAGGAGGGAAATATAGGGTTAATGCAGGCCGTCAAAAAGTTCGATCCACATAAAAATGTCAAGTTTTCATACTACTCATCATTTTGGATAAAGGCCTACATCCTGAAATTCATCATGGATAACTGGCGCCTTGTGAAAATCGGTACGACACAGGGACAGCGTAAACTTTTTTTCAGACTCAAAAAAGAAAAGCAGAGGTTGCTGGACCAGGGATTTGACCCCAAACCGAAATTGCTGTCCCGAACACTCGGCGTCTCGGAGCAAGAGATCATCAATATGGATCAGCGGCTCGATGGATGGGATGTCTCCCTGGACGCTCCCTTAAAAGAAGATTCGGATTCCGAAAGAATTGACTTTATCCGTTCGGAGGCGGAAACTGCTGAAGATCATATCGCACGGATGGAAATCGAATCCATATTGACCAGTAAAATATCCGCTTTCAAAGAAAATATGAACCCGAGGGAACTGGAAATTTTTGAACAACGCGTTTTTTCTGAAAATCCGGCGACATTACAGGAAATCGGCGATAAATACGGGATTTCAAGGGAACGGGTCCGACAGATAGAAAAAAATATTATCAAGAAGATGAAAGAATATTTCCATAAAGAAATTCCTGATTTCAGCTCGTATGCTGAAGGAAAACAATAAGAGATCAGAGATTAAAATGAAGATGGTTCGTTTCGGAATTACTGTTTTGCTGCCTATGCTCGTGTTTTGGGCATGTTCGACTCCTGACCAAAAAATGCCGCTGAAACAGCCCGCTCCGCAAACCGTGGACCGATCCGGCGAATCCGCCAATTCATTTTTTTATTTTACACAATCCCAATTTTACCAGAAAAAAGGTGATGTCGACAAAGCGATTGAAAGCCTGAAAATGGCCATTGAAGCCGACCCGGAAGCGATGTATCTGAAAAGGGAATTGGCCCAACTATACTGGCAGCGGAAAGAAGATGAGGCCGCAAATGCAATCGTGACTGATTTGATGTTGAAAAATCCGGATAATATTGAAAACCTGATTCTTTATGCAAGGATCAAACATGGGTTGAACGAGTTGGATGAGGCCAAGTCCGCCTATGAAAAAGTGATCGCAAAAGATCCGGCGCAGAAGGCTATCTGTATGCTGTTGGGCGGCCTGTACATGGATGAAGGAAATCCGGATTTTGCGATCCAAGTTTATCAGAAAATGATAAAGCAATTCCCAAACGATTTTGCCGGCTACTACCTTGTTGCCCAGGGATATGCTTTAAAAGAAAACCCGGCTGAGGCTGAACGTAATTTCCGCAGGGCCCTGGAAATGGAGCCCGGTCTTGATGAGGCCAGATACGAACTCATCGATTTATACAAAAAATTTCCGTCAGGCAAAGCAGGAAAGCGTGAAAACCGGAAAAAGATCCTGGGGCTTTACCAGGAGATGTTGACCAAAAATCCCGAAAACGTCCGGGCGGCTATGGAACTGGGGATCTTTTATTTCCAGATTGGACGACAGCCGGAAGCTGAACGAATTTTTGAGGCATTGGGGGAAAGAAGCAAGACGGACAGGCGTGTTTTCCAGCATGTGGTTCAGTTCTACATGGACCAGAAAAAATATGATGACGCTCTGGTCATATTGAAAAACATGCTGACGAGTTCGCCGGCCGGATCTGAAATTCACTATCTCCTCGGAATCGCCTATGATGGAAAAGACGATTATGAAGCGGCGATAAATCATTTCAAACAAATCCAGCCGACTTCCCGGTTTTTTCAAAATGCCGTGGTCCATATCGCATTTCTTTATCAGGAGACGGGGAAAACCGCAGAAGCGATCACCTATTTGGGAAAGATGATCGATATCCAACCCCGAAATATCGAACTTCGGCTGTACTTGGGCACGCTTTTCGAGGAAGCCCAACAGTTTGAACAGGCCGAAGCGGTGCTGAAAGAAGGGATCGGACTGGAACCGAAGAACCCCAAGCTGTTGTTCCGGTTGGGCGTGGTTTATGACAAGTGGGGGAAAAGAAGCGATTCGATTTCGATTATGAAAGAGGTGATTCAGGTGGATCCCCGGGATGCCAACGCGCTCAACTATTTAGGATATACCTATGCGGATATGGGGGAAAACCTGGATGAAGCCGAGCGTCTGGTCATTGAAGCACTCAAATATAAACCGGACGACGGTTACATCATCGACAGCCTGGGATGGGTGTATTATAGAAAAGGCGATTATGAGAAGTCGGTTCGATTCCTGAAAAAGGCGGTTGAACTGGTGTCGGATGACCCGACCATTCTTGAGCATTTGGGGGATGTCTATCGTAAGACCGGCAAACAAAAAGAAGCACTTGAAATGTATCGACGGTCACGGTTGAACGCGACAGAGGGCAAGGAGAACCTGGATAAAAAAATTAAAGAGCTGATCGATCTGGGGTATTGATGCCGACTAAACCACTTATCCTGTTTCTTCTGATGGTCAGTATTATGCTCCTTTCCTCCTGTGGCGGGTTTGGCCGCAAGACAGGCGACGCACTTCCGGGTTCGGGCTCTTTTGAGATGCCTTCTGCGGAAAGAGAAGAAATCGCCCGGTTGATTGAATTTTTGAAACTCAAGAATGCAAACCTTATCACTTACAAAGGGATTGGAAACATAAAAATCTGGGACGATAAAACCATGATGTCGAGTCGGGCCGCCTGGATCGGTGATTCTCCCACGAAACTGCGATTGGAAATGATAGGGGTTTATGGCCGGCCGATAATCAGCATCGCTGTGGACGGACGACGTTTTTATTATTATTCCCACACCGAGAAACGCTACTTCACGCGTCGCCTGGCCGATGATGGGTTGAAACCCTTTTTATCGTTTTCCTTGCCGGTTGAGGTGATCACCGAACTGCTTATGGGCCGGATTCCGATAGAAAATTACCGTATGGCCAGGATAACGAAAGATCCGACCACCGGAGGATTTGTTTTGACACTGTTGTCGAAAGACTCAAAAAAGACGGAGAAAATTTTTTTAAACCCGGCGAAAACGCATATAACCGGGATTGAATTTTATGGCAGGAACGGATCTTTGGAAGCCCGGGCGATAATGAGCAATCCACGGGTGGTTGAATCTTATGAAATTCCTTTT
>CAYTSY010000215.1:0-3982 GCA_964440555.1 uncultured Desulfobacteraceae bacterium
GGGTGGGCACGGGGCGCTACGGGGCCGGCTGGCTCGACCGGCTCTTGGGCCGCGTCCGCGGGCTGCCCCGCCTGGCCGCATTGATGCTCCGCAATACCTTCCGGCGCGCCGGGCGTGTGGCCCTCACCGAGATCACCCTGACCATGGCCGGGACGGCCTTCATGATGGTGGTCAGCGCCCATACGTCCCTGCTGTACACCATGCAATACCTGATCGAGGGCTTCGGGTTTCACGTCTTCATCGCTTTCGACTCCGCCCAGCGCATTGATGCGATCCTGCCGCTGATTGCAGCGCGCCCCAACGTGGACCGGGTGGAAGTGTGGGCCATCACGTTCGCCAAGTCCCAAGTGCCTGGAGCGACCGGCCTGGATAGCCGGCGCGAAACGATCGTCTACGGCGTCCCGCCGGACACGGCCATGTTCTCGCCCCGGTTGACCGCCGGGCGCAAGCTGGACCCCGCCGACGGCCACGCCCTGCTGTTCAACCAGAAACTGGCGAAAGAGATGGGGGTGGGCGTCGGCGATCAGATCGTCATTGACCTGGGCAACATGGGCGAGTCCACCTGGACGATCGTCGGGCTGATCCTGGACCCGTCGGGGACGGGCAGGGGCGGGAACACGGCCTTCGCGCCGCGTGACGTCCTGAGCGCTGAGCTGCACCAGTTGGGCCGGGCCACCGCGGTGGAAATTCGGGGCACGGCGGACACGATCGAAATGCAGCAGGCCATCACCAACGATGTGCGCGCGTTTCTGAAAACGCGCGGCATCGGCGTGAGCCAGTCGCTCGGCGTCTTCGACCTGCAGCGCGGCTTTGAGAGCGCCATCAGCATCGTCACCGCCGTGCTGATGGTTATGACGGTGCTGATCGCGGTCGTGGGCAGCATCGGGCTGTCGGGCACGCTCTCCATCAACGTGATCGAGCGCCGCCGCGAGATCGGCGTGATGCGGGCGGTGGGCGCTTCGTCCGGCGACGTGGCGCTGATCTTCATGGGCGAGGGCCTGCTCTTGGGGGCGCTCAGTTGGGCCCAGGCCGTGCCCCTCAGCCTGGCGGCGAGCCGGTTCCTCGTGGCGGCCTTGGGGCAGGCCATCGCCTTCCCGGCCATATACCGCTATTCGTTCACGGGCGCAGGGTTGTGGCTGGCCATCGTGACCGTGGTCGCACTCGCCGCCAGTTGGCTCCCGGCCTGGCATGCGACGCGGATCAGTGTGAGAGAGAGTTTGGCTTATGAGTGACGGGTGACATGTGTCGGGTGACGCGAAATGCGTTGCTCGTCACCCATCACCCGTCACTTGTCACTTGTCACCCATGAGCATCGCCTTTCGCAAAGTCTGGCGCGATCTGTGGAACAACAAAGGCCGCACCCTGCTGGTCGTTGTGAGCATCGCGGTGGGCGTGATGGCGCTGGGCCTGACCACGGCCAGCAACACCTTTCTCAACCGCCAGATGACGCTGGCGCGCATCGCGAACCGCTCGCCCCATGCGCGGCTGACGTTCATCGCGCCCCTGAATGAGGAGGCCGTCGAGGCCGTCGCCCACATGCCGGAAGTGGCCGAGGCCGAGGGCTGGATCACGGCCAACATCCGCTGGAAACCCACGCTCGACGCCGACTGGCAAGAGGCCACGCTGACCGCGGAGGCCGATTACGCGCATCAGAAGTTCGACTTGCTGGAACTGCGCTCCGGCGCGTGGCCCGGCGCCGACGAGATTGTGGTGGAACAGGGGCATCAGGCTTTTTATAAAGTGCCGCCCATCGGCGGGACGCTGTACGTCGAAGTCAACCACAACCCTGTGCCGCTGAGGGTGGCGGGGACCTTGCGCGACCCGGCGCAGTCGCCGCCACCCTACAACCCGATCAACAAAGCCTCCTTCTACGTCAACCGCGATACCGCCGAGCGGCTGACCGGCACGCGCGATTTCAACCATTTGCGCTTCACGATCCCGCATTACAGCAAAGAGGGTGTGCAACAGGCCGTGGATGCCGTGGATGAGAAATTGAAACGGCTGGTGGGCGCGGCCCAGGCCGTGGAGGCTTTCTCGACGGCGCAATTTCAAGATCCGGAACGGGCCACCCAGCAGGAATTTCTCGACGGCCTGAGCACCGTGCTGACCGTCATGGCGATCGCGTCCATGGCGCTGAGCGTGACCCTGGTGATCAACACCATCAATGCCATCGTCGCCCAACAAGTGACGCAAATTGGGATCATGAAGACGATCGGGGGCGAGTATCCGCAGATTGTCACTCTATACCTCGCCGGGGTAGCCGTGTACGGGTTGCTGAGCCTGGCGCTGGCCGTGCCGTTGGGAATGGTGGTCGGCTATTACCTCTCGGCCTTCTGGCTCACCGTTTTAAATGTCCCCGTAGCGCCGTTTCGAATTCTGCCCCAAACCTTTACTTATCAGGCAAGCGTGGGCCTGCTCACCCCGCTGCTGGCCGCGCTCTGGCCGGTGCTGCAGGGCGTGGGCATTTCGGTGCGGGAGGCGATTGCCGCCTATGGCCTGGGCAAGGGCCGCTATGGCGCGGGCCGGTTGGATAAGATGATGGGCCGGGTGCACGGCCTGCCGCGCATGGCGACCCTGGCGCTGCGCAACACCTTCCGCCGTGCCGGGCGGGTCGCGCTCACCCAGGTTACCCTGATCGCCGCGGGCGCGATCTTTATGATGGTCGTGACGACCGGCGCTTCATTCCAGAAAACCTTCGACGACATTTGGGCGGGCTGGGGGTTCGATGCGCTCTTCGTCTTCGACGGCTTTTACCGGATCCGTAAACTCGAAGCGGCGATAGCGGCACATCCCGAAATAGATCGCGTCGAGATGTGGGTGTGGATGCAGGCGAAAGCGCATTTGCCTGGGCGGAGCGGGTCAGGGAATGAATATGAGGCGCAGTTGCGCGGCGTCCCCGACGATTCGCAGATGTTCAGCCCGACGCTGATCAGCGGGCGACGGCTCGAACCAGGGGACGGCCATGCGGTGATTTTCAACCAGGGACTGGCTCAAGACATGGGTGTGGGCGTAGGCGATCAGGTCGTGCTTGATCTGGGCGGCGGCAAAGAGACGACGTGGACGGTGGTCGGGACGACCTTCGACATCGGGGTGGCCGGATTGCAAAATACGGTCTTCATGCGCCGTGAGGTGCTGGATGCCGATCTGCACCAGACCGGCCGGGCGACCGTGGCCCAGGTCGGCACGATAGAGGATACTTTTGAAGCGCAGGAGCGGGTGAAGAAAGACATGCAGGATTACTTCAAGTCGCAGAGGATCGGCGTCACGCTGGCGCTCGGGCAGATCGAGAACCGCCGGTTGGGCGGCATCCTGTGGAATATTATTGGCGGGCTGCTGCAGATGATGACCTTTTTAGTGGCCGTCGTGGGCAGCATCGGGCTGTCGGGCACGCTCTCGATCAACGTGATGGAGCGCCGCCGCGAGATCGGGGTGATGCGGGCCGTGGGGGCCTCGTCGCGCGACGTGGCGCTGATCTTCATGGGCGAGGGGCTGATGCTGGGCATTCTGAGTTGGGTGCAGGCCGTGCCGCTGAGTATGCTGGGCGCGCGCTTCTTCGTGGACGCGCTGGGGCGGGCGCTCAATTTCCCGTTTTTTTACCGCTACTCCATGACCGGGATGTGGGCCTGGCTGGTGATTATCATTGTGCTATCCGTGGCCGCCAGTTGGCTCCCGGCCCGGCGCGCCACGCGGATTAGCGTGCGAGAGAGCTTGGCTTACGAGTGATATAGAGCGTATTGCGTATTCCGTGACCTTATGTCGGCGGAGATGGTCGGACCTGGTAGGCAAATGTCAGCCACAGCTCCCCAGATTTGGTAAAATGTATAAATGTATTCCAACGGCCACGGCCAGTGGAAAGCGATCCGAAACCTTCCGTATTCCTGTGCGTAGAGATAGCCAATGAACGAAAACAACCACAACCAAAACAACCACCTCGTCCACGTTGACAACGTCATCAAGGACTTTCAAGGCCCGGCGGGCGTCA
>CAYTSY010000216.1:0-3924 GCA_964440555.1 uncultured Desulfobacteraceae bacterium
AAAAAAGGCATATTTTTTTACCGAATAATCGGAAATGAACAGCTTTACAGGTATCCCGGATTTTCCCCATGGTTCCATATGTGCGTCAGCTTTTATTAACCGTCAAGCCGATGGCAAATCGTTACCTCGGCTTCCTGTTGTTTTTATTCGTCTATACGGAGATCATGCAACAGCATGGCGGACTGCCTTCGGTGGCGGGCGCCTGGCGGCTGGAGATTCCACTGCTCCTTTACCTTTATTATTACTTTAATCTGATCACCCGAAAATCCCGCTTTCAGTGTCTGCTCGCTGCCGTGCCGGTTCTCCTTGCGTATGGCATTTTTGATATTTACCATCTGCAGCTTGGCAGGGTGCTGCGCTTTACCGAGGTGAGCGAGCTGCCGGAGCTGTTCCTGGTAATGCCATTTGGCGCCAGGGTTTCTATCGGTCTTCTGCTGGGTCTACCCATTATTGCTTTTCTGGGGACCATACAATTTCGCCGGTTTCGCCCCCTGCTTTTGGGAGCACTGCCGCTTCTGGCGATGCTGACCGCGGTGGAAAGGTATCCGGAATCTTTTATTGCGGCCTTTGACGGCACCCAGAAAAAATGTGAGCGGTATTGGGATGTGCTGAGCGTGCGGGGCAACGGCCGCATCAGCGTGGCGCTCTATAACGAGGCCCGCAGGAAAAGCAACCTGAAAAAAACAGCAGCGTATCGTGGCGACACCTCTTTTAAACGGGCGTTTTATGATTCTATTGATGAAGTCCGCGCCATCCAGACCAAGCGCAATGTCCACCTGATAATGCTCGAAAGTTTCATCGATCCCAACTTGTTGCGCAACATCCATTTTTCGCGAAACCCGGTGCATCCTTCTTTTGATGCCTTCTTCAAAGACAAAGGGGGTTTTTCGGTTTCACCGGTATTCGGCGGCAGCACCGCTCAGGCCGAGTTTGAGCTGCTTTGCGGCGTACCTGCCATGCGGGAACTTTCGGGGATCGAGTTCGATTTGTTTACCGGCGCCAAAACCCTGGCCCTTCCGAACCTCCTCGCTCAAGGAGGCTATCATACGGTTGCCACCAACGCTTTTCGGCCGGATTTTTTCAATTCAACCAATGCATACGAGGGATTGGGATTTAAACGTATTTACTATCCCAGTGATTATGCGCCGGGGCGCGAAACCTATTTCAGCACCGGGGATGTGACCGGCGAAAAGTACATGTTTGACGGGGATCTGTTCACCCGGAATCTGGCGTTTGTCGAAAAATGGATCAGGGAAAATCCCGGCACGCCTCTGCTTAACTATATCAGCACCATTTATGGTCATACGCCTCACGGCATCAACACCGCAAAGCGGCCCAAGGTCATAAAAGTGCTGGAAAAGTGCCGTGACGATCAGCTTGAGCCGGCGGCAAACCAGTGTTACTACAGAACAGAAGCCATTTCCGCGTTCGTGAAGGATCTTGTCCGGATTGACCCCGGCAGCATTATCATTCTGGTGAGCGATCACCTGCCGCCGCTCGCTTTCGGCTTCACCACCTATCGCACCCTTGCTTATCTTGGAAAATCCCCGGACTACATCCATATGAACCGCATTTACATTGTCGCCGACGGCCGGCCCGTGCATTACGGTACCCTTCATCACTACGACATCCCCCGGCTGATCTTAAGCTATGTGACGCATACAAAATACGATGAAAAGTTTACCACCAAAGCCTACCCCGGCAATGTTTGCGGCATGCCCGACTTCCAGGAGCATTACATGGCGGTCATGGCAAATGCGATGAATGACGAACCCCTTGTTTTCGCGAACCGTCCCGGGGATGGCCATAAAAAAATAAAATAATTACCCCATATAAAAAGAAAAGACATAACGTGATGGAACCTGTGTCCG
Organism: uncultured Desulfobacteraceae bacterium; assembly: GCA_964440555.1. Lineage (GTDB taxonomy): Bacteria > Desulfobacterota > Desulfobacteria > Desulfobacterales > UBA5616 > CAYTSY01. Next base: position 1,872 of record CAYTSY010000216.1, read on the forward strand.
GACCAACGAACCAGATCAATATTTCATTCAATCCTCTGGAAGATCGGCTTCTGCTCCGGTTAGCCACCCAAAAAGGCGACTGTCAGGTCGAATTCCGTCTGTGGCTGACCCGGCGTTATGTAAAATTATTGCTGCCTGTTTTGGATAAAATGCTGGAGGCTGAGGAAAAAATACTCACACAGGTATTTGAACGCGACCGCAAGGCAGTCCTAGAGTTCCAGAAGCAGGCCGCCTTATCGCAGACGGACTTTAAAACCCCTTACTCCGCCGAAGCCAAGGAAACCCCATTGGGAAGCGAGCCGCTGCTGGTTTCCAGGATTCATGCGGGAAAAGATAAAAACGGCCGGCCGGTTCTTTCCCTCAAAACCGGCGATGACAAGGGAATCACCCTGGGAATGGATCCCCGGATGATTCATTCGACAAAACAATTGCTGGTCGAGGCAATACGAAAAACGGCGTGGGATATTCAGGTTGACGTAATTGATCGGAACAGACAAGATATAAAGCCCCCGCAGCAATTAATTTGATTAACAAATTTTTGAACGAAAAGTCCCCTTGCCATATTCGGAAGATGTTTTAACGCTCATTCCTTCCCCCCCCCCTTGCGGGGGAAGGTCAGGATGGGGGGATAAGGATTCTCTATGAAAAAAAGGATAATTTTTTATGCTTTGGTTTCTGTTTCATTGCTTCATGCTCTTTTCCTGATGGAAGCCTATGCATTAAACAATACTGATTTTGTCTATATTCCGCCGGGGTCGTTTATTATGGGGGATAATGACAGAGTACAGGACTACAACAAACCGGAGCATCCCGTCACCATTACAAAAGGCTTTTTGATGTACGACCATGAAATCACTCAGAAAGAGTGGGTTGAGGTGATGGGGACCAGACCCTGGATACTTGATCCGCCCCATGAAAATATAATGATAGGCGATAATTATCCGGCAGTGTATATCACGTGGGCGGATGCCCAGGCGTTTATCGCCAGGTTAAATACGGGCCTTTCTGCACCGCTGCCCTATTCACTTCCAACCGAAGCGCAATGGGAATATGCATGCCGGGCCGGAACGGCCACGCATTTTTCTTTCGGCGATTACAATTCAAATATGGCCGACACCCTGAACGCAAATCTGTGGTCCCGCGAGAATTCATGGCTGAAAGGAGAACCTTATGCCCATGGGGTTAAACAAAAAAAAGCGAATTCCTTTGGTCTTTATGACATGCACGGAAACGTCTATGAGTGGTGTCTTGACGGTCCCCGTGATTATACGAGCGATAGCCGGCAGGACCCTGTTGGACCGACAAACATTGAAGAAAAAATACTCCGGGGAGGAGCCGTCAATGTACCGGCATTTTTTTTAACCTCCTTTGATTGCAGCTCAGCAAGCCGATACATTTTCGACAAGGACGCCCGAAATTATAATTACGGCTTCCGCGTCGTTATCGCTTTAACCAGTCAGCTCGACACCGACGGCGACGGCCGGAAAGATAATGCCGACAACTGCCCCGCCACTTATAACCCCGGTCAGATGGATACGGACGGGGACGGACGGGGTGATGCCTGCGCTGCCAACTTCGGGGATTTTAACGGTGACGGCTGGCCTGACCTTGCGGATGCAATTTTGGCGGGACAAGTGGTGGCGGGAATGACGCCTTCCATGCAGTTTAGCACGGAGAAAGATCCGAATCAGGACAGTAAAATCGGGCTGGTGGATTTGGTTTTTATTCTTCAGAGGGTCGCGGAATTGCGGTAGGCCAGGGGCAGGCCAATTTCTTTTCTCACTTGTTTCAGCGACTTACTGCCTTTCATAGAAAATAAAAAAAACGCCTGTGAGAAAGATTTCTCTCACAGGCGTTTTTTAATTTCATGGGTCTGGATCGTTTGTTTATTCAGGGCGGCCACGGGGGGGCCACCCCTACGTCATCATTTATTTATCCGTATCGCAGGCCTTCATCAGCCGCAGATCCGTGATCAGATCCGGATACGGGACATACACCGCGTCGTTGAATATGTCAAACCGGACCCGGTTGTCCAAAACCAGACCTTCGTAGG
>CAYTSY010000217.1:0-3914 GCA_964440555.1 uncultured Desulfobacteraceae bacterium
AGGAGAAGATGCAGCTACGGTCATTGGGGTCTTCGTCTCCGGAGGTGCCTGTACCGACGGTGAAGCTGGAGGTAAAGTTGCAGGTTTCACGGTCTCCTGTGGAGCAGCCGCCAGAGGTTGAGGCTTTGCTGCCGGTGCCGCAGTAACAGCAGCAGGAGCTACTGGCACGGTCTCGGGCGTCGGCAACGTAATTGGCAGTGATGGCGAGGCCATTGCGGTCTGTGCCGGAGAAACTGTTGCCTGCTGTGGCCCTGTCTGTTGTGCCACCGGCGAAGGAGCTGCCGCTGCTGCCGGGGTGCCTGGTGCCGCAGGGATAGAGACCCCCGAAGCTGGCTGGCCCACAGAGGGTTGAGGCGAAACAGATTGGTTAGTCGCTGACACAGGGGAGGTTTGCGTCACGGCAGTGGCTGCAACCCCCTTCTTAAAGGGGCCCTCTGTCTTGATTCCCACCTGCTGCTCAGCCGGCGTCTGTATCGCCGCAGCCGATTCTTTCAGAGTGACAGGGATGGCAGGTGTGACTTGGGAAGACGTTATGGCGGGAGCGGAGGAGACTCCGGGGACCGCGGTTGTCTGCGCGGGTGTAGCCTGGGATGCTGCAGCGGGCGCAGGGCCTAATGTCGATCCGCCCTGAATTGCCGGGGCCGGTGTGGCGGCAGGGAGTGGCGGTGCGATCTCAGTTGCAGGTATGGGTGTTGCTGTCGGAGCCATAGCGGTCTGTGCAGGCGCCGTTTGCGGCTGTGTCGGCGAAGCCAATATCTGAACCGGCTGTGCCGGTGGGGGTACCGGCGATACCGATGGTTGTGCAACTGCCGGCTGCGATACCGTCTGCTGTACTGACTGAGCAGGAGGTGCCGCTATTGAGGTACCTGCAGGCGACGAAGCGGAAGAAGGTGCTGCAGCTCCGGCCTGGCCCGTCAGGATCTGGGTCTTCCTTAACTCCGCCTGATTTTTCGCCTGTTCCTTCCAGTAATCATCGAGCTCCTTTTCCCAAACCGGAATCAGTCCTTCCACTTCTTTCCTGTAGGAAAGGACGTTCTCTTTGATCTTCACGTAGGAAGGGCTCCCCATGTCGGCAAGGTCGAGAAATGTCTTCAGCTGCGGAAGCACGCCCTTCTTGGCCCTGTCGATCTTGGCATCAGGCTCTTTTGCCGCGTTAAGGTAGCTCTTCACATCGGCAAGGGCCTTTTCAGCGCCGCTTATCCCCTTCTGTCTCTCCGCTGTGACCGTTTTCATTGCCTCTTCGTAGAGGGCTATCCTCTGGGGGATCTTCGTGTAGGAGTCAAGGGTGGCCAAAAAGGGTGCGGGGTCGCCGCTCTGATACTGCAACCCTTTCCCATAGACCTTCCTCCAGTTGAGGTACTTGTCAAGCATGGCCCGGTTCTTCTCCCAGGCGGCTTTCATGGCAGTAAGATGGGCTGCGCCATCGGACTGATCCGGTGCCACTTCAGGGGCAGGCACACGGTTCTTCTCCCTGAATTTGGGCGCCACCACTTCATTGTCAGCATACCTGTAGTCGCCAAGGGCTGCAACAAGGAGGGGTCCCGCCTTGTTGATCATAAGGGCAAGCTCATCAAGTGTCGCATCAGAGCGCATCACGTCAAGGGCACTGACAAGGAAGGCTTCAGAGCTCTTCAATTCAAAGGGAGGATTCTGTCCTTTACTTAACTCCTTGATGCGGTCAAAGGGGATAGCGAATGACGGCATACTCACGTTAATACGCACGTAATCACTAAACGAGCCGCTTCCGATCTTCCAGGGTTCCGGCGTGAGCACAAGCATCTCAGCCCTGACCAGGTTCTTAAGTTGGTTCTGCTGGAGAATCAGGGCGGTCTCATAATCGGAATAGAGTTTCCTCTCCTTTTCAAGCAGTCCCGGGATAAGCGGCTGGATTTTGGCGACCAGTTCCTTCACAGCTTCTGCCCTGTAATAGGACTCAATGATGTGGCCGGGCTGGCTTGGCCGGAAAGTACCTGCCTTCATACCTTCATAGACACCTACCCAGCCCTCGCCAAAGTCAACAGAGGGAGCAACTCCCGCCCTCGCAAGAAACTTGTCGGCAAGTTTAGGGCCTAGCTTCCCGACCGCTTCCGTGTCGAAAGCGCCCTTGCCCTGGACGAAGGCCGCGTTTGCGGCCTCGATCTGCGCAGAAATCTTCTCCGCAGCGTCCTGCATCCTTTTGGAAAACAGCGCCCCCCTTGCCTGAGCGTCCATGACAGGGACCTTCTCCTCCTGACCCAGGATAGCTACCTCATTGGGGAATCTCTGATGGTAGCTGCGGTATTTATCACACCGTCTCAGTTCCTTCTGCAACGCTGGATCGTATTGCGGCTTGCACCGTGCAATACCATTCCTGTCTCTCTCGCAATAAGCATTCCATATTTTCTCCTGATTCTCTATTGTCTCCCTTTCACAGGCTACCATGTCATCTTCTATCTTCTTCTTTGTGGTAGCAATGATCTCGGTACGCCTGGTTTGGTAGATACTCCATAGTCTGTTGAAGGTACCGGCATCGTACCCTGTGCCCGGTGTATCCCTTATCTCCGAGAGGGCTGTTTCGAGGGCGTTCAGAATAGTACCACGATCAAGGGGGCTGTAGGGCGGCTGCTGTGCCTCTGACGGAAGATCCCTCGTCAGTTTCTCCGATTCTTCGACCTTGCTCTTCGTGATCTGGGGAAAAGCCGCCTTGGCTTTGGCGTAACACCGTTTCAACTGATCCAGGACAGTCTTCCTTTCAGCCGCGAAGCTCCCCTTCGTCGGAATATACTTGAGGACATTCTCGGCAAATCCCTTGCACTGAGCCATGAGGTCTTCCAGGGAGTTATAACTCTTCGTGTTGATAGCATTCTGCACGTATGTGGAACACTTGCTCCCCAGTTCGGCTGCCGCAGGAAGTCTCTTCTTCGCCTCCATCAACTTCTTCAGCATGCTTTCCAGATCCGGCAGATATCCCAGTTTCTGCTGCAGTTCGATAAGGGCCTGCCTCGCAAGGAGCATCTGTTCCTCTGCCTTGGCTGCCTTGTTGAGATGGCTCAAGAGGCCCGCTATGTAGGACTTGTATTCACCCTGCTTATCGCGAAGCCGAAGACCTTCCAGGGTCTCCAGGACGTCCGAGGCGTAGGTCCACGACTCCCAGGTGGAAGAGTCAGGCCACTCTTTCTGGAGTTCCGTCGTCACGTAAACCCTAAAAAGCTCCCGCCAGGTGCCGTCGGTGGTCACCTTCTTCCAGGTGTAATCGATGCTCGAAAGCGTCACGGGAATGGGATCTCCCTGACCAGGGGTCCGGTTCCGGTTCTTCAGGACCGGGTCTGATTCGATCCTCCCGTAGAGGGCTTCCAGTTGTTTGCCTGTGGTCTGCTTTTCAAGCTCCGCCACTGAGGCACGGCACGTCTGGACTGCCACAATGGCCGCATTTACGTACCACATTGAAAGGCCGAGCATTGCTTTTCCCGCCTCGGAACCGGCGTACTCGGATATGGCTACTGTAGCAGCAGAGATGGCTGCTTCCTGGTAGTCACCAGTATACATCTTGCCCACCAGATCGATCAGCGCCGAAACTCGGCCGACTACCTTATTGTACTTATCCAGATCGTCGTAAATGGGCTTCAGGTCAGGTGCGTTCTCGGCCTTCTTGGTGAAGTAGTCGAGGATGTCCCCGTAGACGTTAGGAATTTCTGATGTGGCGAATACATCAAGGGGACTGGGGACGGCGTCCCCGGGGTCTTGCGCCCCTGAGGGGGCTATGCTGGCAAAGACAAGGCAAATTGAGAAGACTACGCAATAAACAAGACGATACCTGGCATATCCCAAGGAAACCCCCTTAATGCAATAAGTTTAGCAGCCGGGCGAGACCCGGCAACTCCATCCAAATAAAGATTCTGAAACGACGTAAACAGGTTTCCTGCATCGCCTCTCCG
>CAYTSY010000218.1:0-3896 GCA_964440555.1 uncultured Desulfobacteraceae bacterium
TTGGCATCAATAAGACCGGTTCCGGCGACCTGTATATGCCCCGATGCACCATATCCTATACTTATGGAAACGGTTTGCGGATCAACAACAGCACGGGCGATCATACAATTACCCGCAACACGTTCACCTTAAACCCTACCGGCGTATACATCCTCAACCAGGCGGAACCGATTACTCTAAACGGCAACCTTATCGAGGCCAACACCAACTGGGGGTTGAATAACCAGACCTCCGCCCAGGTGGATGCCAGAGGCAACTGGTGGGGCGACGAAACCGGGCCGTGGCATGCCACGATCAATCCTGACGGGCAGGGCGACAAAGTCAGCGGCGATGTGCTTTTGGATCCCTGGCGGACAAGCCCGAGTGCCGGTGAAATTCTCTCGCCCATGCGTTCCGGAACCCTTGTCCAAGGCGACTCCCTTCGGTTCATGGGCTCGGTCATCGAAGATGCCGGCGCGGGCTACGCCTGGGATTTCGGGGACGGTCGCACCTCTTCGGATCGTAATCCGGGCCTGGTTAAATTCCCGGCAGTCAGGAACCATGAAGTTCAATTCCGGGCTGTGATCAATGGGCAAGCCGATCCTTATTCGGATACCCGCACCTTCACCGTAGAGCCCGCTTCAGGGACCTATCCGGATTTGCAGGTCGTGGGCGTGACAATTCCCGGTAACCTGGCAGTGGGACAGCCGGCGGCCATCGCCTACACGGGCCAAAATGCCGGTGACGGCGCAATTGTTGCGGGCTCATGGGAAGATGCCGTGTATTTTTCCGATGATCCTTACCTGGATTCCGGAGATGCCCTTTTAGGCAGCGCAGTGGTGCAATCCGATCTTGCGGTTGGGGCGTCCTATCAGGGCACGATCAACGTGACCCTGCCGGCCACCGGGGAAGGGGCGCGTTACCTGATTTTATCGTTAAACGATGAATGGCAGTTTGTCGAACGGCAGCGGCTGAACAATGAAAAGGCAACGGCCGTCAATATTATGATTCCTCAACTTGCAACCGATGTCAACCAGGTTGCAGACTATGCTTCCGGCCGGGTAGAGCACTATTACCGTATGGCGGTGAATTCCGGGGAAAACCTGGTCCTGACGTTTGATCAAGCAGCCGGGCTGGATGTCTATGTCCGCTACGGCGGGCTGCCGACCCGCAGCGCTTATGATTTCCGTTTGTCCGGGGATCAGTTGTCCATACCTGCGGCAACCGCCGGCGAGTGGTTTGTGCTGGTTTACGGCAACGCCTCTCAGGCCGGGCAGTACACTATCGGCTATTCCATGACCGATCTGTCTCTTTCAGGCGTGTCGCCCGCAACGTTCACAACCCTGGCCGATGCGCAACTGACCCTTGCCGGTGTGGGATTTACCAGTTCCCTGACCGTGGAACTGGTTCCTGAGCAGGGAGACCCGATTGAAGCGGATTCGGCCGAGGTGGATTCGTTTACTCAGGCTGTGGCCGTTTTCTCCGCTGGGTCGCTTCCGGCCGGGGTTTTCACGGTTCGGGTATCCCAGGGCGGCAAGTCCGATGAACTCGCATCGGTGGTGGATGTCGTTGCCGGAGGCACAGGCAAACTGGAAACAAAATTAATTCTACCTGCCTATCTCGGGTATCATCAACTGGCGACGATCTATGTGGAATACAAAAACACCGGCAATGCCTCCATGCCCGCGCCGCTGCTTCTGGTGACGGCGTTCCAAAACAACACAAATCCCGGGGGCATCAAAAACGGGGCCATCATGACCCTGGATGCCACGCGGCTGAGCCAGGGGTTCTGGACATCGGCCCTGCCGGAAGGTTTTTCCAATTCCGTTCAGTTTCTGGCATCCGGGGATACGCCGGGGATTTTGCAACCCGGTGAATCCCGCCGCGTGCCGGTTTACTATGCCGGCTGGCAGCAGCCCTGGGACATTCCGGCGTATCCTCCCTTTGAATGGAACATCGGGGTGCTCGATGCGGACAACGATACGCCGATTGCATGGGCTGACTTGAAGGACGGCATGCGGCCGGATTATGTGACGCCCGACGCCTGGGATGTGATATGGGGCAATTTTACTTCCATTGCCGGAGACACCTGGGGCGATTATGTGGCCATGCTCAGCCGCAATGCCCTTTATCTGAACCGGATGGGTGAGCGGGTGGACGATATCGGGCCTTTGCTGTCTCTGACATTCCGCCAGGCTGACGGGCTGAGTCCTTTATTCGGGCTGGCCGAAGGGATTGATGCAACAATCAAGACCAAGGGGCTTCCCATCGTCTTTACGCGGCAGTATGCGCAGCCGATATCGCGCCGTTTTCAACCGGGAAACCTGGGACGGGGCTGGACCCACAACTGGCAGCATAAGCTGACTGTCGGTGATGACGGTACCGTTGTGATCACGGAAATGACCGGGACCCCGCGCATTTTCCAGCCGGACAGCCGGTACGACGGACGATATCTGGCCCAGCCGGGGGACAGCGCTGATCTTCGCTCATCTGGAGGAAGCTTTGTCCTGACCGAAACAAACGGCATGATTCGGGCCTTTACCGGAGACGGCAAGCTCAATTACATCGAAGACCCCAAAGAAAACCGCATCACCTGCTCATACACCGGCAACAACCTGACGGGCCTGACCCATTCTTCAGAAGGGTCATTGACCATCACGTATAACGGGGCCGGATATATCGACAGCATTGCGGATCATCAGGGAAGGCAGACGAATTATACTTACACCGGGGAGCATCTGACTTCGGTCGAGTCATCGGACGGGAGAACCACATCCTATAGTTATGACATTTCCGTCGGATCGCCGGCTCAGCATGGGCTGACCGAAATTGCTCAGCCGGATGGCACACACCTCTACTTTGCCTATGACGATCAGGGCCGTCTTTCATCCACCTATCGTGACGGAAATACCGAAAAGACGGATTTTTCCTTCGGCGACGGGCGGGTCAGCGCAACCGATGCCCTCGAACATACGAGCCGTTTCTTTTTTGACTATACCGGACGGCTGATCAAGGGAGAAAATGCCCTCGGCGAGGCGGTGCAATGGGCCTATGACGATATGGGAAACCTGAAAGCGGTTACGGATCCTTCCGGTACAAGCACCACCTTTGGTTATGACCGTAAAGGCAATCTCACCGAGATCTCCGATGCGCTGCGGCAGAAAACCAAATTCACCTATACGCGAACATACAACCAGGTGGCCTCGGTCACCGACGCCAACGGCAACCGGTGTGCTTATGAATATGACGCCGATGGCAATCTGGAGTCCGCAATCTACCCCGACGGAAGCCGGGAAAGATGGGGAAACTATGCGCAGGGTCTGCCCGGCGAGTGGACCAACCGGCGGGAAAATACCATACAGTATGCCTATGATGGGCAGGGCCGGACTACGCGCAAGACCTATTCTGATAATTCCTTTGCCGCATACACCTATGATGCGCGCGGCAATCTTATAACGGCCGTGAATGCAGAAGGAACCACGACGTTCACATACGAGGCCCAAACCGATTATCTGACCCGCATCGATTATCCGGGAGGCCGATCCCTGACATTCACCTATGACAATGCCGGCCGCCGGCAATCCAGTGTGGATCAGCTTGGATACACCGTAAACTACGAATATGACGCGGGACGTTTGAGCCGCCTGGCCGACGGAAACGGCACGATTATCGCCTATGAATATGACGGTCTCGGGCGCCTGACCAAAAAGGCCATGGGGAACGGCACCTATGCCGAATATGCCTACGATGCGGCCAACCGGGTCCTGAGTCTGGTCAACCATAAGCCGGACGGCGAAGTGCTGTCTCGTTTTGAATACACATACGACCGGCGGGGTAGGAGAACGTCCATGACCACGCACTACGGCGTGTGGACCTATAACTATGAAGATCTCGGGCAGTTGATCCGGGCTACACTC
>CAYTSY010000219.1:0-3892 GCA_964440555.1 uncultured Desulfobacteraceae bacterium
GTTATAAATGGGAGGTTGTTCTGCATCCTGATTATTCTCACCGAACTATCTCTTTGGAAAATGAAAACCTCCATCCTAAAGAACCTACCAAATGTCCCATCTGTGGAACCCCATATCTTTCTGATATATAGCTTTCTGAGTAATGCCTCAGTTACGAATGGTGGGTAATGATATGGAGCGTATTAACCGTGTCAATATATGCATCATCACGTAATGATGCACTCGGGAAGCCACCAATAACTGAGGCATTACCTTTCTGACAGGATAAATCTTGTCCAATTCTACTTTAACCCAATGATGCTATAAAATAGGTCTCGGCTGCTTATTGCCTCTATCTTTCTTACCTCTTGTATCTTTTTAAGGAAGAATAAGACAACAAATAACCTCAAAATACTGGAAAGAAGAAAGAGGCTCAAGAGGTTATAGGAAAATAAGGGAGGCAGGATATTGACCAAGAAGCCTCCAAGAAGCGCTCCAAGGCATATGGCTAATCCATTACAGAAGGAAAAATAGGCTACACACCTTGCCCTTTTTTCTGGGACAGCGGAATCATAAATGAAGTTTATAGCACAGAGATTAAATCCTGCCCAGACAAGCCCACCAATCACTTGGATAAAGATAAGATAGAAAGGAGAATGGTTGATAATCCAGAGGGATGGAAGAATGACAGCCACGATAGAGGTTGCCCGCAAGACCTTTATATTACCCACCCTGTCTGCCTCCTTTCCCCAACGATCAATAAAAAGAATATGAGCAATAGGGACAGTCGTAACAATCAAAGTATAGGTAAGATAATTGAATCCTAAATCCCTGAGCATAAAGACAGAAAAGAATGGCGAGGCTATGCTTACACAGAAGCTAAAAGTAGCTACAAAGAAAGTGAACATGGCAAAGTTTGACTCATCTTTACGCTTAATAAAATTAAAGAGACTGAAATATGCCTCCTCTTTAATCCTGAAAGGTAGCTCAGATATTTTGGTCAGAAAATAAAAACAGATGAGCCTGGTTATCAAAGCCAGACTAAAGATTATTGAAAATCCCAACAACTGATTATCTTTTGTTATATGCAGAATAGCTCCAGCCAGAAAACCACTCAAAACAGTAACAATGCCCATAATTTTAGATCTCCAACCAAAGTATCTGCCACGGCTTTTATGAGGAATATAGTCAGACATTAAGGATGCCCATGCAGGAAAAGCAATAGCACCAAAGCTGGAAAATAATGTAAAAAAGAGCACCAGAAATAAGACCGCATGCTGATTAAAGAGATAGGGGATGATAATGATGGGGATAAAGGTCAAGCCTTGAAGAAGAACAAAGGTATTGACAATCTTCTTTCTGCTTTTTGCCCGTTCAATTAAATCTGCAGACTTTAGCTGGACAAATGCGGCGATGAGGCTTGGAATAGCAGCGAGAATGCCAATTTGACTATTAGTTGCTGAAAGGGCTAAGGCATACGGCGTAATATAGTCGGTAACAAGCCCTATCATAGAGGCGGCAAAGATGCCGTCTATCAAAGAAAACCTGAGACCCGCTCGTATCCTGCCCTCTTTTTTCATAAAAGTAAGCGTTCAGGGAGTGAAAAGGGGGATATGGAGATTAAGGAGATAAGGGGATAAATTCATTTCAAATTACAAATTTAGCATATATCATTTCAAATTTGAAATTTACAATTTTCTTTTGATAAATTTGCAATGAATAATCTTCTTATCCCCCTTTGGATATTTTTTGATGGATAGGCTGAACAGTTATGTTTTATGTATCCTCAAAATCTCCTCAAAACCTCTTCTGTCACTTCAGAAAGGCTTTCTACCACCAGATCTGCTTCCTTGAACTCAAAGCCCTTTGTATGTTGACTTGAGACTGCAATGCACTTTGCCCCGGCACACTTACCTGAAATTATACCTGAGGGAGCATCCTCTAAGACTAAGCAATGTTGAGGAAGAACCCCTAATCTCTCTGCGGCTTTAAGATATATCTCTGGGTCGGGTTTTCCTTTACTGACATCATCTCCGGTAAGTATAACCTTGAATCTTTCTCTGATATTTAGCTCGGAAAGGATGAGATCAACCCACTTTTTTCTGCAGGAAGAGGCAACAGCCAGTGAAAGACCCAAGGATGAGGCAAGATGGATAAGCTCAAATAAACCAGGCATAGGTTTCACCCCCCTTTCTCTCAAAAGCCTGTCGTAGATTATACCCCTTTCTTCTAAAAGTTCTTCTCCAGACTGCGAAAGATTGAGCCTTTCTTTGAAAATTCTCATACTATCAATCCCAAGCCTACCCATCATCTCCTGCTTTATCTCCAATGTAAATTCTTTCCCTCTCTTTCTGGCAATCTCCTGGGCCGCTTCTGTATACAAAGGCTCTGTATCCACCATCAACCCGTCCATATCAAAAAGTAAAGCGAATATCATTATTTTACATCCTTAAAGAGAAAGCCTTTATCCTCTTCGGTCTTTTCATCTTTCTTAAAACCGAACCTCCGAACCTTCAGGTCAAAGTCTGTTGGATCATAAGAAAGGGCTAAGGCATCCTCCTGCTTAATCTCTTCCCTCTGCCATCTGTTGAATAGGTCGGTATTCAGAGAGATTATCTCCTCTGACCTTGTCTTTCCCTCTAAAGCACCTTTTAACTGCATAAAGTCCGCACCCTTTGTAATTATATCAGCCACATAGGGTGTATTTGCCAATATCTCGCAGACAGGAAGCCAACCGCTTCCATCCGCCTTTGGAATCAACTGCTGGGCAATAAAGCACCTGGTCACCTCAGCCACCTCTTTGTAGGCATACTCCTTTGCTACTCCATGTCGCAAAGCTACAATTCTATCAATCGTCTGGGCGGCACTTCTCGTATGGAGTGTTCCAAGAACAAGATGTCCAGTATTTCCAGCAACAATTGCCTCTTCCATCTCCTTTGCGCTTCGTATCTCACCCACAAGGATAACATTTGGTCTCTTTCTAAGGACAGTCCGTAACCCCTCATAGAAACTGGGTGTATCTATCCCTACCTCTTGCTGAATGACCACATCATCCCTTCCAGGGATAGGTCTATGAACAAACTCTATCGGGTCCTCAATCGTTACTAAGCTGACAACCTTTTTCATCCTCATTTCCCGTATCATAGACGCTAATGTTGTTGACTTTCCACAGCCGGTTGGACCTGTAACCAGGACTAAGCCATCTTTATAGTCACAAACCCTCTTTAGCCTCTCAGCAACCTCAGGAGATGTCCCCAAATCCTCTATTCTGGGAATCTCAAGGGGAATTCTCCTTATTACCAACCCATAATGGGAAAAGGAATGGGTGATATTTATCCTGAAGCGGGCTTTTCCAGAAAGTTCATAAGATAGGTCAATATCCTCTCCTTCCTTCTTCATTATCTTATCCATCTTATCTTTTCCAAGATAGGAGACAATATCCTCTGTATCATCCTGGGCAAGGGCTGGATAATCTAACTGTTTAAGAGCGCCGCCTTTCTCTTTTAATGTAGGAGGTATGCCTACAACAAGATAGAGGTCAGAAGCCTTTTTTTCTACCATAAGAAAAAAAAGCGAATTGATTCTCTCCTCTGTATAAAATCCTTCGTATCCCATATCTCTTTAAGAGTAACTGTTCAGGTGATTCAAAAATGAAGGAGTAGTCTGGTGTCTAAGTGCCTGGTAGCCTGGGTGCCTAAATGCTTATGATCAAAACCAAGCTACCAGACACCAAGACACATAAACGCTAAAATACCTGAACGCTTACCTTTAAGATACTATCTTTATCCGCTGATGTCAATCTTTTTCTGTAGCAAAATATTTTAAGCAATCTCTTATATCCTCTGGAAGGTCTGAAGAAAAGGATAAAGGCTCGGCTGTTTTCGGGTGGAGAAACGAAAGATAAAAGCTATGA
>CAYTSY010000220.1:0-3309 GCA_964440555.1 uncultured Desulfobacteraceae bacterium
GGCGACGTCGACGTCCTGCGCGAGGTGAGCTGAGTGCGCGCGAGGGGGCGCGGCGCGAGGCGGAGGAATTCGGGCACGATGCGTCCCCCGGCGTCGCGGGGTGCGCTCAGCGCGAGGCGTAACCTCGCGAGGCCTCTCCTCCTCGTTTTCGCCGTCGCGGGCCTCGTCGCGCCGTTGCCTCCCGTTGCAGCGCAGTTCTCGACGCCGGTCGACGGCATCCATCTGGGGAGTCCGTGCAGCGCGAGCGAGCAGGAAGAGGTGCGTGTTCCCTCGCCGGTCACGGAGGACGTGGCGGAAGCGGTTCGACCCTGGATGGGGATTCAAGGTCACGACGTGCTCGTGCTCGTTCCGGGCGTTCCCAAGTGTGATCCGGGGAGCGTCGTGAACGCGAGCGAGGTCGCGGAGGAAGTCGAGTCCGCGGAGGACCTCGTGTGGGCGGGCGTGGACGCCGTGTCGAGTGCGGTGTGGTCTGCTCTCGCGCCGGTGGAGGGTTTCGCAGGGTTGCTCATCGATGCCGTCCTCTCTCCCGTCTTCGGTTGCGATCCCTCGCCTTGCGTGGGGGAGGAGCCGTGCGTGGGCGGGAGCGCGTGCGAGACGCCCGTGGAGTGCGTGAGCGATGGATCCTGCGGCAGCGGAGTCGGCGGGGGCGAGTGCGACATGGAGTGCCGCCTCTCCGGCGTCATCGGCGGGGTGGCGTGCGTGGACGATTCCGCGGCCTGCCCGCTTGACGAGGGCGTGTGCGTCGTGTCGTACGCTTGCGAAGGTGGCGGTGATCCGTGCGAGGACGACGTGGACTGCGGCGTTGGAGACGCGCCGTGCGTGGGCGAGGAAGAAGGGTGTTGGGAGCCGCCGTGTTTCACGGGCGAGAACTGCCTTCTTGATGGCGTGGATGCTCCGTGCGCTGATCCGGAAGAGTATTGCCCAGCGGGGGCGGTCGAGGAGTTGCTTTCCGGCTTGACGATTCCGGAAGTGGCGTGCGTGAACGCGGATTGCGCGCCGCTTGAAGAAGTCTGCGCTGAGGCAGCGTGCGACGCGTGCGTGGCGACGCCGACGTACTGTGACGCGGATGCGGAAGCGATTGCGCCGCTCCTTGCTGCGAGTCGTGACTTGGCAGACGACGTCTCGCGCTTGCATCCTCCTGACGCGCTCGCGGTCACGTACCCGCTCCTGGGGAGCGTGATGCGCGGCGTGACGGGGGCGACGACGGGCGTGCATGAACCGCTTGCGCCGGTGTGGTACACGGGAGGGTGGGTAACGTATTCCGTGCTCGTGCCTTGTGAAGGGAGCGGGTTTCGCCCGCTTGGATTGGGCGATGCTTGCCTCGTGCAGGAGTTGGGGAGCGCGCAACCGTACCAGGATTCATCCGTGGAGAATTCGAGATCAGCCTCGTCCTCGTCTGCGAGCGTGGTTCCATCAGCGAAGGCGCCGGAGAATCCACGCAAGCGTCCCGACGAGTGCGCGAGCGGCCAGTACCATTTCCGTGCTCTCGCGCGCGCCTCGAACGGTGCCGACGTCGAAGTTTACGCGAACTGTCACGATTTCCGCGCGGATTCCCTCGCGGGTGATTTGCACAGGAATCGTTGGCGCGGCGTGATCGGTGGTGCTGAAAGCAGTGTGAGCTTGCAGTACGACAAGGAGCGGAATCGTGCGGAACTCGTGGTGAGGAACGGCGTGCAGGACGAGGAGACGCGAGTGGTCGCGTTCGAGGTTCGTGTCGCGGGCAGCATGCTGCGGTACGAGGCGTCGCACATGGTGCCAAGCAAGGTCACGATGGGAATTGGTGACATCACGGCAGGGTTCACGGGGGAGGCGGAGTTGGGGCCGCGTCTCGTCGTAGCTTACGTTTCAGAGCACGAGGGGGGCGACGTGAACGATTGGGTCCTCCTGCGAGTCACTCCTCAAGAATCGAGTCCGGGAACGTCGTACGCGTTACGCGCGGGAAGCTTTCAAGCTCCAGACGGGAGCGTTGTCGGCGTGACGGCGCCAACGGATTTCACCGTGGACGTTCTGTTTCAGGAAGGGCGTCCGGGGAAGGGGAGTTTGAGCGTGGCGTGGTCGAGCACGATCGCGCTCACGCCCGCGCAAGTCACGTGGACGGTGGAGGGAGTCGACTCCACGCTCGTTGCGGATTCGCTCCCGAAGACCGCAAGCGTCATCGTCGATTTCCGCAACGATCCCGGGGACGCGTGGGCTCGCGTCCGGTTGAACGTGGGAGATTTCACGGTGTCGAGGGTGTGGTTGCCGGTGGGGGCGCCGGCTACGATGCTTGTGCGCGTGCCGAGCCTTAACGTGGAGATCGTTTCCTTGAACGTGTCCCCGTTCGATCCGCTCGGGTGCGACGAGTGGTTGACGACGTTGTTCGCGGCCTCGAAGGATCCTCGTGGAGAGGCGCAAGTTTGCGTCGTCGCGTGGCTTTCGAAGGCCGGTGGTGAAGTGTGGCTTGACGGGGGCAAAGTCCGCGTTCACGCGTTGCCTGCTGGCGAGTTGCGCGCGACGGTGGGGCCGGCGGGCTCGGTTCACTTCGAGGAAGTGAGGAACACGGAGGGGGTGACGGGGTTGCACGCGGCGTTGACGGCTGCGGATTCCGAGCGGTTGGGGAGCGTGGAGTTCCTTCGCGCGGACGAGATCGTGAACTTGACTTTCATTCCTGGCGCGACGCTTGCAAGCGGCGCTTCGAAAGAGACGAGTGAGTGCGGTTCAAGCGGGAAGAAGGACGCGGGGACCGGGCGGGGGGAACTGTTTTTGGAGGCGTACTTCGCCTCCACGCGCTCGGGAGGGAGCGTTGCTGCGAGCATGAATCAAGGCGGGGATGGACCCACGAGGCTTGAAGCTGGGAGAGTGCTGCGTTTCTCAACCGTCGGGGACGTGGTCGACGTCGGCTTCATGACTGGTGGAGGCTTCCTGACCCTTGACGCGTCCATGGGCAACGGCTGCGATCCAACCAAGACGATCGACTTCACGGCGAGCGGCGTCACGAGCTTACGCGTGTGGGGCGGGGACCAGAGTTCCGCCGATTCTGCCGCGTTGATGGTCACGCGCATCACTGGCACGCCGTACGCAGCGATCAGCGTCGAAGCGACGGCATGGAACGACTGGTGCGAGGACGTGACGATCTCGGGATGGCTCAGCACTCGTGACGCGCGCGTGTGGCACGTGGACAACGACGTGGACTCGAGCGCATGGATATGCAACTCTTGGAAGCGGTGGCTGACCCTTTCTGGCGACGAGGAATGGAGCGACAAGCTCTGGAACAGATACGTTGTCACGTACAGGTTCGCGCGTCCATGAATTGGAGTCCTCCCCCCCGTT
>CAYTSY010000220.1:3319-3742 GCA_964440555.1 uncultured Desulfobacteraceae bacterium
TGTAGCGGCGATCCTCGACATCATCTTCCGCTTCACAGGCCGGTCCAAATTCGCCCGTTTCACTCTTGCGACGTTCGCGGTGATATCTGTCGCGCTCGCAGTCGATTTGGCGGTCGCGGAGGGCTTGAACGATGGGTTATGGCTGGTCGTCGTTTTCGCGCCCTACTTTGCTGCGACCGGTCTCTTCGTCCTCGCCTACCGTCACCTTTCCCGCCCTGAAGCCGAGCGGTGGCTTCGGCGCGAAGAAGCGTAATTGCTTCGGCGTCGTTCGAGGCTGAGCGTGTGCCGTCCGCGTCGCGGAGACGGCCCCGGAGCCGGTCGCCTTCCGTGCCGCTTTGTGCATCCCCCTTGACGCGATCGGCCCGTGCCCGGTTTCCTTTGCGAACCTTCAAGTCCCCCCCGGCTCCCTCCTCGCCCGGAAGT
>CAYTSY010000221.1:0-3712 GCA_964440555.1 uncultured Desulfobacteraceae bacterium
CTCCTGGTGTATAGCCACGAATTACACGAATGTCACGAATTTTGTTCCTGGTTTTCGTGTAATTCGCCAAATTCTTTGCAAGACTTTGCCCCGTTTGATGACAGTCTCCACGGGATTGTGTCCCAGCCGATAAATCACGTCCTCGAATGCCGGCAGATCCCAGATTTGAATATCGGCCAGTTTGCCTGGCGCAAGCGCGCCGCGGTCGTTCAGCCCCAGCGCCCTGGCCCCGCCGACCGTGGACGCATACAACGCCTCGGCGGGCGAAAGGCGATATTGGCGGCAGGCAAACTGTATGACCAACGGCATAGACTCGACCCAACAGGCCGGGCACAGATCGCTAGCCAGCGCGAGTGTGAGGCCCTCGGCCAGCATCGCGCGCGCGTCAAACGGGCGGGGGTGCTTGACCGCAAAGTCCAACACGGGCGTGACGACGCCGACTACGCCGGCCTCCGCCAACTTGCGCATCGCGGGGCGCCCGGCGTAGTTCAAATGGTCCGCCGAGACCACCCCCAGCTCCGCCGCCATGTCCGATCCCCCGAGCGCCGAATACTGGTCGGTATGGATTTTGGGCTTGAGTCCGGCCGCCCGGCCCGCCTCCAAAATTCGCCGCGCCTCTTCCACCGTGTAATAGCCCTCGTCGCAGAACACATCACAGAACTCCGCCAGTTTCTGCTCGGCCACCTGCGGAATCATCTCACTGAGGATGAGGCTCAGGTAACGCTCGCGCGGCACGTCGCGCGGGAAGTCATGCGCGCCCAGGAAGGTGCTGATCACATCCACGGGCTGAGCGGCTTGCAGGCGGTGGTTGACTTCGAGCAATTTGAGCTCGTCGGCAACGCTCAGGCCGTAGCCGCTTTTGCTCTCGACCGTGGTGGTGCCGTGTTCCAGCATCCGGCGCAGACGCTGGGCCGCGTTGGCGGTCAGCACATCAACGCTCTCGGCGCGCGTCATCTCCACCGTGGCGATGATCCCGGTGGGGATGCCCAGCGCCTTCACTTCGGAAGGGTCGTGCGTCAGGCGCGCAGCGTACTCCTGGACGCGCGACCCGCCGAAGACCAGGTGCGTGTGGCTATCCACGAAGCCTGGGGCGACAATCTTGCCAGCCGCATCTATGACGCGGGCGGCGGTTGCGTCCACTTGCGCTGCAACTTCGGCGGCCGGACCGGCGGCGATAATGAGCTCCCCGGCAATAGCGATGGAGCCGCCGCGGATGCGCCCGGTCAAATCGCCGGGCGTGGGTACGCAGGTCAGCACTTCGACGGCATTGGCGATGAGTAAATCAGCAAATGGCCTCTCAGGCATCATGTGTTCCAGTGTTTAAGTATCAGGTATCATGTGTTCCAGTGCTTAAGTGTCAGGTGTCACGCGGTAGGAGAGAATGCTTCAATGCGCCGATGAGACCCTTCACTTTTGCGGCCTGCGCGTAGTTGGCCTGAAAGGCGGCCTCGTCAATGTGTCCAACGTCAAGCGCCGCGTAGAGTAGAGATTGAACCTCAACCGCCGAGCGCCGCGCAATGCCCAGGAAGCGAGCGAATTCCCGCTTTGATTCACAATCGAAGCCTTCGGCGATGTTGGTCATGGCGGAAACCGCCGCCCGCCGAATCTGATCGCGTAGCTCGAAGTCTCGCGCAAAGGAACCCATTGCACTTAGTTGATATGCCTGCTTCGTCAACTTCCGCGCCTCCTGCCAGGCCACAATATCCTCAAAACGCTTGATGAGCGCCATATTCTCCTCCTTGCACGGATCACTTTAGCACGCGACACTTGAGCACATGACACTTGAGCACATGACACTTGAGCACATGACACTTGAGCACATGACACTTTTACACATACTTCTCCCCCAACACACCTCGCACAGCATTCAACAACTCCCCGGAGCGGATGAGATCTGCCAGGGCCTCGATGTCCGGCGTCATTTCGCGGTCGTGCAGCAGCCGGCTCACGTGCCGCCGGATCGTTGTGTAGGCGGCCGTAGTCCCACGCCCCAGGCGCGCCGGGCCGTCGGGGCGCAGGTCAATCGCCTGGGCGGCCGTTAGAAGCTCGATGGCGATGATGTGGCGCACATTGTCCAGGATTTCGAGCGCGTGCCGGGCGGCGTTCGCCCCCATGCTGACGTAATCCTCCTGGTTCGCGCTGGTCGGGATCGAGTCCACGCTGTCCGGGTGCGCCAGGGTCTTATTGTCGGAGACGAGCGCCGCGGCGGTGTACTGCGGGACCATCAGGCCGCTGTCCAGTCCGCTCGTCGGCACAAGCATCGCGGGCAGGCCGTCGCTCAGTTCCGGGGTCAGCATACGGAACACACGCCGTTCGGCGATACCCCCGGCTTCGGCAAGGGCGATGCCGAGAAAGTCCAGCCACATCGCCGGCCCCTGCCCGTGAAAGTTTCCGCCGGAGATGGCTCGCCCGCCGGGCAGGTCGAGGAAGATGACGGGATTGTCGGAGGCGGCGTTGAGGGCCGTGGTAAACCGTTCGCGGAGGAAGCCGAGCACGTCGCGGATCGGCCCCAGCACTTGCGGCGTGCAGCGCAGGCTGTAGGCATCCTGCACGCGTTCCGGGGCAGAGTCGATCAACCGGCTGCCTTCTACCAGCGTGCGCAGATTGGCGGCGGTCGTGATCTGGCCGGGCTGGCCGTTTGCGGCGTGCAGCGCGGGATGAAAGGCGGCCGAAAGCCCGAGGAGCGCCTCCAGGCTCAGCGCCGCGGCGATCTCGGCATGTCGCACCAGATTCTCGGAATCGTGCACGCCCAGCGCGCCCGCCGCCACCATGAATGTGGTTCCATTAGTAAGCGCCAGCCCTTCCTTGGCCTCCGGCGCCAGGCGCGCGATCCCGGCGCGGCGCATGGCCTCCGCGCCGGCGAGCAGCTCGCCGTTGTACCACGCCTGGCCGCTGTAACCGCCGTCATCCTGCTCTGCGTCCACGTCGCGCGTGAGGACGGCGGCGATGTGGGCTAGAGGGGCGAGGTCGCCGCTGGCCCCGAGCGAGCCTTTGCCGGGCACGTAGGGCGTGACGCCCGCGTTGAGCATGTCTATCAGCGTTTGCGCGACGACGGGGCGGAGGCCCGAGCGGCCCTGGGCGAAGATATTGACGCGGATGAGCATCATCGCGCGCACGACTTCGGCGGGGAGGGGTGGCCCCACACCGGCGGCGCAGTTCAAAATCAAGTTGCGTGACAGTTTCCGGGCTTGTTCGGGGGCGATACGTTGGCGGGTGAGGGGGCCGAACCCGGTGTTGACTCCGTAAATCACCGCGTCGTCGTGATGGAGTGTATCATCCACCCAGTCCCGGCTGGCTTGCATCCGTGCTCTAACCGGCGCAGTGAGCGGTGCGACGCGCCCGCCATGACGCGCCACGGCCACCACGTCTTCAATCGTCAGCTTCTCACCAGTGAGTTCCACCATCTTTGTCCTCAGGGGCGTGCAGAGATGATTATCGGGCAGGAAGAGTTTAACCCGAATCCCCTGACGGGCAAAATGAAGTGGAGCCCGGTAGGCCTGTTTCCATTGGCCGAAATTCTGCTGGAATTTTCTGTGATTTCTGGAGTATACTTATCGTTATAATCCACTCCCGGATAGAGAACAGTTCAGAGAGGTCCCCATGACCGTCGCCAGCGAGTCGGTCTTCCAGCACGATGCACAGCAGCGTGAACGCCTGCAGGCGCTCTATCATCTGGCCGTCGAACTTTCGGCCTTGCGTGATCTGAAGTCCG
>CAYTSY010000222.1:0-3682 GCA_964440555.1 uncultured Desulfobacteraceae bacterium
TCCAGGCGGTGTCATTCGGGCTTCGCCAGCGGTGACCGCGAAGGCGGTTTATGTGGGCGACCGATTGGGCAACCTCTTTGCGCTCGACCGCACCAGCGGCGCTACCCTCTGGACACAAACGATGAAGGGCGAACTGCTCGCCACACCCATCTTGATCCATGACAAGCTTTGGCTGACCATCTACAAAGGGGATAACCTGCTGGTGGCCTACACCACCACGGGCGAACCGACGAACCTGGCTTATGCCCCGAGTAAATAAGTTATGAACATCTGGGACACTTTCATTCTCCAACCCATGTTGAACGGCTTGCTGGTGCTGTACCAGTTGCTATTCAACAACCTCACCTTGACCATTGCGGTCTTCACCATCCTGACCCGCGTCCTCACCTATCCCCTCACGGCGCAACAGCAGAAATCCACCAAGAAGCTCACGGAATTGCAGCAGAGCGATCACTGGAAGAAGATCCAGGAGAAGTACGCCAAGGATAAGGAGAAACTGGCCCAGGAGCAGATGAAACTCTACCAGCAGGCGGGCGTCAACCCCTTCGGCAGTTGTCTGCCCATGCTGATCCAGTTCCCCATCCTGATCGGCCTCTACCAGGCCATCACGCGCGCCATGGCCGCCTCTCCCCTGCAACTGTTGGATCTCTCTCAGCACATCTATAACTTTCTGCCCAAGGCCCTGCTGAATGTGCCGAGCCTCATTCCGCTCGACAACCACTTTCTCTGGCTGAACCTGGGTCTGCCGGACCCCTACTATATCCTGCCGATCATCGTGGTCGTTACGACGTGGCTGCAATCCAAGATCATGACGCCGCCATCGGCGACCGGCGATCAACAGGCCGCGCAGATGTCACAATCCATGGCCATTACCATGCCCTTGATGATCGGCTGGATGTCGCTGCAGTTTCCGTCTGGCCTCTCCATTTACTGGGTGATCTCCAACATCGCCGGCATTGCCCAATACGCACACTCCAGCCCGGTGGATTGGAAGAACATCCTGAGCTTCCGCCCGGCCAGTGCTCCCGCAACCGATAAAGCCAAGGGTAAATCCAAGAAGAAGAATTGATGAGTGATCGCGAAGCATGACAGGCCAGGCGTGATAAGCGACGCGCTGCCTGACACCCGTCACCTGCCACTTTTGGCGAGGAAGCTCTGACATGCCCGATCCGCGCAAGCGTGCCCCTATCGAAGTCATGGCTTCGGCGCAGGTGTTGGAAGACGCCGTAGCCCAGGTCTGCGCCGACTGGGGCGTGGAGCGCTCCGAGGTCGAGGTAGAGGTCTGGCCGGAGGGCGATGACGCCGCCGCCGATCAGGTGCGTGTGCGGGTGACGCTGCGCCGCCGCCCCGATGCCACGGACGCGGATGCCGAAGGCCTGCGCACGGCCCGCGAAACATTAGAAGAACTCCTGGACAAAATGAAGATCAAGGCGCAAGTGTTAGCCCATTGGGGCGAACCGGAGGAGGCGGGCGAGCCTCGCCCACTGATCCTCGACGTGCGCGGCAACGACCTGAGCATGCTCATCGGCCGCAAGGGTGAAACCCTCTCCGCCTTGCAATACCTCACCCGCCTCATCACCTCCAAAGAACTGGGCGAGGGGGTGAACGTGATGGTGGATATAGAAGGCTACCGGCAGCGTCGCGAAGAGCAACTCCGCCGCGTGGCCCGGCGCATGGCCGAGCAAGCCGCCCAGCGCAAGCGCACCCTGTCCCTCGAACCCATGCCGCCCAACGAGCGGCGCATTATCCACCTCGAACTGC
Source organism: uncultured Desulfobacteraceae bacterium (assembly GCA_964440555.1). Classification (GTDB taxonomy): domain Bacteria; phylum Desulfobacterota; class Desulfobacteria; order Desulfobacterales; family UBA5616; genus CAYTSY01. The sequence continues at coordinate 1,762 of CAYTSY010000222.1, forward strand.
GCGATCATCCCGCCGTGCGCACCGAAAGCGTAGGGGAGGGTGATCGCCGCAAAGTCACGATTATCCCGAAAGAGACGTAAGACGATTGATTATCTGGCCATCGGCCACCTCGCCAAAGACCTCACCCCCAACGGTCCACGCCTGGGCGGAACAGCCGCCTATGCTGCCCTCACCGCGCATGCCCTGGGCTATACCCCCGGCCTGGTCACCGCCTACGGCGACGATATGCCTCTTGGCCGACTTGCTGGACTGGCGTGCGCCCCCGCCGGCTCTCAAACCAGCACCACGTTCGAGAATGTTTACGGTTCCCAGGGGCGCACACAATTCCTCCGTGCGCGCGCGGCTGCGCTCACCCCGTCCTTTATCCCCGCTACCTGGCGGCAGGCGCCGGTCATTCATCTCGCGCCCCTCGCGCGTGAAGTGGAGCCGGCTCTGGCCGGCTCTTTTGGGGGGGCCTTCGTGGGCCTGACCCCACAAGGCTGGCTGCGCACTTGGGACTCTCGAGGTCGAGTCAGAAATGACCGCTTCGCGTGGCCGGAGGCCCTGGCAACGCTGCCCTATGCCAGCGCGACCGTGGTGAGCCTCGAAGACCTCCGCGGGGATTGGGCTTTAGCGGAGCAGTGGGCTAAAGCCGCCAGGGTGCTGGTGGTGACAGAAGGCGCACGCGGCTGCACCGTATTTGTGAAGGGCGAGGTCACCCGGCAGTTTCCCGCCCCACCCGAGACGGAAGTAGACCCCACGGGCGCGGGAGATATCTTCGCCGCCGCCTTCTTCGTCACCTTGTACGAGACCGAAGACCCGTGGACCTCGGCGCGGTTCGCCAACCACGTGGCTGCGCTGTCGGTGACACGTCCTGGCCTGGACGGCGTGCCGACCCCGGAAGAGATTGGCTTATGCAGGATAAAGGCAGCCTGACTTTAGAATACGCAATACGCAAAGTCGTTCGGCCTATTGAGTATTGAGCATTCGGTATTGTGTATTCGCATGACTCGCATCTATACCCTCGTGAACCAAAAAGGCGGTGTGGGTAAGACGACTACCGCCATCAGTCTCTCGGCGTATCTCGCCATGTCGGGCCAACGCGTGCTGCTGGTGGACCTTGACCCTCAGGCGAATGCCACCTCGTCGCTAGGTATTGACAAGCACAAAGTCAAAGGGGGGGTGTACGAGGCGCTCGTGAATGAGGCCGCGCCAGGCGAGCATGTGCTGCACAGCCCCCAGTTGAAAATAGCCCTCCTCCCCGCTTCACCCGCCCTCGTGGGTGCAGAAGTCGAATTGGTTGGCATATTAGCGCGCGAGAGCCAACTGCGCAAAGCTCTCGCCACCACCGACTCACTTTACGATTACATCCTCATTGACTGTCCCCCCTCGCTTGGGCTGATTACGCTCAACGGCCTGGTGGCGGCGCGCAGCGGTGTGATTATCCCGGTGCAGTGCGAATACCTGGCGCTGGAGGGGCTGGGGCAATTGACGCATACGATCTCACGGGTGCGCTCGGCGCTCAATCCACACCTGGTCATCCGCGGTTTGGTGATGACCATGTACGACGGGCGCGCGAGCCTGTCCCAGCAGGTGGTCGCGGAAGTCCACAAACATTTCCCAGGAAAAGTGTTTAAGGCTATCATTCCACGCAGCATCCGCCTCGCAGAAGCACCATCGTATGGACTTCCCATCTCTGCATATGCGCCCTCTTCTGTTGGCGCACATGCCTATGAAGCACTCGCCAAGGAACTGCTTAAAGGCGATGGGGTCCCAGTCTCGAAGTAACTTCGCCACAGAGATCAGAGAGGACATTGAGATTTAAAAAGAAACTCAGTGGACTCTGTGCGCTCTGTGGCTAATCAAGGATAACACATGCCAAAACGCACCGGTCTCGGCAAGGGACTCGACGCTCTTATCCCGGCAGGACAGGTCACACCCT
>CAYTSY010000223.1:0-3510 GCA_964440555.1 uncultured Desulfobacteraceae bacterium
ATCCGGGTATTCAGTTGTGGGCGGTGAGTGGCTGATTGATTGAGTGAGTGATTGAGTGAGTGAGTGGTGAACATCTGTTTCGTCCCCTTGCGAGGTCGCTACAGTTACTTATACACCTTTTCGGAGGCGCATGTAAATGGGCAGTTGTGGCTTTGTCACTGACATCTGTGCTGTTTTTGATGATAAAGGGGTGCAAATTGGAGGGTTTAGTCGCGCCGCATCAATGCCGCGTAGAATTCATCCCGCTCGAACCAGGCGAGGCCGAAGTCGCCGAGGGAGACCTGAACGGGGGACTCGGGAAACCCAGGGTCGTTGAGATAAACATGCCCTTCATCCATCCCACTCACAACCACAGCATGCAGGGTTGACTGATTCCAGTAAGGCAATTCACCCGTCTCAACCAGCGCAATAGGCGGACGATTATTTAACAAATGCTCACGCAATTCCGTCAGTGTGCCCTGTTTATAGATGACCTCAACGCCCAATTGTTCAAGCGCCCGCAGACCGGAGCCAAATGCGCCAAACCATTGCACCCGCAGCAATTTCAGGAGCCGCTCATATGCGAAGGGCACCTCCATGTAATCCAGCACCATAGCGGCGCAGGCGGCCAGACAGTCCGCGGCGTCGGCTTGCTCGCGGTGAGCAACGGGCAGACGGATGTTGGTCATGCGCTATGGAACTCCTTATGCTGTCGGGTCAGTCTTTGTCAGTGCTTAACTCAGACGCAAGCGGCGCTTTAGCCAGGTATTCGGGAGGCACATGGCGGGCGCCTGTCTGATAGGGAGGCAAACGCGGTTTTACTTCTTCTTCAAGGTAGCGCTCGATGGCCGCCTTGCGCTCCGGCGGGTTAAGCAGCTCCCCTGTTTCTACATCCACTTCCGCTGTTCCGACGACGCCGATACGACCCGTATGGGGGAAGCCAATCCAGACCGGCACACGCCATACGGCCCGTTCACTCACTACCAGGGTAGGCGCGTCTGCCCCCAGCATGTAACTGACTTCATTGATCAGCCAGCGGATGACCGTGTGCCTTGCTTCCTCCGCCGTCACTTTGATTTCAAACGCGAGGTTGACTTTGATCTCTACCGGCCCTTTTTCGGGGATAGCATAGTTGTCGAGGATGATGGTCATGGCGCGACATCCTTTCACACTTGGAGGTATCAAGAGTATAGCACCATCCGCCAGGCTTTTCAGAAACTCGTGATAGAATGGCAAAACAGCAGGAAATCACACATCACAAATCTTCCACAAACTGCGGCCTCGGATCCGTGACCATGACCTGCCGCCCGGAGGGGAACGTCACCATAGCCCCGTCTGCGCCTTTGCCCACCGTCACACCCTTGTGCCGGATGGTGACGGGCCAGGGGAACGGGTTGCGCCCTTCGAGGTACACCCGGCGTGGGTGGACGATGCGCACGCCCACGGTCTGCATGAACAGCGCCACCGGCGCGATGCCCCAAATGTAATCGCGGTCGCCCAACCCTTCCAGTTTGTCCGGGTTGTAGGCTTCGCGGAAAGCCTTGTCCGTCTTGAGCGTGAAGAGCATGGCCGTAATCAGCCGCGTGATGAGTTCGGCGGCTTCGGCGCGGTAGCCGTATTCCACTAACCCCTCGCCGAGCATGGTGTTCCACATCATCCACACGCCGCCGCTGCCCTCTCGATTATCCGCTTTGTAGGCCGGGTCCAACGCAGAACAGTTGGGTATGCCATAGGGCCGCCAGTAGCGCTCCGGGTCGAGGATCGTCTTGCGAACCAGGGCCTCGGCGCGGGCCGGCGCCTGCCCTGAGCCTGCCGAAGGGGCGGGGATGCCCCCCCACAACGGGAGCAGCAAGGTCTGATCCTGCCGCGAATAATCTACGACGGAAACCGTCACTTCAAAATCGCCGGTCAGGCCGCGCACTTCCAGGCGCTCCAATTCCGCGTACAGTTTATCGCTGACCGCCGTCCCCATCCCGAAATACCACTGCACGTGTGAGCGCCGGAGCGTTTCCACGCGATGCCGCCCACGCCGTCCCCGCCCGACCAGCATCACCTCCAGATCGGGCCGCGCGTCCCTGGGGCCGAGCGCCTTGACGAGGATCCGCGCCGAGGGCGAGAACCGCCGATGGACTTCTGCCACGAGATCGCCGCGCCCGGCGGCGAGCACCTCGCCCCGGGTGACCTCGTGCGCGTCGCGATCCACGTAATGGTAGGTCGCCGTATCATCGCGCCACATGGCCTCGACCGCGCGCCTGAGTTTTTCCATGCGCTCTGCGAGGGCAGGGTCTTCGGGCGCGCCTGACGGCGCGAGCAGCGCGGCGATGCGGCGCAGGCTGCAGCACTCGCGAAACAAATACGCGCCCAGGTCAGGGGCCTCGGCCAGGGTGATGTCGGCGCCCTGCGCCCAGGGCTGCCAGCGCGCGAACGACGGGCAGTCGTCAAACGCCGATTGGATCGTGTGCGACCACTCTGGGAAACCATCCTCGTCGCGGTCGTGGCGGCGCGTGAACCAGGCGTCGAGAAAGCGGCGCAGGCCGGGGTAGACCTCGGCCAGAAAATCGCGGTCCTCGGTATATTCGTAAAGCTTCCACGCCAGCGTCGCCAACAGCGGGATACACAGCGTCTTCTCGCGCTGGCCGCCGAGGCCGGGTTTCCAATCTATGAAACCATCCGGCCCCTGCACGGCGAGCCAGTTGCGGATCACCCCTTTGGCGAGATCGGGCGCCGCCGAGGCAATCTGCGGGAGGTTGACATACGCTTCGGTCGCCACCTGCACGTTCCACTGCCAGTTGTAATCCGAGCCGTCGCCCTGGCGCGAATACCCGCGGTCGGGAAGGCGCGTAAAGATGAACGAGGGGCACGGCAGATGAGCGGTCGGCCCGACGTAGGAGCGCAGGGCCACGGCTTGCGCGAAGGCGAAGGCCGCGTCCCAATCCGTGTCGCCGGTCTCGATATCCAACAGCCCCGCGTTGGTCAGCTCAATGCGCGCGAATTCGCCGTACCATTCGCGGGCGAAGATATCCCGGATCAGAGGCAGACACTCGGCGACGGAGGCGCGGGCCGCTTCCACCCATCGGACGGAGACCGCCGCCTCGGGCGCGAGGTCGAAGGCGCGGGAGAGCGTGGGGTACGGCGCGGCCTCCACCTCCGCTACCCCTTCGAGGAGCGTGACGATGTCGAGGTCGCCGGTATGGCCTTCAAGCGCGGGCGCGTCGTCGAGTTTGCCCGGTCCGATGGTTCTGGGATTCTCGATGGGCTTGAGCAGCGCGGAGAGCAGCACGCGGACGCGGCGAGCAGGCCCCGGGCCGTGGTTGACGAGTGTGAAGCGTCCGGCGACGGTATGCGAGTCTGGGACCCAGTAATCGGCGGTGAGGGCGAGGTTGGGGAACGGCTCAAACGTCACCCGTAGATAGTTGACAAAGAACGCGCGCACGATGGGGGCGGAGGCAAATTCGGCGGGATCCGTCGCCACTTTATCCCCTTCGGCAAACGAGGGAAAAATCCGCATGTCGCGCGCGCGCAGCCCGTAGG
>CAYTSY010000224.1:0-2152 GCA_964440555.1 uncultured Desulfobacteraceae bacterium
CTCCGCATCCGCTCCCGACAAGTGCCCCGGCGCTCCACAGCCGAGTGAAAGAGAGTCTTCGTCTCTTCCAGATCAGCGTGCATCATCGCCAGATAGAGCGCCTCTTTGCCCGCAAAATGGTGGTAGAGGGCGCCTTTGGTAACCCCCGCCGCCTCCGCTACTTCTTCCATTGTTACATCTGCGTAGTTCTTATCGAGGAATGAAGTCTGGGCGGCGATGAGGATATTGGTGATGGTGGTTTCTGATTTGGTATACACTTGGCCGGATACGTACTGGTAGGTATGTTTTCATTATAGTAATGATAACAGCAAAAGTCAATGAGCGGTCTGTGGCAACAGCAAGGCAAACCCGGCCAATTGGGCGCGCCAGCCACCACCCAACATGGCCGAGGACTATTTGCGAGATGCTGGTATATTGTAGGGGTGGGCGGTTGCCCGCCTCTTCAACAGGAACTGCAATATGCCTCACCAACGCCCGGGATGGGCGATGCCCAATGGACACATCGTCCGCAGCCAATCCGAAGCCTCACTGTGCGATTACCTCAACACCCTCAGCGTGGCGCACGAACACTGGGCGCTGAATTTTGAACTGCCGACCAGTCCGAAGGAGTGGCGGCTGTTCACCCCCAGTATCCTGCTCGCCGAATTGCAGTGCGATGATCGCACCGTCGTCATCGAGCCGGTCAGTTCGATCCAGATCGGCGGCGGCGTGCGCCGTTTGCAGAGTTTTCGCAAACGTCACAGCCGAGAATATTTCGTCATCGTCGTCACTCGCCGCGCATTTCATCGCCGCATCCCGCAGGATGCCTATGATGCCATCTTCGACGTCGAAGATTTCTCTGACCTCGGCGAGTTTTTACACCAACAGGGCAAGCCTTCGGCCTCGAATTCTGCGAAATGACGAACGGGAAGTTCGTCTTTCGTCCTTCATCTTTCGTCAATTCAATGTCCATCATTCAAGTCGAAAACCTCACTAAGGTTTATCAAATCCCGCGCAAAGACCCCGGCGTGCTCGGCGCGGTGAAGGCGCTCTTCCGCCCGCAGTACGACGACAAAGTGGCGGTGGACGGAATCCACTTCACCGTCGAGCCGGGCGAGATCGTCGGTTACATCGGCGTCAACGGCGCGGGCAAGTCCACTACGATCAAAATGCTTACCGGGATTCTGGCGCCGACCGGCGGGCAGGTGCGAGTGCTGGGCCGCGATCCGCATCGTCAGCGAGTGGCGAACGCGCGCGACATCGGCGTCGTGTTCGGCCAGCGCACGCAGTTGTGGTGGGATCTGGCATTTGTCGAGTCGCTGAACCTTGTGGCGAAGATTTACGAGGTGGACGCCGCCCGCTACAAGCAACTGCTCGATCAGTTCGCCGAGACGCTGGAACTGGACGAACTGCTTCACGTCCCCATCCGCAACATGTCGCTCGGCCAGAAGATGCGCGCCGAACTGGCCGCCACCCTCATTCACGAACCGAAGGTAGTGTATCTCGACGAGCCGACCATCGGTCTCGACCTGATCGTCAAAGAGCGTATTCGCGAGTTCATTCGTCAGCAGAACCGTGAGAAAGGCGCGACCGTCATCCTCACCACGCACGATCTGGGCGACATCGAAGAACTGTGCCAGCGGGTGATCATCATCGACGCTGGCAGACTGATTTACGACGGGCCGATCACTACCATCAAAGATCGCTTCGGCAAATACCGCGAGATCGCGTTCGACACCAGCGGGCCGGTGGATGGCATCGATCTGCCTCCCGGCGCGGAGGTGGTATCGGTCGAGCCGCGCAAGTGGTCGCTTCGGTTCGACCGCACGGCGACGACGGCCAGCGAAGTGGCGGCGTCGGTGATGAAGCAGGCCGACGTCAAAGATTTTTCGTTGTCCGAGCCAGACCTGTCGTCAATCATCAAGCAGATCTACAGTGGCGTGTTGAAAGACGAAGAACTGATAAATCAATGACGACATTGCTTCGTTCATTGCGCCGTCAAGTGAACGTCTACGGCGCCATTGCCGCCATGATGCCCAAGCTGTATCTGGCTTACAACGCGTGGGTGTGGATGGAGTTCGTCGCCCAGATCATCACGATGACGATCTTCGTCTACTTCTGGCGGGCGGTGTATGCGAGCACGACGACCCTCGGCGGCCTGAACTTGCAGCAA
>CAYTSY010000224.1:2162-3427 GCA_964440555.1 uncultured Desulfobacteraceae bacterium
TTCCTGATCTCGGTGATATTGGGCCGCAGTGTGCTGTACTTCTTCGACTGGATTTTTGCCTGCCTTGCCTTCTACTGCACCGAGACGTGGGGGTTGAGCGTTGTGCGGGTGGGCGTGGCGACGTTCTTCAGCGGCGCACTTGTGCCGTTGGCAATGATGCCCGACTGGCTGCAGCGCGTGGCCGCGGCCCTGCCGTTCGCACAGGCGCTCGCCGTGCCGGTGTCACTCCTCAGCGGCATCACACCTGTGGCCGATGCCCCGCGCGTGTGGTTGGTGCAGTTGATCTGGCTGGCTGCGATGTTTGTCCTCTCGCGGCTGGTCTTCGATATCGCCATCCGCAAAATCACGGTGCAGGGTGGGTAAGATATGGCGCAAGCCCTCGAAAGCGTTACCCTCCAATCCGTGCAATCCGTGGTTCCTCATTCAACACGATGAAGCGATACGTCGAACTCTATTACTGGTTTCTCCTTCAGCGCTTCAAAATCCTGATGGAGTACCGCGCCAACTTCATCATCGGAGCGTCGTCTACCATTATTCTGCAAATCGCCGGGCTGTTGACGATCTGGGTGGTGATGAGTCAGATCCCCAGCCTCAACGGGTGGAACTTCGACGAAGTTCTGCTGGTGTATGGCCTGATCACGCTGGCGAAATCGATCAACCACATGTTCGCCGACAACCTGTGGACGATAGGCTGGAACTACATCCGCTCCGGTGACTTCGACCGTTTCCTCGTCCGCCCGGTGGACCCGCTCTTTCATCTGCTGGCCGACCGATTCTGCCACGATGGCATTGGCAACTTTCTTGTGGGGGCTGCTTTGGTGATCAAGGCGGCGGCGCCACTCGGCGTCGCCTGGACTCCGCTCAACGTGCTGTATCTTGTCGTCGCCGTGCTCAGCGGCGGCGCAATCTTCATCGCCCTCAACCTGATCACCGCCACCTCGGCATTCTGGATCGTCGAGTCGATCCCGGTGACGCAGATCATCTTTAACACCCATGAGTTTGCCAAATACCCGCTGACCATCTATCCTCGCGGCCTGCAAATCATGATGACCTGGCTCATCCCATACGGCTTCGCGTCGTTCATTCCGGCCAGCTATCTGCTGGGCCGCGATGTGGGCGCGCTGGCGTGGCTCGCTCCGGTCGTCGCGGCCGCGCTGCTCTTCATCAGTTACCGCACGTGGCTGTTTGGCCTGCGCCATTACACCAGCGTCGGTTCGTGATCACACTGCGCGCGTTGCTCATCACGCTCGTCGTGGCGAGTTGTA
>CAYTSY010000225.1:0-1948 GCA_964440555.1 uncultured Desulfobacteraceae bacterium
AAATTGTGTGCTGTCCGTTCAGATGTGAGGAGGGGACAAAGGTGATGAAGAACTGGCTGACGTTGGTGTTGGGGCCGGCGTTGGCCATCGCCAGGTAACCGCCGTCGTCGAAGCGCAGGTCGGGATGAAACTCGTCTTGAAAACTGTAGCCGGGGCCGCCGCGCCCGGTGGCGGTCGGGGCGGCGCCCTGCGCCATGAAGTCGGCCAGCACGCGGTGAAAGGTCGTGTTGTCGTAAAATACCTGGCGTGCCAGAAACACAAAGTTATTGACCGTGAGGGGCGCCTTGTCGGCGAAAAGCTGAACCTTGATGTCACCCTTCTCCGTCTTGAAGGTCGCCGCGTAGATTTTGCTCGGATCAACGGTCATCGCCGGCGGCTTGCCCCATTGTTTCGAGGCCGCCGGCTGAGGGGTTTGAGGCGCAGGCGCGGCTTCCGTCTCCGCGCCGGAGGCCGGGGTGTTAAGCGCAATGGACGAGAGCGTGGGCTCGGTCGCGCCCGCCGAGGAGGTCAGAGGCGGCGTGGCCGGGGCGCAGGCGGCAAGCAGCAGGGCCGCCGCCACAGCGCCGATGAGGCTTTGTCGGGTCAACGTGGGCATGTCTATCTCCTGAGAGTCAAACAGGTCATTCGCATGGCGCCCGAATGACCTGTCGGCGTTACGGCTTTGCATTTGTACCACAATGTCAGGTGCCCCCATGGGGATTCGAACCCCAGTTTTGGCCTTGAAAGGGCCGCGTCCTGGTCCACTAGACGATGGGGGCAGGGACGTGCCGCATTCTACCATGCGGCAGAGAGGTGGGTCAAGGAAGTTTGAGTGAGAAGTTAGAGTTGGGACGCCAAAGGCGGAGTTTGAGTTTGAGTTAGAGTTTGAGTTCGCGCCGCACGCGCTCGGCGATCTCGCGCACCAGGTTTTCTTCGGCGCCAAGGGCGGCATCATCCCATACGCCGGAGCTGGGGCGAGGGGTGTGTTTCCCCAGGGGGTGGCACACCCCACACGCTAAACAAAACTCCTCAGCGTCGCCTGGGCGGGCGAACCCCCCCTCCTTCCGCGCCTGAATCAGCTTGGCGACCTGCTCGGGCGGAAGGGGCAGGCCGCCCCCGAGCACTTTGGAAAGCGCGATGATCTTCGCGGTGTGTTCCAGGGTCTCCAGTCGCAGATACGCCTCCATCACGTCCCGGCCCACGGTCAGCGTGCCGTGATATTGCAGGATGAGGGCGTCGTGCCCCACGATGACCTCGGAAATGGCGCGCTGGTTCTCTTCACTGGCCGGCGTGGCATACGGCGTGGTGGGGACGAGACCCAGCACTACGATTGCTTCCGGGATGACGCACTCGGCCAGGGAGATGCCGGCGATGCTGAGCGCCACCGAGGTGACGGGATGAGCGTGGATGACGGCATTCATCTCCGGGCGGCGGCGGTAGGCCTCGAGGTGCATCAACAACTCGGAGGTGGGTTTAAGCCCCGGCTCGCCGGCGACGAGTTCGCCGCGCATATTCACCACGATGAGCTGGTGGGGCTCGAGGAAACCTTTGGCCAAACCGGAGGGCGTGGCGAGGAGACGATCCGCGTCCAGGCGGGCGGAGAGGTTGCCCGAAGTCCCGTCCACGAACTCATTGGCGTGCATCAAGCGCCCGACGCGGACGATCTCCGCCCGGAGCGCGTCTTCTGCGGTTTTGGCAGGCATCGAGCGTCTAATTCAGGGTGGTGACTTCGAGCTTGATCAGCGGCAGAACACGCTCCTGGCCGGAGGGGTCTTTGACCTTGACCTGATCCCCGCTGCGCTCGCCCAGGCCGTAATGTTGCACGGCGTCATTGTTGAAACGCTCCACGACCGTTTTGCGGATAGCTTCGGCCCGTTCCGGCGCGCTGATAATGACGAAGGTCTCTTCGCCCGTCTGGCCGAGGAAGTCATCCGGCGCGCCAACCGAGTTGACCACGCTATTCAGCATC
>CAYTSY010000225.1:1958-3396 GCA_964440555.1 uncultured Desulfobacteraceae bacterium
CGCAGCAGGTCTGCGCCGGCGAGCGCCCCGTACAAGTCGCGGAATTCGCTCGTGTGGCGCAGACGGAACTCGATAGTCGTGCGGCCCGCCTGGGACCGTGCGGCGGTCAACGCCTCCCGGACCGTCTTCCCGGCGGGCAGGCCGGTGTGGGGATCGCTCAAGTTCTCCCGCTCGGCGCGGGCCACGGCGTTTTGCACGCGCAGGAAAAGCTCTTCCAGGTCGAAGGGCTTGGCGATGAAATCATCCGCGCCCAGCTGCAAGCCGGCGAGCCGGTCGGCTTTCTTGCTGCGCTGGGTGAGGAAGATCGTCGGGATGTTGCGCGTGCGGGCGCTTTGGCGAAACTGTTTGAGCAGTTCGTAGCCATCTATATCCGGCAGGCCGACGTCCAGGAGGATGAGGCTGGGCAGAGACTGGCGGACGAGCTGCTGGGCGGTGGCCCCGTCCGGGGCGACGGAAACCTTGAAGCCGCGCGAGCCGAGAAACAAGACCAACATCTGCGCCACTTCTTCATTGTCTTCCACGATCAGCAAACGGGCGTTGCTCATAGTTCTCTGTCAGACCTCCTCGCTTTTGACCTGATGAATTAGGGGCTGTTCTCCGTCCGTTTTTATCTGGCTGGCTTGTCTGGCGGCCAGCAGGCTCTCAATGGTCTCGTTAAGCCGGCTCATGTTGACGGTCTTTACGTCGTAGCCGTCGGCGCCGGCGGCCCTGGCTATCTCCTGATCCGGCCCTTCCAGGCTGGCGGTCACGATGAGGATGGCTGTGTCCCGCGCCGCCGGATGGGCGCGCAGTTGCTGCGTAAGTTGGTAACCGTCCATGTCCGGCATCATCACGTCGGTCATGATCAGGTCGAACTTCTCAGCCGTGGCTCGGGCCAGGCACTCCTCGCCACTGACCGCCTCGGACACGGTGTGGCCCCTGTGGCGGAGCAGCTTCGCCAGCAGGGTGAGCAGGATAGGGTCGTCATCCACCAGGAGCAGCTTGGCCATCGGCGGTCTAGTTTGGATTTTATAACAAACTTGGGACTATGGCGAGGGGGAAATGAAATGACAAATGGAGGAAATGACAAATGGCGAATGGGGAAAATGACAAATGACGAATGGGGAAAATGACAAATGACGAATGGAGGAAATGACAAATGGGGAATGGAGGAAATGACAAATGGCGAATGGCTGTCCCGAGGTGCGGCAGTGCAACTATGGCGAGAGCTGCGGAAAACAGGCTCAGGCGGCGATGTGGGTGGAGTCGACGATCCCAACGATGACGGAAATGACACAGCCCTCCGGGTTATTGAGCACCTGCCGCGCGCCGTTGCCCTCGCGGTTGACGAGCACCGTGTCGCCGATGCCCGCGTGCGTCGTGTCGAGCGCGAGAAAGTCGCCGTCTTCCGGCTGGCCGGAGAGGGCCAGGGGCTGGACGACGAGCAGCCGCCGGTTCT
>CAYTSY010000226.1:0-3389 GCA_964440555.1 uncultured Desulfobacteraceae bacterium
GATGCAGGCGGGAACCAACTCAGAGAGACACGACTGTTCCCTCCAACAGCTTGAAGGTTCTGTGGTTCCGTCGGAACCGTCGGCAGATTCGAGTTCGGGATCGCGAAAGCCTGTGCGGATTTCGGACCTTCGCCATTCGCGTTGACTGCGCTGACCAAGTAGTAGTACGTCTGGCCATTGACCAGCCCCTGATGTGTGAATCGAGCCGATGTAGGATTTGCGATGACCGTGGTCGGATCGGGAGACAGGCCGCCACGGACCTTGTAGTTAGTGATCGGAGAGCCGCCGTCGGATGCTGGCGGGGACCATGTGAGAGACACGACACCATTGCCAGGCGTGGCGATGACGTTGGTCGGCGCTTCGGGCACCGTGGATGGTGTTGCGTTCACCTCGGCAGACCTTGGGCCTTCTCCGGCGGCGTTGAGCGCAGCTACAGCATAGTAGTAGGTCTGGCCGTTAGTGAGGATAGTGTGGGTGAAGCTGGTAGTGGCGGGTGTTTCGACAACGCTCGATGGATTAGGAGATGAACCGCCGTACACCTCGTACCCTGTGACCGGTGAACCACCATCGGAAGCTGGCACGCTCCAACTGAGAAGAACCTGGCCGTTGCCTGGAGTTGCTGCGAGGTTTCCGGGTGGACCTGGTACATTGCGCGGTGTAGCACTCACTACACTTGATGGCGGCCCCTCACCGACAGCATTGATGGCGCTGACCTGATATGAGTAGGTGAGGCCGTTGGTGAGACTGGTATGGGTGAAGTTGGTCAGTGTTGCTGTCCCGACCTCCACAAGGGGTGGAGAAGTGCCGCCATAGACCTTGTAGCGTAGGATCGTGGAACCCCCGTCGGATGCCGGCAGGTCCCATTTGAGGTTCACCTGCGCGTTGCCTGGTATCGCTCGAAGATCCAGCGGCTCGGATGGAACCACTGCTGAAGGTGTTGCGCTTGCTTCGTTCGAGAGCGGCCCTTCGCCTGCGACGTTGTAGGCGCTGACCTTGTAGTAGTAGGCCTGGCCGTTGGTGACGTTGGTGTCTGTGTAGGTGAGGACGTTGCCGACCTGTGTGAGGAAAGTCTCAGTGCCGGGGCTGCCACCCCTGTAGATGCAATAGTTGGTGATAGGAGAGCCGCCGTCGGAGGCTGGATGGGACCAGGATAGGGTCACGCGGGTGTTACCTGCGATGGCGCTGAGGGTGAGGGGGGCGGAGGGTTTGGAGGGGGATTCGTAGGTCCAGGTCTCGTTGTACAAGCTTCCGTTGGCACCGCCGAAGAGGACGATGCGATCGCTCTGGCGGTCGTACGCCATCGCGTGATACCGTCTCGCAGAGGGCCTGGCCGCAGTGGTCCCTATTTCCGACAGTATTTAAATACCGTCCTCTATCAAGCTCCTATCAGCATTCCGCAATATAAACACTTCCATCAGCGTTCTTGTGCGTCCATCCACCCTGGTCAACTTCCTGTGCACCCTCGCCTCATCTCCTTTGAAAGATATACTCGCAACCTTGAGGCGTTCGAGTATACCGAGAGCCTCATCGATGCTCATGTCCAATCCCTTCTCTTTCAGCAAATGCCTCATTACAGCTCTGAGCTGGCATGCTAGGACACAGATGAACACGTGTCCGAGCACGTGTTTCTTGGTGTGAACGTACTCAGGCTCGATCTCAAGCACGCTTTTCAATACACAGATAGCTTTCTCCACCCGGTCTCTCTCACGATAGGATTCCAGCATCTCCACCGGCGTCAGTTCCATCTCTGTCGTGACCAGCACAAATACACCATCCCATCTTTCAGCCTCTTCAATCTCTTCTTTCATCCTGATGGATTCAAAGCCGTAGCCCTTTCTTTTTCCACGGCATTCGATGTATTTCTTGACGCCAAGACTCATCTGAACATGGCCTATCCGTAGATCGCGCTGCTTTCGGGATGTTATCTTTCCTTTGGCTACGGATTTCTGAACCGCCTCGAGGTCTTGTTCCGCCTCCTCGATCCTCGCGATTCTTTCTCGATGTTCCTTCTTGGCATTCACCTTGTTCATTCCGACCAGATATTTCATATCACGTCCGTTTTCTCTCTTGAGCACTTCTGCAACACGGACCTCCTTATCAACATCAATCCAATGAGCATGCGCGAATGCTTCTTCTGCGATGTCACATTCATGATTGTCCAGGTCCAATGCAAGCAGGTACGGTTCCTTCCTCCTATCCATATACGTTCTATTCTCCTTGGTCGCAATGCCTCTATCTCCTACCCGCATGGCTTTCTCCACGCCAAACTCATTCCTGAGTATCCGATCCATTCTCTTCAGCGTCTTCATGCACGGCTTGTTACCCGGAAACACTATGTGCGTCAGTGGGATGCCATTCTGATCAACTGCAACAGACACCACGATTTGTCTCTTTCCCCGCTGATCCGGCGGGCTCCAGCCGAACTTGGCAATCACGCATTTGTTCCCCTCGAAATGAACTGCTGTGGTGTCTATGTCCACTCTCGATGGCTGTATACCTACCGTCTCTCTGATGCGGTTGTATATCTCTCGCTGCATTTGCACGGTGTACTTCGGCTGAAGATATTCAAGGGAGCGCAACAGAAGACGGCTGTAGACACGAGTTGGAGGGACCTTCAGCACAATCGGAAGCGCAGTCTTTGAGTACCACCGTGCAGTCTTCTCTCTACTACCTGGATCACAGTTGCGATGGATGACCTGAATCTCGGCAAGTTTCCCCAATGGCACCTTTCCCCCAACTCGCAGCCCGATACGATCGATTATCTCAGAGATGCCAAGCTTCTCCCAGATGCAATGCTGGACTATGACGTCCCCATAGTCTTGCACATCTGATATCTCCAGACTTGCAATTGGTACCAGGTCTTCCTCATATCCGTAAATCGAGAGCAGCTTGTAGAACTTGAGCGATAACCTAGTGTCTCCGAACTCTTTGATCTTTCTTTCGATCACGCTTCTTGCCTCAGGCGTCAGATTGTCGAGTCTACCGAGATACAGCGCCTTCTTGTGTTTCACATCCGTTCCAGTACGAATGGTTTGGACTACACTGTAGTAGATGTGTCCTCTGCTTGGACTTTCCTTGAAGAACATAAGCCCGTATTGTTTGGACTACATATATATCTTGCCCTATCTGCTGACTTAAGGGATGTTTGGACTACAGGAGACGCAAGCAGGGCGGCCAGGGTGCGCAAGCGTCCCGAAAAACAGCACTCTTTTACGCCCGATTTGTTTATATACTGTCGGATCTAGGTTGCATCCCAAGCACTTCCACTCCATTGCCGATAGTACAGGTCGGTCGCCACTTCACCCCAGACGCATGTGGCGTAGCCCGAAGTCTGCTCGTATGCAACATCATGGCCCTGCTCTGTGGCGATGGGAACTGTTCCCGCCAGC
>CAYTSY010000227.1:0-3295 GCA_964440555.1 uncultured Desulfobacteraceae bacterium
GCCCTGCGCCTGTCCCTCGGCCGCCGCGAGCAGGGTGAAGGCCACGTCGCGCCCGTGATCCGAGTGGGCGGCGGAACCGGCCGCCACCGCGCGGGCCAGGTTGCGGGCCGCAATCGTCTCTACCGTCGCGCCACACACGCCGACCTGGCCCTCTTTGGTCAGGCGGCAGGGGCCCATAAAACAGTTCTTGCAGCAGATGCCGGCCGAGGAGCCGATGCCGATGGGGCAGGCGGCCATCGCTTCGGCGCGGGTGAAGGCCGTGCCCAGGCCGAGCTGGTCGGCGCGGATGAGCATTTGCTGCGCGGCCGGATCAATACTGCGTTGTTCGTTGGTGCGGGTCTTAGCCATGAGGGTCTCCTTCTTTTGCGTGTTGCCTATCGCGTATCGCCTTCGTATGCCCTGGTATCAATTGCGATACGCCATATGCGATAAGCTATATGCTATCTGCGATCTCCCGGATGCTCACCCGCGATCGCGCGCGGTTCGAGGCCCGGACACACGCCGAACGGTTGCGGCGGTTGATACTTTGCTTCACGGACGGCCTCGGCCTGCTCCGTCGCGGCGACGTGCGGGAGGTCGCCCCCCGGCGTGACCGGGGCCAACGGGCCGAGAGCCTCGCCGGGCGGGTAGCCGCCAGACGAGAGGGCCGAGACGATCGCGTCAGCGGAAAGTCGGGCGAGGTCAAACATGACGACGACCCGCTGGCGCGCGGCGCTGGCCTGTACCTCGACCACGCCCGGCAGCGCCGTGAGGATCTGCCGGACTTTGGTAACGTGATGATCGCCGTACATCGCCGGCACGCCCAGCGTCAGCGTAAGCTTTTCCATAGTTACCTCTCTGCCTCAACCTCCACGTTGAACAGTTTGGCTAACTGGACACGGAAACCTTCCAGCCGATGAGCGACGACCTGGGCCATGCGTTCCAAAAGCACCAGGCCGAGTTCCTTATCCGTCCGCATCACCCGGCGCAAATCGCTGCCCCGGGTCGCCATCGCTCTCACCGGCGTGAGGCAGATGGCCGACGAAGTGTAGGCAGGACGACCGAGGGCCGCCGACCAGCCAAAGACACCTCCCGGCCGGATGGTTTCAATGTCCAGGCTTCCGCCATCATCCGGCCTAAAGCGGATGACGACTTTCCCGGATTCGAGGATATAGATGTTGCGGGCCTCGCTTCCCTGGGCAAAGACGTTTTCGCCGGCCGAGAATGCCTCTCGCCAGAACAGCGGCGCGAGCGTTTCCAGTTGCTTGCGCCCAAGCCCTTCAAAGAGAGACAAACCGGCTAGTTCTTCGATCAGCATGATGAAGTCTCTGCCTCTGTTGAGCTTTGCCGCCTAAGGCTCCTTCAAGTCCCCGCGTCTCCGGTTTCCACTCGCCCCATCGGCCGAAAGTAGGGCGGGGGTTCCAGATGTTTCTGGATTTGATCCTTGACCGCCTCACGCAAGATGTGTCCTGAGACGTGCATCAACGTGTCCTGGTAGTCGGCGTCTTGATTCATGCTGGCCAGGCAGGGATAATGATGGTGCAGCATCCCGGCCTCGTACTCCGCTTCGTCCACCGGGCAGCCCAGCAGGCCTTGCGCCACGTGCCGCGCACAGCCGCAGGCCGAGTCCTTCTCCACTTCTACACCGCTGACGCGCCGGTCGCCGTCCACGGTCATGCGGAACCGTGGTTGGCCAAAGTAGCGAGCGAACTCCTGGACGATCGGATCCTGGTATCCCACCACCACCGGTGGTTGGTTGTACGTCGTTTCGGTCAGGGAGCAGAACGGCTTGGGGAATACGACCTTCACCCCGAGATCGGCCAACCAGCCTCGCAACTGCGCGACCAGGCCCGGGGGGAGACTCTCATTGCGGTCAATCGGCGCGATCACCGCTTTCGCGCCGGCCAGCTTCACAATGTCGGGAATCAGTTGGGCAACGCCGGCCGTTTCGCCGAGCGCCAGCACGAGGTCAGCCTGGGGGAATGTGGAGGGGAGAAAATCGGCGGGGTCGTCAATGACGAGCGGCAGCGGCTGGGGCGCCGACCAACGCTGAACTGTCCAAGAAGCTGGAGCAAAACGATGAAGATTGTCAGCAATCCGCTCGCCCCACTGTCCCTGGGTCACAGCCAGAACGCTCAACGGCGTGCTGTCACTAGCAAAGGGAGCAGGGTTCATCAAGCCTCCAGAAAGACGGTAGGGAAGACCTTTCTTATCAGAATAGGCAAGCGCAGGCGGCCTAGCCAGTGGGAAAAGTCATATGTTTGGGAGGCCACCTGTCATTCAGGCCGGCCGGCCTTCTCCGGTGTTACCCGCAAGAGAATCTCGCGCGCCACCTCAGCGTCCAGCGACAATTGTGTCTCACCCACCCACACGATGCAGGCCGGCGAACGCTGCTGGAGCCGGATCACACTCCCCGGCGCTATGCCCAGCGCGCTCAAAGTGAGCAGCCGCCCGGCGTCCGCCGACGCGATCTCCACCACCTCCGCCGATTGCCCCGGCAGCAAGTCTGTGAGATTGCGGATGGCTGGTAGATGATTGTTGCGTGTGGGCTTTGCGGCCTTGCCCGTAGAAGCCTCTTTAAGACGCGACACTTTTAGCCGTGAGAAGGCCTTCCGAAGCAGCGTCACACCCCACGCCTTTGACTCGTCCACGGCCTGATAGCCGCAGTTTGGGCAGCAGATGATCGCGCACCCCTCGCTCATGGGACACTGCGAGTGACAGGCGAGCGCACGCTCGTCAAATTCGTAGCCGCACAGGGCGCAGCGGGTCATCTCAGAACTCCACTTTCAGAGCGCGGAGCACAAGGTTGAGCACACCCCCGACTCCGAACGCAAACGGGAACACAAAGGCCGCCACCCAAAACGCCGTGCGCCGGCCGTGCTCGCGCACGATCATCAGCAGGTTGGCGATGCACGGGATGAAGAGGGTGATGACGACGAGGCTGACGACCATCTGGGTGGGGGTGAGCGAGCCGGCGCGGGCCAGCGTGAACAGCCCGGCCGCGCCAAAGTCGCGCCGCAGGAAACCGATGAGGAAAACGCCCGCCGTCTCCGGGGGCAGGCCCAGCAGCCCGACCACGAGCGGCGCGCCGAGGCGCTCGAGCCAGGCCAGCGCGCCCACCTTGTCCAGGGTAAACAGGAGCGCCGTGCCGGCGGCGAACAGAGGCAGCACTTCTTTGAGATACCATTCGAGCCGCGCCAGCGTCTTCACCACGATATTCCCCAACTGCGGCAGCCGGATCGGCGGAAGTTCAAGGATGAAGTCGGAGGCTTTGCCCGGCAGCACTTTCGCCGCCAGCCAGCCCACGGCGAGCATC
>CAYTSY010000228.1:0-3274 GCA_964440555.1 uncultured Desulfobacteraceae bacterium
GCTGTTCATGTACTCCAGGTCACTGAAATTCAGGATGATGGCCTGAGTATGGCCGTTGCTGGCCTGGGCGTAGGCGTCCATCAGCGCGTTTTCGGCAAAGGCATTGACCTCGCCCCGAATATCCACGACGCTGGCTTTGTCATTTACTTTACGAACGTTCATGGTTGCTTTGACTTGGGACATGGTGACTCTCTCCTTGGCTGTTGGGCTAGTACGTCATGTGCAAAGTGTGGTTCGCGAGCAAGCCTCACGCGTCACGTATCACGCTTCACGTTACCCAGCGCGCTCGCCTCGTCCGGGAATAGCGTCATGAAATCCACCAGGCGGGTGATGCGGAAGATCTCTTCGTAATGCTCGCTCAGGCCGCAGGTCAGCAGGCGGCGGCCCGACTTGCGCGCCTGCGCCAGCAGGCCCACGATCAGGGCAATGCCGGTGCTGTTGATGTAGTCCACGCCGCCAAAGTTGAGGAGGATGTTGTCCTGGTTCTGGCGGGCCGCTTCGGCATAAGCGGCGTTCAACGTCTCCTCTGAAAAACCGTCTATTTCGCCGCGCAGGTCAATGACGACAACGCCCGCTGCTTGGCGCACGTTAGTCTCAAGCGCTTTCGCTGGCATGCTCGTCTCCTTTCAGATACGTGATCAGTTCCAAAGTGTGATGGGCTTCGTCGCTGGCGACGTTCATCTCGTCCACCATCTTTTCGATGAGGAATAACCCCCAACCCCGGGGCGGTTGCAGCCCGGCCAGCTTGGCTTCCAAATCGGGCGTGGCGGGCGCCGGGACCGGTCGTCCTCCGCCATGATCGGAGATGCGCACCGCCAGCGCATCGTCCGAGGCCAGCACCTGGATGTCCACCGGCAATTCCGGCTGGTTCTTATTGCCGTGTTCCATGGCGTTCATGGTCGCTTCGGCCACTGCCGTCTTGAGGCGTTCCAGGCGCGCCGCCGAAAGGTGGACGCCGCGAACAGCCTCCGCTATCTGCGCCATCGCCAGGCGCTCGTTGCCGGGTTCGCTGGGCAGAGAAAATTCGGCCAGTGTGCGCCAGGCTTCACTCCCTCCCCCTCTCCCGACGCCGAAGTTCGCGTCGGGAGAGGGGGCAGGGGGTGAGGGGGCGCGCTGAAGAATGACCAGGGTCGTGTCGTCCTCTTGTTCCCAATCGGGGCCGGTGAACGCGGCCAGTTGCCCCAGCAGGAAATCAATCAACCCTGGCCCCCCGGGATGATCCCCGACCAGCCTCCCCAGGCGCGGGAAGCCGAACATCTCACGCCGCGGGTTGTGGGCTTCCACCAGGCCGTCGCTGTAAAAGAGGATGCTTTCGCCGGGACCCAGGGTCGTCTCGCGTTCCTCGTAGCTCATTCCAGGCATCAGGCCCAGGGGCATGCCGGTGGCCCGGAGTTCGGTCGCGCCGCCGGCATCACGCCGGAAGGGCAGGTCGTGGCCGGCATTGGCGTAGCGCAGCCGTCCACTGGCCGGATCGAGGATGGCGTACAGGCAGGTGACGAACATGTTGCGCGGAATGTCGGGACACAACAGGTGGTTGGTCTGTTCCAAGATCTGGCCGGGCGCGTCCGACCGCTGGGCAGCGGCGCGCAGGATGCTGCGCGTGGTGGCCATCACCAGCGCCGCGGGCACGCCTTTGTCCGTCACATCGCCGACGACGATTCCCAAGCGGCCATCCGGGAAAGAGGTGAAGTCGTAGAAGTCGCCGCCGACGGCGTGGGCCGGTTGATAGTAGGCCGACACCTGCCAGCCCGCCAGCGTCGGGAGTTCTTTGGGCAGGAGGGTTTGCTGGATGAGGCGGGCGACGCGCATCTCCTGCTCCAGTCGCTCCCGTGCCTGTGCCTCAATCTGCTGCTGGCGCACGAGCTGAGCCACGCGCACGGCCGGCGTCGTCTGCACCGACAGGTTGTTGAGCAGCACCCGGTCGTCGGTCGAGTAATCCTGTTCGCTCAAGCGCGGGCCGAGGTTCAGCAAACCGATCAGTTCACCCTGGCTGACAAGCGGCACGACCAGCCTGACGCCGGCGGCCTTCAGGGCTTGCAGCCCCGGCGAGTCCAGGTGGAGTCTGTCCATCTCCATCACGCCGGGGGTGCTCTGGATGTAGGCGACGAGCGGGTCGTTGGGGGCGATGTCGAGCGGAACGATGTCCGGGGCCGCCGTTGTCCGGGGCGATTCCGCAATCGGGGGCGCAGCGGCCGGGGCGGCGCGGTTCCCTCCCCCCGTCAGGCTTTGCCAGAAGTTTCTGAGTTGTGTTGTCATTTGACCTCCATTCTATAAAGCGCCCGTCTGGAAAGCGTTACGAAAAGCGTTACGGAAATTGGAGATTGGAGATTAGAGATTGGAAGTGCGGCGAACTCCGCGAGCGTCTTGGCCGCGTCGCACCTCTTGCGATAGAAACGGCGGTCAATCGCGTCCTGCACGCGGCGGCGCAGCGGCGCGAACAGCGCGGCGATGGCGAGGGTGAGCAGGTGGTCGCGTGATGTTGTGCTTATCTCCGTGCGCATCATGTTATAATCTCACCGGATTTGGACGAAAGGCCTCTGCCATGTCTATAGACGCGCAGGTGATGCTCAATATGATACGTCAGCAGTTGAATTGGCTGGAGCGCGAACTGGCCATGCTCCACCAAGCTCTCGGTCAACCTTCGCCCCAAGATATGCCGCCCCCCACCTTCGAGTCACTCCGCGGGGTTTGGGCGGGCGTGATCTTTAACGAAGAGGATTTCCAGGCCTCGCGGCTCAGACTGCCCCAGGGTCTGTAATGCGCTACGTCCTTGATACGCACGCGCTGCTCTGGCACTTGAGCAATGATGCGCGTCTTGGCGCGAATACGAAGCGCATCCTGGATGATCCCCGCGCGCTGCTGATCGTTCCGGTTCTTATCCTGGCAGAAGCGAAACACGCGGCGGATCGCAAGCGCGTGCCCATTGCCTTTGAACGAGTTCTGTAAGCGGTCCTCGCCTCTCCCCGTATCACCGTTTTTCCGATGGATCTCCATACCGTCCCCTACCTTTCAAGCCAACTTGACATCCACGATAGCATCATTGTTGCCACGGCGTTGTATTGCCGCGAGTTCTTCGGCGACGAAGCGGCGATCTTGACCAACGACATTGCCATCACCGAGTCTGGTCTCGTGCCGATTCTGTGGTGATCATTGCCCCTCCCTGTCGCGCGGAGCGGTCCCCCGTCGGCCTCAGCCACAAACTGACCCGCTCCGGCTGCATGGTCTCCTGCATCCCGTGAAAAAGCGGATCAGCGGAATGGGCGGATTGTGCCCG
>CAYTSY010000229.1:0-3260 GCA_964440555.1 uncultured Desulfobacteraceae bacterium
CCTGGGGGGGCGCTCCCGCGGCGGGCGGGGCATCGTCCCCGGCCCGGGCGAGGGAAGCCATAGAGGCCCAGGCATCAGATGTCGCTATGAGGAAGGAACCCACGGCCAGGGCGGACGAAAGGCCGGCGGCGAATCGCCTCCTGCCAAGACCGCCGCGTCTGACAGCAGCCTTGATCGCAAGGTCCCTTTCGCTCGACATCCGAGTCATAACTTCCTTGCATCAGCGGATGCCCCGGGCTACGGATACTGCAGCTGGCTCACGTCATGGCACGCGCCGCAGGAGTTTGTATAGGGGATCGGCATCGCCTTCCCCGGCGCCTTCCCCGCCACGTCCACGCCCGTCTTGCGGGGCACCTTGAACGTGTGGCTGGAGATGTCGCTCTCCCAGTACGTCTTGGCCTCTTCGTCCGCGGAGCTCGCGTAGGGAGGCAGGAAGGTCATCAACCCGTAGCGGCCGGAGCCCGTCTGCGCCGTCTTCGTCATGTGGCAGTCGACGCACCGGGTGTTCAGTCCGGCCATGGTGCTCCCCGTGTGCTCCAGCAGGTGGCCCTGCGTGTCCACGTTGTGGCACTGCTGGCAGAGGAGGCTGTTGTTGTCCTCGAGGTCGTACTTGAGGGAGTGCCGGTTCTCGACGGCGTGCATGTTGTGGCAGTCCCCGCACACGACGAGCTTGCGGTCGTTCTTGTAGTGTCCGGACTTGATGAAGTCCGAGTACTGCTGGTGGTGCGACTTGGAGTGGATCCCGTCGGCCCACACCTCGCTGGCGGGATTGGGCCCCTTCTTCGCCGTCTGGCAGTAGTCCGCCAGGAACGTCGCGCGGCTCTGGCCCGGCGGCATCATCCGGAGCGTCACGTCGCTGATCGGCTGTTCGTTCCCCGTCTTGCCGTTGGGCCGGTCGTGGCAGCGGCCGCAGGTCGTGTTCTGCCGCTCGGGGCTGAGGTAGTCCTGGGCCACGATGTAGCGCGCCGAGTTGGCCGCGGCGTGCTCGGACCCCGCGCCGTGGCAGGTCTCGCAGGTGATGTTCATCTCGTCGGCGCCGACGTCGTCGTCGACGTCCGCCTCGCCGTTCAGGTTGTTCGCCGCGCGGGCCAGGAACTCGCCGTTGGCGGCCGTGTACCGCTCGTATCCCGTGAAGTGGCAGGCCGCGCACTCCCCCTGGAAGGTCTGCGTCACCGGGGGCGCCTTGATCACGTCGTCCGCCGTGCCGTACGTGGTGTCCGTGCCGGCCCCCCAGAAATTGGAGAATTTGTAATCCCTCCAGACCCGGCGGGCCCGGTCCCACCGGCTGGTGCTTCCTTCGGTGTTGTACTGGAGCGTGAAGTACAGGCCGGTCCTGCCGGCCGCGAGGGGCGAGACGTCCAGGAGATACCTCTGCTTGTAGACCGCCCCGCCGTAGGTGAACCTGACTTCCAGGCTCGTGAGGTCCAGGGGATCGGCTCCGTTGAGCATGTTGTCGATCGTGATGTAGTACTTGCCGTTCCCCGTGCTCTTCCAGAGGTACAGGTTGAGGTAGACGGCGCTGATCGGCATCTGGGTGTCCCCGAACTCCCGGATCTTGAACTTGTCGAAGCCCCGGGTCGAATCATAGTCGCCAAGCTCCAGGCGCGTGCCGCCCGTGTAGTCGGCCGCGCTCTTGAACTTGGAGAAGGCGTTGAAGTAGTCGGGATACATCGCCGCGCTCTGCTGGGCCCCCGGGGCGCTCATCGGCATGATGCCGATCTTGTGGGCGGTGTACTTCGCGGTGTCATGGTCCGGATGGCAGCCGAGACAGCTGGACATGCCCACGTAGGTCGCGGCCGGCGAGGGACTGCTGGAGACCTTGATCGCCAGGGTCGCTCCCTTCAGCTGGGAGGCGTCGTAGGCGTTCCGGCACTTGTCCCCTCCGGGGAGGTGCTCGGTGTCTCCGACGGGAGGAGCCACGTAGACAAAATAGCTCCCGTCCGGGATCGTCCCGATTGAGAAGGAGCCCGACGCGCCCGTCAGGGCCTGGGGGAAGCTTGCTCCCGAGGCGGCCACCGCGTCCTCCAGGGGCTCGTCGTACGCCTCCGCCGGGTAGGGGGCGGTGAAGACCCCGCTCGCCGTGATCTGCGTCGTGTCCACGGCCGATGTGGGGACAAGGTAGACCGTGGCGCCCGAGAGCGCCGTCCCTTCCGCGCCGGATACGGTGCCGGACAGCCCCCAGAAGGCGTCGTCATCGGAGCTCTTCTTGCAGCCGACTGCCGCCAGGCTGACCAGCGCCGCGATCCACAGTACGGCGAGCGTGCGAACGATCCTCTTCATCTCACGTCCTCCAGGAAAGCGTCCATGGGGCGCATCCGTCCGGCAATATTTCAGTGACAAGATCCGCAGCGGTCTCCGTTGTCCAGGTGAGGCATCCCGATCGTTTCGTGACAAATGCGGCACTGTCCCTCCGAGGCCCTGGCGTGCGCCGTGTTCGCCGGCCGCCGGGGGGCCGTGGGGTGGGCGACCCGTCCGTGGCACAGGCCGCAGGACTGCTGCTCCCGGCCGGCGTCGGCGTGGCAGCTCATGCAGTGCCGGTCCCGCGGGGGGCCCCACGTGCCCACGTGGCTGCGCGGCGCGGTCTCGCGGTGGCAGCGGTCGCAGGCGTCCGGCTGGTGGCAGACCGCGCAGGCGCTCCGGTCGGTGCCCACCGCGATGCCGTGCCCGCGCTCCTTCCAGAAGTTCGTGTGGCCCGCCGGCGCCTGCTCCCGGTGGCAATCCGAGCAGAACGACTCCCGGTGGCACAGGTCGCAGCGTTCCTTCGTCTTGCCGCTGTGGGCCTTCACCGCCTGGCCGTGGATCTGCTTCCACGTGCTCCGGTGGCTGCGCGGCGGACGATCGACGCTGAACTCGTGGCTCTCGGGCGGCCGGTCCCGCCGGATCTGGCGGTGGCAGACCGCGCAGTCGTTGGCGACCTGGGCGGACCGGGGGACCCGCTTCCCCGCCTCCTCCAGCCCCTCCTTCGGCGGGAGCTGGGCGTGGCAGGCCATGCACGTGTCCACCATGCTCACCCGCAGCCCCTCCTGCACCGCTCCGCTCTCCCGTATCCCCCGATGGCACGCCCCGCAGTCGACCTTCGCGTCCGCCACGTGCCTCTTGTGCGAGAAGATCAGGTCGGAGGGGATGTCCGTGACGTGCGACCATTGAGGCTTCTCGCCGTACACCGCCGCCAGCCTCCGTTCCGGCGGCTTGTCCTTGTCCAGCTCCTCGTGGCACAGGTTGCACTGGATGTTGGTCGACGCGCCCTCGGGTCCCTTGCC
>CAYTSY010000230.1:0-3234 GCA_964440555.1 uncultured Desulfobacteraceae bacterium
TGATAATTAAATCAAGTAAATTCTAATATTTAAATGATATTTCAGGGTCGACTATGATAGTATGCGCGAGCAGAAGGCAACCAGATATCTGCCCAGTTCGTGTTGCCACCAGAACTACAACGAGTTCGTCAGCATTAAAAGAGTCCGAGAGATGCGAATTCAAATCCAGAACGAACTCCGTATGGCGGGAAGTTCTTCTGATGAATATTTTTTCAAAGAACAAAAACACGCTCAACTATATGCAAAAACTTAACCGGACGTCACTGATGATGAATAAGACAGTTGTTTATTTCCTGTTGCTGACAGCCTTTCTATGTTCCTCCGTCTGTGCTCAAATTACCCAGACCGTCGAGATATCGTCATCGCCGAATCCTGTGGGCTCAGGGGCCAGAGCCCTTGGGATGGGCGGGGCGTTTATCGGCGTGGCCGACGATGCCACCGCTGCTTCCTGGAATCCTGGTGGCCTGATCCAGCTTGAAACCCCTGAGATGTCCCTGGTGCTGGGATATAACTATCGCAAGGAAAATACTTCATACAGGGCCTTCCCCGAGGCTTCCGGCCCCCAGGACGTCTCAACCCGCGACATCAACTACCTGAGCGCTGCCTACCCGTTTTCGCTTTTCGGGAAAAACATGATCGTGTCCCTGAACTGGCAGCATTTGTATGATTTTAACAAAAAGGTAAACTATGCCTACAACTTATCTGAACCCTTCCCGCCTTATGATCTGCACCAGGTGATCGATTACAAACAGGAAGGATCTTTTAAAAGCATATCGCCGGCAATGGCGATTCAGATCACCCCGGCCGTATCAGTGGGGATGACGCTCAATATCTGGCGTCAAGACCTGTATGACAACAAATGGGACGTTAGTTACCGGTCCCTTGGAAACGGAACATTTGTGGGGTTTCCGTTTAACAGCCAGACCCGCATTGATGAATCATACGCCATGGAGGGCCTGAACCTGGAATGGGTTAATCCTTCGGAATGGCAGAACATCAACTTTAATCTCGGCCTGATGT
This sequence comes from uncultured Desulfobacteraceae bacterium, assembly GCA_964440555.1. Classification (GTDB taxonomy): domain Bacteria; phylum Desulfobacterota; class Desulfobacteria; order Desulfobacterales; family UBA5616; genus CAYTSY01. Next base: position 1,021 of record CAYTSY010000230.1, read on the forward strand.
GGAGCATCAACCAGACATTCACTTTGGGAGCCGTATTTAAATCCCCTTTTGAGGCCCGCCTGAAACATGACTATCATTATTGGTCAACGTTGACTTATCCAACCTACCCCGCGGGCAATACGACCGATGAGTTCCGCAATTCTGAAAAAGTCACATTGGACATGCCGATGGCATACGGACTCGGCCTGGCTATCCGTTTGAGCGATCAGTTCACCATGGATGTTGATGTCTATCAGACCCGATGGAGCGACTATGCACTCCAGGATGAGTCCGGCGCTGTTACCAACCCGATTACCGGAAAGCCGCAAAGCGAATCGGACGTCGGCGATACCGTCCAGATCAGAACGGGGCTGGAGTATCTCTTCATGCCGAAACAAAAGTATATTGTCCCATTTAGAGCCGGTCTTTTTTATGATCCGGAACCGGCGGACAACAGCCCGGATGATTTCTTCGGCTTCAGCCTGGGTTCGGGCATTGTCTATAAAAAAATTGTTCTTGATATGGCCTATCAATTTCGATTTGGGAGAGGCGTCAGGACAACGACCGTAGGCGATGAAGATTCGTCACAGGATGTGGATCAGCATACGCTGTATGCGTCAGTGATATATCATTTTTAAACCCCCTCTTGACTTATTGGAGGTTGGACATATGAAATCCAAACAAGGAAGCCTGACAGCATTTTGGGCGGTTGTTCTCATTTCTCTGGCTTGCGTTTTTCCGGCTTTGTCCTGGGGATTCGGCTTTGTTGATGGTTATGTCAGGAACAATTCAGGCCAGCCGATTGTAGGCGCGCTGGTAGACGCCGGTCTTTCAAGCACCACGAGCCTCAATGATGGTTATTATATCATGATTCTTCCTGCCGGCACATACGCCCTCGCCGCCTCCGCATCAGGATATCAGGCCGAGAGTGTTGAAAATATTACCATCATTGACGGCCAGACCACCATCCAGGACTTTGGTTTGGTTCCAGTTGCTTTGCAATTAGATGCCGTATATCCCACAATGGGTAAATTCGGTGAAAATCTGGATGTTGCGCTGACAGGTTCAGGGTTTGATGAGAACACCAGGGTTTCCATGTATTTAGACGTGGGAAATGCAAAGGCGATCATCGGGTCGGTCCATACGCCGGGTTCCGCTTGGAGTGTCGAGGTTGTGGGCAATAGGGCTTATGTGGCTGATTATCACTACGGTCTTCAGGTGATTGACATCAGCAATCCTTCCAGTCCACAGATCATTGGGTCGGTCGATACACCGGGTTGGGCTTACGATGTTGCCGTTGCGGGAGACAGGGCCTATGTTGCGGTTTATGATTATGGTCTTCAGGTGATTGACACCAGCAATCCTTCCAGTCCACAGATCATTGGGTCGGTCGATACACCGGGTTATGCTTATGGTGTTGCGGTGATAGGTGATAAGGCTTATGTGGCGGATGATGAAAGCGGCCTTCAGGTGATTGACATCAGCAATCCTACAAGTCCCCAGATCATTGGGTCGGTGAATACGCCGGGTCGTGCCTTCGGTGTCGCGGTGGCGGGCGATAGGGCTTATGTGGGGGATCATGAAAGCGGCCTTCAGGTGATCGACATCAGCAATCCTGCCAGCCCCCAGATCATAGGGTCGGTCGCTACACCGGGTGGTTCTCCTAACAGTGTCGCCGTTACGGGAGATAGGGCCTACGTGGCTGGTGGTAACCTTCAGGTAATTGACATCAGCAACTCTACCAGTCCTCAGATTATGGGGTCGATCGATACGCCGGGTTTTGCTGACGGTGTCATGGTAGTCGGCGATGCGGCCTATGTGGCATGTCAGGGCACCGGCAGTCAGGTGATCGGCATCAGCAACTATGCCAGAGCGCAAATCATGGGGGCGGTCCATACTCCGGGTATTGCTTTTGATGTCGCGGTTGTGGGCGATAGGGCTTATGTGGCGGATAGCAATAGCGGCCTTCAGGTGATCGACATCAGCAACCCCGCCATTCCTCAGATTATCGGGTCGGTCGATACGCCGAATATTGCTCAGAGTGTCGTGGTAGTGGGAGATAGAACCTACGTTGTTGATTGGGATAAAGGCCTTCAGGTGATTGACATAAGCAACCCCGCCATTCCTCAGATTATCGGGTCGGTCGATACGCCGGGTCTTGCTCAGAGTGTCGTGGTGGTGGGAGATGTGGCTCACGGGGCTGATTATGATGGCGGCCTTCAGGTGATCGACATC
>CAYTSY010000231.1:0-3204 GCA_964440555.1 uncultured Desulfobacteraceae bacterium
TGCTGACCGAGCAGGAGCAGAACGAACGCATCATCGAGATGTGGACCCGTGCGCGCGACGAGGTCGCTAAAGCCGTTTCGGCCAACCTGGACCCGGGCGGCTCGCTGGCGATGATGGCGAAATCCGGGGCGACCAAAGGCGGCTTTGGCCCCATTTCTCAGCTCGCCGGGATGCGCGGCCTGATGGCCGACCCCTCCGGGCGCATCATCCCGCTCCCTATCCGCTCGAACTTCCGGGATGGCTTGACCGCGCTGGAGTACTTCATCTCCACTCACGGCGCACGCAAAGGCCTGGCGGACACCGCCCTCCGCACCGCCGACGCGGGTTACCTCACCCGGCGTTTGGTGGACGTAGCCCAGGATCAGATCGTCAACATGCAGGACTGCGGCACTGAAGCGGGCGTCTGGATCCGCCGGAAGGATGACGTGGCGGGCCAGTCGTACTATGACCGCACCATCGGGCGCATGGCGGCTGCTAAGATCGTGGACCCCAAGTCAGGTGAAGTGATTGTCGGGCGCAACGAGATGATCGAGGAAGCGCAGGTCCAGCGGATCGTCGCCTCGACCATCGAGCAGATTTATGCGCGCAGCCCGCTGACGTGCCAGGTGGAACACGGTATTTGCCAGTACTGCTACGGGCGAGATCTGGGCCGCGGCAAGCTGGTGGAGATCGGCGCGGCGGTCGGGATCGTGGCCGCGCAGTCCATCGGCGAGCCTGGCACACAGCTCACCTTGCGGACGTTCCATACCGGCGGCGTGGCGGCGGGCGGCGACATCACCCACGGCCTGCCGCGCGTGGAAGAGCTGTTTGAGTCGCGCAAGAAGCCGAAGGGCGAAGCGATCATCACGGAAATTGACGGGATGGTGGAAGTCATCCGCTCCGACAAGCCGAACAGCCCGCGCCTGGTCAAGGTGGTGGACAGCGGCCTGATGCGCGACGAGTACGAAATCCCCGGCAACTGGTCGGTCAAGGTTGAGGATGGCCTGATGGTCAATGCCGGCGACGTGCTCGCCACCCGCGGCGACAGCCAGATCACGGCGACCCACGCCGGGAAGTTGAAGCGGAAGGATCACACCCTCGTCATCAGTTACGAACGGCGCGAGGAGGCCGAGTGTGCAATCCCCTCGGCGGCGCGCCTGCTGGTGATTGACGGGCAAAAAGTGAAAGCCGGCGACTCGCTCACCGAGGGGTCGCTCAACCCGCACCGCATCCTGCGGATTCTGGGCCGCGAGACGACCGAGCTTTATCTGCTCACCGAAGTGCAGAAGGTCTACCGCTCGCAGGGCCAGAACATCAACGACAAGCACTTCGAGGTGATCATCCGCAAGATGCTCACCAAGGTGCAGGTCACGCGGCCCGGCGACACGGACCTGCTGCCGGGCGAGTACGTGGACCGCCTGAAACTGCAGAAGATGAACGAGGCGCTGGTGGCCGAGGGCAAACAGCCCGCCGCCGCCGCGCCCGTGTTGCTGGGCGTGACCAAGGCCTCGCTCTCGACGGACTCCTTCCTCAGCGCGGCCTCCTTCCAGCACACGATCAAGGTGCTGGCGGGCGCGGCCATCGAGGGCAAGGAAGACCATTTGTATGGCTTGAAGGAGAACGTGATCATCGGCAAGCTGATCCCGGCGGGCACGGGCTACTGGGCCTACCACAAGCGCGTAGAGGAAGTGGTCGGGGAAGCCGCAGCGGAGGACGCCGACGTCGCCGCCGCCGCCTGACGCTGGCTCGCAAACCTGATCAACTTATAACCGCCTGCGCGCTCAAAAGCCGCAGGCGGTTTTGATGCGCCCCAGGCGATATAATCTACGAACCGCGTATGATCCCACTCAAACAAAAGCAAATCGATTCGCTCCGGGCTCATATTTACCGCCGTACAAAGGCGCGCCGCGTTCAGACCTTTTCGGAAGCGGAGCAGTTCGTTCGAGACGTCGGCTTCTGCTTTTTCTGGCCCATCCAGGGCGTGGAGATGCCCAATCTCTTCCATGCCATCGCGGGTCGCGTCCGCGACGTACCGATGGAGCATGATGACCCGGACATAAGCAAATGCTGGGGTTGGAAGGACCAGGCACTCGGTCAAAAGAAGTGGTACTACGGCAAGTTGCTTTGTAAGCGCGCCACTCTCATAGCGCTGGAATTTTCGCCCGTCTTTTACGCCTTGAGTCCGAATTTCGGTGATGACACCGACTATCTGCATGAATACGAGGCCGGGCTATTGAGCCGAGATGCGAAAAACATCTATGAAGCGCTCCGTCAACATGGACCGCTCGATACGATACGCTTGCGTCGTGAAAGCCGTCTGGCGGCTGAAAACGCCAAAACCAGCTTTGAGCGAGCGCTGGTCGAGTTACAGGTTTCTATGAGGATTATCCCGGTGGGCGTTGCCGAAGCTGGCGCTTGGCGGTACGCGTTCGTATACGATCTGGTCACACAGCATTTTCCTCAGGTAGCCGAGCAGGCTCGCCAATTCACCCGCAGTGAAGCTCGTCTCAGGTTGGTTGCCCGGCTGCTGGATAACGTGGTGGCGGCAAGCCGGAACGAACTTGTGCGGGTTTTCGGTGTCCTGAAATGGACGCCTCTTGAGTTTGAGAAAACTCTCGCCACCTTGCTGGAGCGCCAACTGATACTCAAAGCATCGGTGGAAGGCATGAAAGGAGAACAGTATTTGTCAATCACGGCACTGCGTTCGGCATAAACCACGTCTGACTGGCCCTGCTAATCTACGCCGGTTTCACGGTCTCTGACCTAATGCTTCTCGCCGTCCGAACCATTGCAACCAATACTGTACACTGGCGACCATGTCGTGCTCCCGGCTCGATGGGTCGAGCGCCCACAGCAAGGCCCAGCCAATCATGCACAAAGATGATGAGCAGTGACAGCCAGTGGAGCGGGGGCATACCCTACAAGTCATTCCCCGAGTACGACTGGTTGAACGACTTGTTGCACAGCGGAAAGTCCGGCACGATATTCGTGAGCAGGGCAAACGAGAGCGCCGGCCAGTTGACAAATGAGGGGTCTTTGACTTTCACGCGATAGAGTTTGCCTTTGTCGTCGGCCATCACCCAATGGAGGATGGCCCCGCGCCAGCCCTCGACCAGGCCAAAAGCCGGTTCCCAGGCGGGCAGTTTCCCCAGCGGCGCGACGATGGCCCCGCTGGGCATTTGGGTCAACGCCTGCTGGATGAGGCTCACCGCCTCCCGCGCTTCT
>CAYTSY010000232.1:0-3203 GCA_964440555.1 uncultured Desulfobacteraceae bacterium
CCGCGGGGAAGGACAAGAGTGGCCATACAGGACATCTGTTCTCCAATTTCTCCCGTTGCTCACAGTTATTGAAGCCAGTCTCGCAAAGCATGAACCGTTCTGCAGCAGACAGAGCCGGCAAGGATCGGCTCTATATGTTTCTTCTTCCGTGTCTCTGATAACCTCACGGTATGTCCTGCCGACACTTTAAAGATAGAAACCCACACTGCGGATCGTCAATACCTTTGACGGGCCACAGCAAAATATAATTGTTTCTCTGCTCCAGTCCGGGCAGCCCGCCTTGGAGTCGCCCTCCGCTTCACGCTATGTCTATCCCACGTTTCTTTCCGGACGAGTTAGCCAAGGTGTATGCATTCCGATCAAAGATAGGCGCGTCTCGTTGACCGCCCCACAACGGATAGTTGTTGCTGCGCTCAGCCTGTGGTGGTGCACAGACAATGCAGGTAAGGGACGACCCCTAAACGTGATTTACCTGCATTGACCAAAAAAGCTGCATGTGATATATTTCTTCTGAGGAAAGTTGCTCTAATAGTGTGCTTCAGCAAGGGAATTCCTTTTTACCCCCTGAAATAAAGCAACTCAGCCGAAAATCATCCGACTTTTCCGCTCTATGTCCTGCGAGATCGACCTCTCGATCGGCATGAGACCGGGCGAGGCATGATGCGACTGAGTTGGATACAACGGGTAAAGGTCTGACTCAGAAGCCATGCATACCATCAAGGAGGCCCTATGAAACTATCAGTTTTTCGCACTCTCATCGGAGTGGTTGCAAGCGTGTTCCTTTTGGCGTCCATCGCGACTCCGGCCTTTTCAGCCGGAATCAAGATAGGCTTAGTCTTCAGCATGACCGGCGGCGCGGCAGTGTACGGCGCCAGCCAGAAAGAGGGTGCCAGTCTGGCCATCGAGCAGATCAACGCCGCAGCAGGCAGCAGCGGATTGCAGATCATTCCCGTCTGGGAGGATGACGCCAGTGTGCCCCAGCAGGGTACCAACGTTTTCAACAAGCTCATAAACGGCGACAAGGTTTCCCTCATCATCGGGCCGACCTTAAGCAACACGGCCAAGATCACCGACCCCATCGCGCAGAAGGCCGGGGTGCCGGTGCTTGCCATAAGCAACACCATCGCAGGTATCACCGAGATCGGCGACTACATCTTCCGGGACTCACTGACGGAAAACGTGGTTATTCCCCATACCGTCAAGGTTGCAAAAGAAAAGCTCGGTCTGAAGAAGGTGGCGATCCTGTACGGAAACGATGACGCCATGACAAAGGCTACCTATGAGGTATTCAAGAAGAACCTGCAGGCTGCCGGTATCCAGATTCTGAGCGAACAGGTCTTCGCCAAGGGAGACCGCGACTTCTCGCCGCAGTTAACCCAGATCAAGTCTCAGAACCCGGACGCCATCATTGCCGCTGCCCTGGCTGAAGAAGCATCCGGAATCGCGAGCCAGGCGCGCCAACTTGGAATACCCAAAACAGTGCGAATCTTAGGCGGCAACGGCCTCAACTCACCCGGCCTCATCAAAAATGCCGGTGCAGCTGCCGAAGGTGTGATCGTGGGTGCTGCGTGGAACGTCTCCTCTACGGCGCCGCTCAATGTTAAGTTCGACAACGAGTATACGAAAAAGTTCAACCATGCACCGGATCAGTTTGCGGCACAGGCCTATGCGGGCGTAGACATCGTCTATCAGGCGGCGAAAGCCTCCGGCGGCGGCGCAGATCGAAAGGCACTCCGCGACGCCATGGCCAAGACCAAAAACGTCGACACCGTGCTGGGCAAGTTTTCTTTTACGGCAGGCCGTGACGCTGACCACACCATCATAGTGCAGGAGGTCAAGGGCGGCAAGTTCGTGGTACTGGGCAACTAAGACGCCGAGAGAGCGGTGAATATACTACTCCAACAGCTGGTCAACGGCCTCTTCATAGGCAGCGTGTACGGACTGTTCGCCGTGGGCTATACGCTCGTCTTCGGCGTCCTTGATATGTTGAACCTCGCCCACGCTGCCATCTTCACTCTCGGGGGCCTGATTGCGCTGTGGCTCGTCGAAAATGGCGGAATGTCCATCTGGCTTGCCTTCCCCCTGGCGACCATGATTGCGGGTCTGCTGGGATTACTGCTCAACCAGGTCGCCTTCGCACCCCTGCGCAAACGCAGCGACAGCCAGTTCTCCGGGCTCATATCGTCGATTGCCATGGCCATCATCTTTGAGGCAACGGCCTTAGGGCTTTTCGGCGCACGGTCAGTGCGCTTCCCCATGGGAACCATCGCCGCTCATGCGTGGCACATCGGGGGGATAACCATCACCCTGCTCCAGATAGGGATCGTCTGCGTCGCTGCCTCGCTCATGATCGTCCTCACGCTCTTTATCGGGCGCACCCGCACCGGCAAGGCCATCCGTGCAATAGGCGAGAACGAACGGGCGGCGACTCTTATGGGCATCAACGTGAACGGCATTATTGCCTTCACCTTCTTTGTTTCTTCGGCTTTGGGCGGCGCTGCAGGCATTCTCTTCGGTCTCTACTTCAACAACCTCACGCCTGACATGGGCCGCTCCATCGAACTGAAAGGGCTTGCGGTGATCATCCTGGGCGGCATGGGAAGCATCCCGGGAGCGATTCTGGGGGGCCTGGCATTCGGTCTGAGTGAAGTGCTCACCGTGGCCATCAGCGGGACATCCAATCTCCGGGACGCCGTCGCCTTCGCGGTCCTCTTCGCTATCCTCCTGATACGTCCATCCGGCCTGCTTGGCCGTGGCAAAACAAGGGAGGCCTGAGGCGGATGGAGTATATCCTTCAGTTCTTCGCCATATACGGCAGCGTAATAAACTTCATCGGCATCAGCGCCCTGCTGGCGCTCAGCCTGAACGTGACCCTTGCCGCAGGCATGCTCTCGCTGGGAAACGCGGCTTTCGCGGCCATAGGGGGCTATACGGCGGGAATCCTGAGCGTCCATTTCAAGCTTCCCTACCCGGTCTGTCTCGCCTGTGGGGCCCTAACTGCCGGGATCGTGGGTTTGATTGTAGGGCTGCCCGTGCTGCGGCTGAGGGGAGTATTCCTGGCCATGGCGACTTTGGCTTTCGGCGAAGTGGTGCGCCTCGCTGCAGTCAACCTCGACATCACGGGCGGGGCTGAAGGCTTAACGGGCATCCCCAATGTCACCACGACCTGGGCTATCTATCTGGTCCTCGCAGGCACAGCCTAT
>CAYTSY010000233.1:0-3181 GCA_964440555.1 uncultured Desulfobacteraceae bacterium
TACCTACGAACTGGCGCAGGATCAGCGGATTATTTGTCTTCTGCCATGCTGCCTGGATTTCTTGCAACGAATACATTATCTTCGGGCCAAACAGGAAATACGACCGCTGGGGCAGTTGGTGACATTGGGTCGAGTAAATCGCATAAATGACATTGCCCGCGCCCGTCCACCCCATGCGCATGAACACAGGGGCCAGCCACGGCAGGCCGACATACAGACCCAGCAATGCAGTGATGACGAGCAGCCAGTGCTTGCTGAACCAAAGCACGAAAAGGTTGGCGGTTATGACCGCGCTGCGTCTCGGTACGGCTGTTTTGTCGGTGGTTAGAGTTGACACGAGAGTTTCTCCCTTTGGCCTCATGTTGGTGGCAGGCGGAACGTCCCTGCCACCTGCTTGCTTCGATTGACCACAAGCTGACCGGCGCTATCCCATTGAAGTTCAAGGTATGGCAACGGTCGAGTTGCCGGACCTCTGATGACTTGTCCATCGGCGGTGTAGCGGCTGCCGTGACAGGGGCAGGCGAATCCGCCTTCGGGCTGAGGGTGAATCAGGCAGCCGAGATGGGTGCAGACGTTGTCTAATGCATAATACCCACCTTTGTCCTTTTGCAGGAAAATGCGTGCCCGTTCAATGTGGGCTGGCAGCGCCGTGAGACTCTGGGGCATGCCCAGCGCTATCACCGTTGGATCGGGCCCGGGCGGCTGATAGCCCATGAACCGTGAGGCTTGCCGTAGCATGATGAACACTGGAACAGTCCATGTCCAGCCAAGAAGTTGCAGGAATGTGCGGCGGGTGAAGTTGTGGAAGTCCTTCATTCTTGAATGATCACCTTTGTTCCGCCCGGCCATTGCACGGTGATGTTGCCCGGCACGTAGGGCACTGCGGGCAGTGTCCAGCGGAACAACCACTTCGCGTCTCCCGGCCGCAAGTTGATGCACCCGGCCGATTTGGGTGTGCCAAAATCATTGTGCCAGTATGTGCCGTGAAGCGCAGCCCCGTTGGCGGCGAAGTACATCACCCAGGGCACGCCGGGCAAGTCATATCCGTTTTCTCGAGTGCCGCCAGTCATGTGGCGCGATGCACGTTTGCTCCATAAGGGATGTTCGCCGGCCGGTGTTAGGCTGCCCAATGTGGTGCCGTCTTCCCCGAAGTAGTTGCGGCCCGACGAGATTTGGATGCGGAATACTTCCGTCTTGCTTTCGTAGGCGGACAGCGATTGCTGCTTCAGACTCACGACAATGGACTTGTCGCTCACACCGGGCGAGAGCGGCGCGAATTCCTCCTGCGCGATGGGACGGAAGTGAGCGGCCTGGCCAAACATCTTCACTCCATTCTCGTCGTTGATGCGATACCACACGCTGCCATCACCAGCGACCCTACGGTCATTGACCTGATAGGTAGAGCCGTAATACAACCGATAGACGATGGGCGCCTGAGGATCGGGGTCGCTGTGGGCATCGGCAAAGGGAACACTCAGTTCCACGTATATCCCCTCGCGTGGTACGTCAGGCAAAGGCTCGTTGAGATCGAATCGCACCGGCTGCATCCACGAGGAATAGGCATAGCCATCGGGCGTCTCGAACCATACATGGTTGTGTGGATAAAACCCCTCGCCGACGACGGCCCGCAGCACCTGGAATACGTAGTCTTCATATCTGTAGTCCAACCGTATGCCATCGGGATGAGGCCGTGAGAGCAAACGGATACGCTTGGGCGTCACCCGGCCCAACGGCACACCCTCCGGCCATTGACCAGATTGGTTTGCTTGAGGGTTTCGCGAAGAACGGGGCAGCAGAATAGTCGCAAATGCTGTTCCACCAAGTTTGAGAAATTCACGCCGCGAAAACACTATGATCTCAATCTCGAATCAGTGCAGTGCTTGTATGGTATAGGCAAGCAGTTCCGCGAGTAGCAGGTGAAGCTGCCTGTTTGTCCTCGGTGACTTCGTCATGCCTGTATGGAGTTACCCAACTGTCTAATACTAATCTGTGCCGCGACGGAATCGTGGGCCATGCGTGCCAACTGGTCACGGACGGGGCAAGCCGGTGTGGTGAGGCGCAATGTAAACTGCGCCACATCATCTTCAATAGACGGATTGTGAATCATGCCGAGTGAAACCAGGTCATGACCGAGTTCGGGGTCGATCACACGGCGGAGGGCGCGCAGTATGTCTTCGGACGTTAGTGTGCTCATCAGTAATTCTGGTTGGAAACAGCACGGTCGGGTGATGGCGCCTCGCTCAGCACCGGGATGCAGAGTAGTTTCTCAGCCAACGCCTCAATCGCTTGCGCCGCCGGGGAATCAGCGCCGAGATCCACCAGCGGTCGGCCAACGGCGTCATACTCGCCCACCCGGGGATCGGCGGGGATCATGCCCGCAAGCTCGATGTTCAGTTTGTCAGTCACAACGAAATCGTAACTCCGCCCAAGACCATCAATAATCTGCCGCAACATGTGGTTGACCGGGCAGTAGCACCCCTGCCCCTCCGGACGGCCCATCGCCAGTAAATCCACATGGTCGCCTTCTTCGACAGCCAGCCGAATTTCGGTGTTAAGGAAATCGTGCCGGGTAATGCCCGTGCCGATCGAACCGCTCTGTGCACCGGCAAGCATTCGTTCACGGATGTCGCCTACCGTGATCGTGAGCGGCAGGCCGAGGACGAGGTTGAGATTCGAAGATGGGTCGGCGTCGATCGCCAGCACGGTACCCCGCCGCCGCCGCACAAGATACCGCACGAGCAAACCGGCCACTGTGGTTTTGCTGGTCCCGCCTTTACCGGCCAACGCGATCACGGACATCATCACCTCACCTGCAGGCGAACACTATGCGGTCGTTTATGGAACCCATCTGCCTGTTCAGTGTATTAGGAGTAAGGCCTACGGCCTAGCGTCGAATGGCGGTGACGGGCATAGGCAATTTGGCGTGTAGGTGACAAACGTCATATGACTCGCTCGCCCGATGGCCTGTGCACAACACGCCAAATCGCGCTTGGCTAGAAAGGGCGGAATGAGATAGTCTGTCTCTATGTACAGGAGCAGTGCGGCGCCAACTTGCTTACCAATTTCATCCGCATTGTCACAATGCTCCGCTTGATCTCTGACCGCACGCACATCGATGCCCGACTATCAGATCACGTCGGAGGCAGACAGCGTGGGCGACGGAGCTATCGCATTCTCGCCG
>CAYTSY010000234.1:0-333 GCA_964440555.1 uncultured Desulfobacteraceae bacterium
TCTGCGCCACGCGCTCAATGATCCAGTTTAGAATCATAAATCCCACATCACTGTATATCATTATTTCGCCAACAGGGCATTTCAGCGGCGTTTGCAGCAGAAGTCTCCGCAATCTTTTCTGTCTTTCGGGAAAAGAGCCGTCCCCGACCTCCTTATAATAAGGTATATAATCGGGCAACCCGGACGTGTGGGACAATAACTGCCGGACGGTAATATTTTTTTTATCCGTTACCCCGAATTCCGATATAAGCTCCGAAATTCCCTGATCCAACTCGATCCGGCCTTCGTGGACGAGCCTGATTACCGCCGGAGCCACCGCAAGCGGCTTGGTTA
>CAYTSY010000234.1:343-3131 GCA_964440555.1 uncultured Desulfobacteraceae bacterium
CATTCATCTCGCGTTTCGAAAATGTGTCGGCGTATCCGTAGGATTTGAGAAAAACGATGCGCCCTGCTTTAGATACCAGCAACACCCCTCCCGGAAAAATCCCCTCCCGCACCCCTGCCCGCATGAGACGGTCGGCCTGTGCCATGAACCTGCCCTTAACGCAAAGAATTTTTTATTTTATGATCGGTTATCGGTTTCCGAAGCACGCTGATCCGGCACACGATGCCCTGTCATCTGAAATCAAACGACAGTGTACGGCGATCCGTATCGAGGTTTGCCGGAATTCCCATGGGAATTGTGAGATTTTGTCCCCCATGCCCGGCGCTAAAACGGGAAACCAAAGGAATGTCGCGATGGGCCAAAAGCCCCAAAACCAGTTCTTCGACAACCCGGTAATCGCCGCAATCCGTAAAAGATCCCAACACAAGTCCACAAATTTTTTCAAAACACCCGGCAAGCTTTAAGTGCATCAGCATTCTGTCGATTCGGTAGGCTGCCTCGCCTTTGTCTTCCAGAAACAGGATGTGATCTTTTGTCTCCGGCGAAAAAGCTGTTCCCATCAGATGACATAAGCTGGCAAGGTTGCCTCCGATCACAGGTCCCGCGGCGACTCCGGATTTCAGAATTCTGCAATTTTCAAGGGATGGTTGATACGGGTTTCGGCTGGTCAGCGCAGCCAGCAGGGCGGCTCTTGAATCCTCGTCGGCATCCGATAGAGTTGCAACCATGGGACCGTGGAATACGGCAAAACGGCCCTTTTCATAAAAAGCTGAAAGCAACACCGTGATATCGCTGTAACCCACAAAAATCTTCGGGTGGTTATAAATCATTTCCCAGTCAAGCCGTTCCAATACGCGGATAGCGCCATATCCCCCCCTGGCGCAAAAAATCGCTTTAATGCCGGGATCGGAGAAATAGTCCATGATGTGCCGTGCCCGGACCTCATCCGAAGCGCTGAGATAGCCTTGCGGATCCATGAGCCCTTGCGGGATATCCACGCGAAACCCCATGGCCTCAATGATTTCAACGCCGCTTTCAAATTTCACTGCATCAAAACCACTTGCCGGTGCAACAATACCAATACAATCACCGGGGAATAAGCGTTCCGGAATCCTGATCATTTTGCTTTCGCGCGCTTTTTCTTCGTCTTTTATCATACAAGGATCGCCATCATATCTTGACATCGATATTTCAACATGTTAATGCACAAACCCAAGTCGGGGCGTAGCGCAGACTGGTAGCGCACTTGAATGGGGTTCAAGGGGTCGGAGGTTCAAATCCTCTCGCCCCGACCAATTTTGTTAATAAACAAAAGCCGTTGCGAATGCAACGGCTTTGTTGTTTTAAAATGGGATTTGCCAATGGGTCCGTCATCGGATATCCCACACTGCAAATTCGTTCTTATAATAAATCATCTTCCAGTGCTTTCTTACGGCCTCCATGAATCGATTGATCTCCTCCTTTGAAAAGTTTGATTGTATGAATCGATCCGCTAAATCCGTTCTCATCAATATATGGGTTGCGCCAAGAGATTTAACATCGGCCAGAAATTTTTCCTCACTGATCGAGCTTGACACAAACCGCCCGATGACATTTGACCCAAAGGAAGGGTCATTTCTATATTCCCTTTCCAGATAATATCCTCTGCGGCCCAGAAATACGGTATAAACAATAGCGTCTGCCGGAAGATTGGTATTGACGAATTGAACCGCATCATAATCCAGCAATTGCCGTTTTAAAAAGGCATCCCTGGTTTCTTTCCCGAGTACATACGGCAGCGGGTCAATTTTAGAAAAATGTTCCTTCAGGTACAACCCGTTGGGAACCAGCAATATCGCAACCGTCAAAAGAAGCCCTGCCCTGATCACTCCCACAAACCGCGTACCGGTAACGTTTACCCGGTCAAGCAGGGTCTTAATTCCCATGACCGCCAAAATGGTCAAAAGGGGAATGGTCGGAAGGATGTATCGAACCTGCTTTTCCGTCAAAAAAAAGGCCAGAAAAATAAAGAAAAAAGAGAATGTCAGGAAGAGAAATCTGTCTTTCCCATATTTTTTTTCAAAAAAGGCAAAGGGTAAAAACACAATTAAAATCGGATTTAACCTGCCCTGAAAATATTGATAACTGTTATCCTGGCCTTGGAAAAACATGCGTATGGGAATAGCCAGGGTTTGCCAAAAGCTTTCACCATACATGTATCCTCGTAACTGAAAGAATCCGACGCCGCCGTTGGTACTTTTTTCAACCCCCTGTCTTACAATGCCCGTGATCGCCTGATGATTTTGAATCGACTGGAAAAACGTTTTGAAAAGGGGATAAAACGGATTTCCCGTCAACATAAAGTTCTTGATATACCAGGGGGAGGCAACCGCCGCTGCAATGATAAAAAATGAAATACCGTAACCTAATGCAGCCCATTGTCTTTTCTCATCTCCGGCATATAAAAGGATCATCATCAGATTTAAAATGAGCCAGGCAATTAAGGCGTTATACTTGGAACCGACGGCGATTCCCATGCAGACTGCCGAAGTAATAACCCATAGATGATTTTTATATCCTGAATTCCGCCATTGAATCAGTCCGAGCACGCTTGCGGTTGTGAAGAAGGTCATTCCCAGGTCAATATATGCCGATGTGGAAAGCCATATTATAATCGGAGTGCTCAAAAAAATGACAAACCCAAGGAGACCCCAAAAGGGATCAAATCTCCTTCTTAAATGGAAATAAACCAGAAAACCCGAGCCTATTCCAAAAGCCATATGAATGAATCTGGGAATGATATCATTTT
>CAYTSY010000235.1:0-3130 GCA_964440555.1 uncultured Desulfobacteraceae bacterium
TGCAGAAAAAATTGGGCGTCGCCCCGCACACACTGGGGTCTTTGTATTACCTGACACCCCGGATCGCCCGGATCATGAACGCCGGCAAAATCCCAGGCGCCGTGGTAACCGACGGATTAAAAAACATTATCGAGAAGCAATGGACCACACCGGCCCTGGGCCGACAGGCGGCCATCGAGCGCACCGCCCGACTGGGGGTGGTGCTTAAGGGATTGGGATACAAGGGTATCCACATCGGCGGAATCCAGCGCCGTTTTGAAACAGTGGGCAGAATTCTCGACCGCATGGCCCGGATCGAATCCCAATGGCAGGACATTGCCTCAGAATTCAAACACCCCCAGGCCGACGGTTTTTACTTTTTCAGCAGGGACACGGCTACAGGGCTTTCCGACGGCCGCACAAACACGAAAAACCCGCCTCCGCCGATAACAAGACGACGGTAGTTCAAACTTCTGCGAGTCTGCCACGATCTTTTTTTCAGCATGGAGTCTCCATAGAGCGGACTGATGAAAACACTCTGTTTACGGGCGGATAAAAGTCCGGCCGGCAGATTGCTGATCGGTCTTTTGGAAGACTCCACAAAAAAACTGGCTTTGGATTGTCTGAAATGCGGGGATTGCGCAATTGCGCACGTGGCGTTTCTTTGCCCGGAATCCCAATGCCCCAAGCATATCCGGAACGGCGCCTGCGGCGGCAGTCACGATGGCATGTGCGAGGTGTTTCCCGACAGACGATGCGTCTGGTACCGGGCCTATAACCGCCTGGCAATCGCCGGCAAAACCGGGGATATGACCGTTGGATGCGTTCCGCCCAGAATGTGGGAACTTAACCACACCAGTTCGTGGATCAACTTTCATCTGATGCGGGACCACCAGGGGGTCACGACGGAAATCACCCGCTTTTGCAGCGCCGTGTCATGCGGGACAAATCGGGAGGCGTAAGGCGCGCGCGTCACCGTTTTCGATTTTTGTTTTGCATCCAGGTCACCACACGGGCCATGGCCATGGCCAAACCATCCAGGGAATGGAATACCGGGAATCCACCGCTTACCGCCGCCGCCTGCACGTTTAAAAACTCTTCCATTCCGGGCAAATCCTCCGGAGGGCGAAAGGCCAATAAGACCGGTTTATCCATCATCGCTTTGGCTTTGATCAGCGCGGCGACGAGTTTTTGGGGATATTCATCGGAGATAAACCGGTTGATTCCCCACCGGCTGATGGGGTGAAACCCCATGTGGTAAAACAACATGTGAATTTCGGGGACTTTTCCGATAATGGGCATCGCAGCGGAAATTGCCTCCGGAGAGGCCATATTCGGCGTATCCAGAGGGTTGCTGAAAATGCTTCCATCCACGGGCAGAACTTTTTTTAATTCATCCTGGGCCGCGCCGCTGAGTTGGGGGAGGCGTAATCCGTGCTTTTCCA
Source organism: uncultured Desulfobacteraceae bacterium (assembly GCA_964440555.1). GTDB lineage: Bacteria > Desulfobacterota > Desulfobacteria > Desulfobacterales > UBA5616 > CAYTSY01. Next base: position 1,425 of record CAYTSY010000235.1, read on the forward strand.
TCAGATCACCTGCCAGTACACTGGGCCCCCCGCCCGCGCCGATCATGGCGATTCCAGAGCCCATGGGCCGGGGATCGGCGAAACACAACGCCACGAGTACATCGATCATTTCATCCAGGTCATTCACCGGTATCGCATTGGCCTGTCGGCAAAGCGCATCAAATACGGCGACCGACGTGGTCATGCTGGCCGTATGGCCGAAGGCCGCCCGTTTTCCCGCTTCGGTTCTACCGCCTTTGTAAACAACCACCGGCTTTTTTGCAGCCGCTTCACGCAGGGCTTCGGAAAAAAGGTTTCCATCCTTTACGCCCTCGATATAGGCGGCGATAATATGGGTATCCGGATCATCGGCGAAATATTTCAGCATTTCGATTTCATTGACGTCCAGACCATTGCCGTAACTGACAACCTTGCTGAACCGGAGTCCCCGGGAATCCCCGAATTGAACGATATTATTGGCATGCCCGCCGCTCTGGGAAATAAAGGCGATATGACCCGGCGTGTGGGATACGCCGCCGATATTCACCAACCGGCTCTTGGGGACAAAAAGTCCCACGCAATTCGGACCGATGATGCGAAACCCTCCGGCCCTTGCCTTTCCGAGCATTTCCTGTTCCAGGTCGGCCCGTTGGGAAATGCCGCTTTCACTGAAACCGGCCGTAAAAAACTGTACTGCGGAAACCCCTTTGGCGGCGCAGTCGTCCAGTAGACTCAAAACAGCGGCCGCCGGAATGCTCACCACCACATAATCCACCACGCCGGGGATGCTTGCAAGATTCGGGTAGCACGCGCGCCCGAATATCTTCTTATACTTCGGGTTAACCGGGTAAATCGCCGGAAAACCGGCTTCCAGGAGCGCCATCGTCACGCCCTCGGCAAAACCCATTCTTCCGGACCCGGACACGCCCACCACCGCAACCCCTCGCGGTGAGAACACCTTTTCCAACGGCACTTTCTCTTTTTCCATTACCTCCATCATCGCGATTCATCTTTCCCTTTTATTTTTGAAAGATCGATTTTCCGTTTTTCGGGATCGGCGTTTTGACGAAAAAAAACAGCCGTGTGACCGATAATGCCGCAGAGCCGGCATCGGCTTTTCGTTTCGATGAATTCGACGATTTCCTTTTTTTGATCCTTTTCCTTGAATTCAACGAATTTTACTTTGATTAACTCATGGGTTTTAAAGGCCTCGTCCAGAGCCAAAACCAGGGAATCGGTAGTCCCTTTCTGACCGATGAACACGACGGGTTTCAAGGAATGGGCCAACCCTCTTAAGTATTTTCTCTGGGCTCCGGTTAGTGGTGTCATATTTATATAAGTTTTGAGTGTTAAGTGTTTAGGGCTTAGACGGATGAAACATACACAGAGGGACTGTATCGTGATGTTTCAGGGGCCGGCAGTTTCAGCTCATCCGGAAAAGTTCGCCGTTTTGCTGTTTTTCCTTTAAAAATAAGGCGATTTCCTCTGCGCCTTCGGCCGCCCGGGCGATGCATTTTTTATTTTCCCCGGTGGCATAAAAAGTCATGGCCTGGCCCAGATCGGTGAAATCCACGCCGGTGAGTTCCCTGCATGAGTGAGAACCGAGTTTTTGGGTCAATCGCGAAACCAGCTCTTGGGCCGGCGCGATGACTGGAATCAACCCTTCCAGCCCTTCTTCGAGATTTTCCCTGCCCATCAGCAGTCCTAAAACCATCAGGCCGCCGACA
>CAYTSY010000236.1:0-3090 GCA_964440555.1 uncultured Desulfobacteraceae bacterium
TCATTCTGGCTCTTTGAAGCCTACCTGTAAACAGGATGGGTCCATTTCATTGATTTAGCTTCGCAAATCGGGATCGTGTCGCCGGTCGTTTGCTATAGTGCCGCGTCACACGCACGGGGTGCCTCCGGTTCTTTGGGTTGGGCGCGCGATTCTCGGGATGCGTTCACAAATTCTGTTAGCCAATGGCCGGCTTCCGAATTGCTGCCGGAGAGCATGTGAAGGGCCTCGTCCAACCTGCCCTCATACAACATCTGCCAAAAGGTGTTCCAGTTCGGCGGATGATCAAAGAGGGTGGCGCCGCCCAATAAATCAAGAGAGAACGGGATCAGTCCATCTTTAATGGGATTTAAAATCGCCTCCGTGTCTTCTTTTTGGCATAGCTTGAGAACGGTCTCGGGAATATCCGGTGAAATGCCTCTGGTGATGGCGGTGTCGTAATCAAATGCGGTGATGAGACTCATGTTGAAGTTGAAAAACATGGATCCATATTCGTTGGATCCGGTTCCGGCCAAGTCATGGTGGAGGATGTCTGCCAGCAGGGCTGTGCGCGCGACCAATCCCAGGAAGAGATATTGGCGCACCAGCCGCTCCGGCAGTCTTCTGCCTGACCGGTCGGTGAATACCAGCGGTTCTATTGCATCGGCGGCGTTTTGTTGAACCTGGATTCCCAAAATATTTAAGATTTTTTTATAGGGCGCGTTCAGGCCCTCCGGCGATATCTTGAATGCCTGCATCTCCGACAGGCGGGTTGCGTCCGGCGACAGGTAGTAGCTTATTCTCTGCAAAGTAGCGGTGGGGACAACGGTGTGATCAAAACCACCCATGACGTCCAAACCAAGACGCTTCCACAGGGCCTGGGGTTGAATATACTCAAGGCCAAAAGATGTCTCCAGCCCCGGCAATGCGACGGTTCTGTCTCTGAATCGTTCCTTTGTCTCTGAGTCGGTAAAGCAGACAGGTAGTGCCAGCGGCTGAAATTCCACCATGTTTTGGATAAAAAAAGTGTTCTCTTGAATGCCAAAGAAATCCGACCAGTCCCTCCAGTCCGAATTCTGCATTTTTTGACGGAAGGCACCCCGCATTTCACCTTCCGCGTTTTGCACAAAGGCGGTCTGAGTCGCGTCGATTCCTCCCAGGAGTTTGTAGACGCCCTCGCCATTGGTATAGGCGGAGGCGATGCCCTCGCGCCGTGCACTCTCTTCCAGTCCGACTCCCTTTCCAACTGCTTGAACAAGGCTGTCTCCGGCCAGTGCTTCATTCACCACAGCGGAACGTCCATGGATGGTTGAATCGCGGTATGCCAGTGGATTCCTCACGGGCACCAGGAAGAGATTGTCCGTGGATTCAAAAGCCCGGGTGTATGATTCCGTGCGTTGGGCCATGGCGGGGTCCGCCGCCAGGAGTGTATTTCCATCAGGATCTTTCAGGGCGCCCAGCCGGATGAATGTCCTGCCGTTGTCTTGCGCCAGTAACTCGGCAACTTTTCTTGCTTGCTCGGCGCTCTGTAATGTCACGCGCGCCGGCACGTGGATTAGGTCGGGAGGTTTTTGAGGATAGATGCGGTTTATTTCTTCCACTGCCGGCCGGTAATGTTCCCGGACCCTTGAAACGAGTTGATCATCGGGGATCGAATCGTGCGGCAGGGGGGACATTGCAGAAAAAATCTCCTGCCACCGCTGGATGACTTCCATTGTCAGAGGGATATGGCGTTCGATCATCATGGGGTAAAGAAGGCAAAACGCCGCGGGATCCAAAGGAATTTGGAAAAGAATTTTCCTCTTGATGTCCAACATTTTTTGCGGAGGGTATCGCTGTAACAAATCATTGGCCGTGCACACCGCGAGCCTGTAGTCATTCCAGTCCACGGGAGCGACGTCTCTTAATAATAAAAATATTTGATATGCCGCTGTTTCTCCTGCGCCGGTTATTCTCAAATAAGCGATGAATTCCCTGATATGCATATCGCTGTCGGCGAGGTGTCCCCACTGTGTTTGTATGAACCAGGCAAGCGGCAGATCTTCGGTTGGAAACCGTTCTCTCAACAGATTTACCTCGCGAAGGGCCGTCTGCAGTTCCTGCAGATTGTTGAAAGGCCAGTCCCAGTGTGACAAGATTTCGCCCAAAGATGAGACGCCGGCCGTATCCAAGTCCTCCAGAAAGGCCTTGATTTCCGGCCAATGCTGGGGAAATGTGTCTTTTTCCAGGGCGCTGATTTTTCCAAGGATATTGGTCCCCAATAGTTTTAGGGCGTTCTCCTGCCCCGCAAATCTCTCCAATGCTCCAACGAGCGTGTCGATGTGTTCTGCGGATGTGATATTCAATTCGAACAAGAAGTCGGCAAGCCTGATCAATACGTTGGCTCCATTCTTGCCCGTGCCCTGGCCGATGCGGTTGATGCGCGGCCACATGGCTCTAAAGTATTCGGCATCCCCCATCAAACGCCTCAGGCTCGCAATCGCGCTGGCCATGATGCGTGTGTCGTGTGCCGCCTCGCCGGGATTGGCCTGAGCGGCAAATTCGAGCAGATCCAAAACGTCGTCCCAGTAATCCAGCAGTTCATCCTTGAATGCGATTTTGAACAGGCGGTAGTGCAGTGCACAAAACGATGCGGTTTGATCGGAGAAAACAGGAGTCATGCGCTCGATGCCCACGGCCAGCATCAGGGCGTCGGATGGTTCTTGGATGAGGCCGGCCAAGGGCGGAGCGGCGAGGACATTCAAAATCTCAATCGCCCGCTCGGGAGATGGCGCAAGTTCAAAAATCTCCCGCCAGACGGCGTATTGACACTTTTCAATCAGTTCGGGGTTTTGCTGCGTCCATGCGAGAAGTTCAGGCGTTGTTTCAACAAATCTTTGTGCCTCCAGTTCTTCTGCTGCCCGCTCGATGTCGTCTTGTCGCGGGTCGGGGTGATCCGGATCGCCAGGTCCATCAGGCGATCCTCGCTCCCACGCCGAACGGGGCGCGAGTGTGGAATGTTGTGGGTATGGCTCACTGAGTTGAGCCAGGGTATCCGCAGTGTGTGTGGATGGTCCGGCCTCTAGCCTGACTTTCCCAACTCGCCCCCGAAAACAACTTTTTTGGTGGTTTCTA
>CAYTSY010000237.1:0-3072 GCA_964440555.1 uncultured Desulfobacteraceae bacterium
TAGAATAAGCTAACCTCTGTTCACGCATTTTAAAATCCGCTCCAGAAGTCTTATCAAAGAGAGCCATTACACCTATAATTCTATCATGTACCTTCAGAGGTACACTCAGTAAAGAAGAACCTCTAATATTGACTGCTTTAAGAAAGGGTTCCTCTTCTAATTCATCCTTATTATTAATAATAATTGGATTGCCATTTTGAATTACCCTGCCCATGATTCCATTACCATCTTTTATTCCTTGATTCTTTATCTTCTCTTCATCAACCCCTTTTACAAATACCTTCTCAACACCATCAAATAACATTATAAAGCCTTTAGATGCTTGTAATATCTTTATTATTTCATCTAATATAAATCTACATATAATATCAGGGTCTTTATGGATATGGTCTTCATTTAGTTTATATAAGACAGCTATCTCTTCCCAGTCATATTCTAATTCTGATTTAAGACTATTTATTAAATCACTATTCAATTCTTTAATATTATCTTTCATAATCATCACCTAATTAACTCAAGGTTTCCCAATAGTTTTGCGTACATTCATTGCCAATTCTCTTAAACTAAAGGGTTTAATATAGTATCCTACCACTCCATATTCCTTTCCCTTTTTTTCATCCTCCTGCTTGGCTGTAAAAATTATAACAGGAATATTCTTTGTCTCAAGGTTATTCTTAAGAAAGTCACAGACCTTCCATCCTCCATCCATATCTGGTTCCATATCCTTATCAGGTGGTATCATAATATCAATTAGAACAAGGTCAGGTATCTCTCTTTTTACCTTCTCAATAGCCTCATTAATATTGATAGCAGTTATAACCTCATAACCTATATCTTCTAATGTATCTTTAACAATGACCAGATGAGCTGGCTCATCCTCTACTACTAAAATCTTCTTAGCCATCTAAGTTCCTCCTAAAAACTAACTTAATTTAAGGCGTTATTGCTTCTCTCCTATCTTCTCTCCTATCTTCTTCCTTTAAATATACCTCAGGTAAAATGAGAGTAATTTTAGTTCCTTCACCTATCTTACTTTTAGATTCAATAGTACCGCCATGTGCTGTAATAATCTGTTTAACAAAGGCTAATCCTATCCCTAAACCCTTCTCTCTTCCAGGGATTTCTACTTTGGGTTGATAGAATTTTTCAAAAATATAAGGTAAATCTTCTTCAGATATCCCAATACCTTCATCACAAATTTCAATCTGAGCTTCATTATACTTTATTACTTCAGCTATTATTTCTACCTTACCACCACTTTTTTTAGAAAACTTTATCGCATTACTAATGAGGTTATTAAAAACCTCCCTCATTAGATTTTTATCTCCATTTATAACCAATCCCTTGGGTATGTCAGTACTAATATTAATCTTTTTACTATTAGCTTCTGGCTCAAATATATGCACTAATTCTGCTATTAAAAAGGACATATCTATGACACCCTTACTTACTTTCAGTGTACCAGCCTCTAAACGAGCCAGATTTACTAATTCATTAACTACGGTTATAAAACGATTCGTTTCTCCTTTAATGGTTCTGAGATATTCTCTTGTCCTATCAGGAAGTTTATCTGCATCATCCAGCAAGGCATCAGCACAAGCATTTATAGAGTGAAGTGGAGTTTTTAAAGAATGTGCAATATTATGTATAAAATCTGATTTTAGTCTATCAAGAGTTTTCAACTCTTCTACATAGCGGGCATTTCGGATAACCATAGCTATCTCTCCACCTATTGTACTTAGAAGTTGCTTATCATCATCAGAAAATGCCTTTCTTTCCTTTCTCCTTACCACCCTGACCACACCTATCAAATCATCTTCCACAATAAGTGGTACCCCTAAGAATGCACCATGCTCTTCTTCAAAGAACTCTTTATATTTCCCTTTTCCTTTTGGATCTTTAGATGGATCTATTATATTTACAGATTCCCGTTTTTCTGCAATCCAGCCTGTTAATCCTTCGCCTAATTTATATTCAGCCTTCTTAATTTTAGGTTTAAGGTCTTCACTGGTCGTTGCTTCTAAAACTAATATATCTTTTCTGTCAGAAGGAACTAAGAATATAGAAACTGCACCTACCTTTAGTACCTTTGTTATTATTCCCATAATCTCATTTAGCAGATTTTTTAATTCAATAGTTGTAGCCAAAGATTTACTGACATCATAAAGTATAGCAAGTCTATTAGATTTCTCTTTCTCCCTTTCAATTAAGGCTATATGTTCTCTAATTTGATCTTCTACTCGAGCTAATAGATTAGCGAATAATTCTACCGTTGCAGGCTCTTTTAATCCGGGGATAATCTTTAACCCTTTAATTTCTTTAATCATCTCTTCTGGGTCAACCCCTATCTTATTAGCATAATCTCTATACCAATTCTCATCAGGCTTTTCAGTTAAAATATGTTCTCCAACTAATGCTACTAATTTCATGTTTGGGATTTTCAGAGGTATGGCGATATTTCTCAGTTTTGCATGACATGGAAGGGATATTACCTTCCCTTTATTTATAGCCATTATTGCTACCTCAATATTCGCTTTCTTACATAGTTTTTTCCCTTCTTTAGTCTTGTGGATTAAATTACAAAACAGAGGACGCTCTTTAGGGTTGGTAATATCTTCCCCATTGAGATCAATTACTCGAGCTGGTAGTCCAGTTGCACGGGTAAATTCATCCATCACCTTCTGCCATAATGATGTATCAAACTCAGGTATAGATTTTATTTCTTTCTTGCTCAATATGTATTATCTCCTCAAATTAATTCTCTTTCAGTTTGTCTTAACCTTTAAGCAATCTCCATACAAATCTTCCCATTCTTTCAAGTGCCTCCTCAATTTTTTCTAACGAGGTAGCGTAAGAGCAGCGGATATATCCTTCTCCGCAGTCCCCAAAGGCAGTTCCCGGGACTACGGCTACCTTTTCTTCAAAAAGTAGTTTTTCGGCAAATTCCTCGGAGGTAAGTCCAGTGGATTTAATTGATGGGAAGACATAGAAGGCACCACCCGGCATCTGGCAATCTAACCCAATTTCATTCAGCCCCTTGACAATTACCCTTCTACGCTGATTATATTCGTT
>CAYTSY010000238.1:0-3031 GCA_964440555.1 uncultured Desulfobacteraceae bacterium
CGGGCGTGGGCGCCCCGATGGCGAGGTTCTTCCCCAGTATGAGGTAGAACGGCGCGTCGCCGCCCCCCAGTTTTGGCGAGGGATCGGCCGCCAGCACCCAATGCAGGCGCAGAGCCAGCGCGAGCAGCAGAATGGCAAAGAGCGCAATGCGCACCCGGCGGTCAGGGTTGGGGCTGATCGCCGTCGGCGCGTTGAGCAAGTTGTTTTTCCAGTTCATTCAATTTCCATTGCAGCAGGCCGATCTCCTGCGCCGCCTGCCGGTTCTGTCGGGTCAGCTTGGAAATCGCCGTCGAGAAGTGAAGCAGGATCATTATCATTGCGACAAACAGGACAATGAACAAGGCGGTGGGCGGGTAGGCGATGCCGACGACGATCGCCAGTTTGTCCCACAAATCGCGCGAGATCGCCAGCACCACCAGCGCTGTCGCCGCGCCCAGCCACAGCAGTGAATACTGCTCTTCAAGCCGCCGCTGGCGCACAAGTTCAACAACGATGACTAGCAGCACCAGCGCGCCGATAACGATCGAGAGCGTGATTCTGTCCATGCGAGATCTCCATCAGACAACGGGCGATGATTGTCAGCCGTCTCTCGTCTACCGTCCGAACCTCGGCGGCTGCCTCAGCAAATCAACCATGATCGCCAGGACCACTTTGACCATGTAATAGAACGAGCGGAACGGCGTGATCGAACTCTGCCCGCCGTAGCGCGGATTCATCGTCACCGGGACTTCCCTCATGCACAGTCTGGCCCGCGCAAACTGCACCACCGACTCCGGCTCCGGGTAGTCGGATGGGTAATCATCGGCACAGTATTCAATCGCCTGCCGATTGCTGGCCCGGAACCCTGAAGTGGGATCGGTGACGCGCCGCCGGACGACGATACTGATCAGCGTCGCCAGAATTATGATGCCGATGCGCCTGGGCCAGGGAGTGATATAGCCGCGATCTTCGATGTATCTGGCCCCGGCCACCACGTCGGCCTCGCCCGCCATCACTGGCCCAAGAATTTCACCGATCTCGCTTGGGTCGTGCTGGCCGTCGCCATCTACCTGCACCGCATAATCATAGCCGCCGTCGCGCGCGAACAGAAAGCCTGTTTGCATTGCCGCCCCGATGCCGAGGTTGTAGGGCAGGGTTACCACGTGCGCTCCCGCGATTCCGCCCACGCGCGCCGTTTCATCGCGCGAGCCGTCATCGATCACGACGATATCGGCTTGCGGCATGGCGGCCTTCACGCTGGCGATCACCCGCGCCAAGCTGGCCTCTTCGTTGTAGGCAGGGATGATCACGAGCAGTCTTTTGTCCGGAGGCAGGGAAATAGGCACGATGATATTGTACCAACGTCACGCGATCAGGCGTTCGACAACGGCTTGCACACGCTGGAAGCGAGCCTCCCACGTGTGAACGGCGGCAGCGCGCTGGCGCGAGGCGGCGTCCCCCGGATCGGCAAGCGCGGCTTCGATGGCGCGGGTGAACTCATCAGATGTCTTCGTCAAACGAATCACATCGGCGAAGCGGCGCGCGGCAGGAATATCCACCGACACGGTCGGCTTGCCCGATGCGAGATAATCGTACAATTTGAGCGGATCAACATTCTCGGCCACGCCGTCGAGCACATACGGATTGATGCACACGTCGAACCCGGCGACGAACTCGGGCACATTGGCATAGGGCTGCCGCCCGAGAAAGTGCACGTTGCTCATGTCGCGCACTTTGTCCACACGCGCCAGCGGTTCCACCGGGCCAACAAATGCGAATGACCAATCGGGGTGCGTACGGGCGGCGTGAGCGATAAGATCGAAATCGACCCAATACTGGACTCCGCCGATGAAGCCAATCACCGGTCTGGGCAGCGCTCTCATCGCCGGGGGCATGATCGTTTCGGGCCGTGACGCTTTTGCGAAATGCTCAACGTCCACGCCATTGGGCGCCATCTCGATGCGGCGCGCGAAGGGGCGCTTTGATTCAAAAAGGGCGGGCGTGGTGACGATGACCTGATCTACTTTCGAGATCAACTCGCGCTCCATTGCGGCGATGGTCGAACTGTGTACCAGCCCCTTCGCCGCCGAAAATTCATCCACGCATTCGTACACCGTGAGCGACTCGCCCAACTTGCCAACGAAGTCCGCCGAGTGCGGTGTGTACGTCCAGAGGATGGGCTTGTTGAAGCCGAGGCGGCGAATGGCCCAGCGCAGCACGGGTGCGAGCCACAGATTGTTGAGCCAGTTGATGGCCGCGTTCATTTGGAAGAAGGGGAGAACGATGGGCAGGGTGAACAACCACAGATTCGATTCAATCTGCCGCGGGCCAGTCAGCCAGCGAAACGTACGGCCGCACTCCGGCCGGATGGCAGCCAACCATCCGATCCAGTGCATCTGTTGTTCCACGTATAACACACGGTTGCCCTGCCGCGCCCAGTTCCTCGCCCAGCGGTGCTTGCGCGTGGGCATCGCGTTCCAGTCTTGCGTGGAAAGGATGACGAAGTCTCGATTCGCGATCATGGGCAAATCAATACTGAACCAGACTCGGATCGAACAGCCAGGGGATCAGGTATTGGGCGTAAGGTTGAGGGAAGTTCCGGGCGCGCTCCAGTTCTTCGGGCGGGAATGGCTCATCGGGCCTGGGCAAGGCGCGCAGGTTGTCGCCCACCCATCCCGTGCGATACCGCTGATTGAACTCCAGAATTGACACAATTTTCTCGCCGAAGTATGCGCTAGTGATCCGAGGCGTTTCGAGAAAGCCACTGAAGATATAATCGTGCGTGGTGATGAGGATTGACCCGCCGACGATGGCGGAAGCGATCAGCAGCGCCACCCACTTCCCGGCGCGTTGCTTCACTGCATCCTGCAGCCAGTTCAGCCCAAGAGCGGGCCACACGAACACTGTCATCAACACGCCTGCGCCGCGCAAAAAATGCGGCGCGTCCTTCGCCAGGAACGTCGGCAAGAGCCAGATGCACAGCCACAGCGCGCAGAACGCCGCCGCCCGCCGTGTCTTCCGCTTCCACGCGCCGACGAGACCAATGATGAAC
>CAYTSY010000239.1:0-2994 GCA_964440555.1 uncultured Desulfobacteraceae bacterium
TGCCCTGTTCGCGCTCGCCGAGGGCGACTTCGCCGTCTCCGACGCCTTCCTCGGCCGGCCCTCCGGGCAGCGCGCCGGGATCGATGCCGATCTGGCGTCCGCCGGCGAAGGCTGGTCGGCCCCCTGGTCCGCAGAGGAACTCGCGCGTCGCGGCTCCGGCCCGCGGAAGAAGACGGGAACGGAGCACAGCAACTGTAGGTCGCGAGCAGTAACTTCTCAAAAAGTCCGGGCAAGACGTTCAGATATGCACGGTGCCACGCGCCGGGCCTGAGTCTACGCTCCCCGCGCTGGCTACTCACGGCAGAGCTGAGAGCGGAAATCCTTCGCAAGCGGGTAGACGAAGACGCACTTCTTGGGTAGCCGGGCTTCGTGTTCCTGCTCCAGCCTGCCTCGTCCAGTGGTCTCACCGAGGAGGAGCCAGTTGGCCGCCTTGTAGCAGGTACCGCGGAAGCGGCGGCTTTCGACGAAGGTCTCCAACAAGACGGGGCGATAGCGGTAGCGTGCTTCCCAGTCGTCGGGCAACCGACGCGCCACCATGCTCAGGATGCGCGAAGCGAGGTTGGGCGACCGAACCCACGGTAGGATCAGAAACCGGATGTTGTTGGTCACCATGTGGATCTGGCGTCTCCGTTGCGCGGGCGTCCAGCCGATGAACGTGTCGCGAGGGGCTGTCTTCCATACCGCAGATCCGAAGCCGAGTACCGCCAGGGATCGGTCGCCAGCGCATGCGAAGTAGCGGAGCTGGTCACCGCGCAGCGGCTGGTAGCCCAGGTAGTGATAGCGGTCGATGAACTCGTTCCAGAGATGAGATTCCCGGCGGTCGGCCACGAGCCGCAGTTGTAGGTCTACCAGCGCGCCAGCAGGAACGTTCAACTCGTGCGGCTCGGGTTCTGCCTCTCGGGTCCGGCGGCGGTAGGGCTTTCCGTTGTTGTTGCCGTTGTGCGGCCGCGGAAGTACGAACAGACCATCGTTCTGCATCCGAAGCATGGCTACCCGGCAGCTCATTTCCTTGAGCCGGCCGTCGGGACGACGCCAATCAAGAAACTCACAGACCCGCCGCGACAGCCAGGCGCGGGTCGCGTCTGGCTGCGCTGCAACGAGGCGACGAATTCCCGATAGTTCTGACGAGCCGAATTCACGTCCGCAGTAACGCTGGGTCATCGCGGTGTGTCTCGTGCGCTCACGGCAATGACGACGCCTGTGCATGCTGGCGCATTGTTTCGGCGAGCGAGGGGAGTCGGTTGCGGCCAGACACCCGATCTGCGAGATACTCCCAAAAGGAGAGTCCGAGCTTTCGGCATGTCTTCTTCAGGCTGGTGAACGTATCGCGGCAGCGACGGCCCGAGTCGCTTCGGGTCGAGCCGCTGATCTTGCGCTTCTTGACGTACTCACGGATGTCTTGCTCGCTCAAGTTGTTGTGCAGCGAGATGTCTGGACGCTCGAGCACGAGCAGCAACTCAGCCTTGTTCTTCTGGATGCGCGTCAGCGCGAGGTTCAGGCTCGCGAAACACGTCTTCTGGGTGAACAACTCGTCGAAGCGCGCATCGAGAGCGGACTTCACTGCTTCCGTGGGAGCCTGCTTGTACGCCTTCAGATCGTCGTAGAAGTCCCAGATCTGACCGCGAACCAGCGCCAGCGCCGCACGGTGCTCTTTGTTGAACCCCACCAACTTCTTGACCGTCCGCTCTGCGTGAATCCAGCACAGACCGTGTAGCAGCACGTTGAACTGCCCGGCATCGTCGCTGATGATCGCGAGCCTCGGGTTCCACTGATGATCGAGAATGCTACCCAGCAGGGCGCCTTCGGTAGCGATGCGCACATGACGTTCGCCGGTGATCCCAAGGGATTCGAGGGCGCCATCCCACTGCCCCTTGTTGCTGTAGGCCTTCTGGCGCTGGCCTGCGAGCTTCTCGATCTGGCCCCTGGGCAGCTTCTGCTCGCGCATGTACTCCAGCGCCTCCTCGTTGAGTACGTAGTCAGCACGCCCGGCGCGAAGAAGTTCCAGGAAGTTGATCCTGCTCTTGCTCTCAGTGCTGGCGAACCAGGCGAATAGCTCATTGCCGATATGGGTGCAGTAGCCGTTCCGGCCCTGGTGACGGGCACCGGTGTCGTCGACATGGATTTGACCCGATACCTCGAGTCCGACACGCAGGATCTCGTCCTTCTCCGCGTGATATCGCTCCTTGCCCTCGGTGATGATCCGGCTGACCTGACCTGACGAGATGCTGATTCCGAACTCCAGAAGCTGCTCCGTAATCAACGGCTGCGTGACGTGCGCGTGGTAGTACTGATAGAGTATGAAGCAGTTCAGCATCGGACCGAAGTGACTACCTCCCAGCTCCGCCGGAAGCGCCCCTGTGATTGCCTCGCCAGAAGGTGTCTCCCAACGCGCGAGCCGATACAACGTGTTGTGCGCTCGGATCACGAGGTCCTGAACCGTGAAGTCCTGGTAGCCCTTGAACCGGCTCCCTTCGGGGACGCTGTCGGGTGGAACTACGATGGTCTCGTGGATCTCTGGCCTGTGGGTCTTGCGCCTCCCCGATGAACGACGGCGCCGCTTCCGCCTTTTCCGTCCCTTCTTCCTGGCGCCCTTGTCCTCGAGGGCGGATGGTTTGATCTCAGGCTTGGGCTTGAGGCCCTTCAGGCGGGCGATCTCATCCTTGAGGCTCTGGACCTGCTCTTGGAACAGCAAGCAGATTTCCAACAGAGCATCCACGAGTGGGGTGTGCTCCTCCGGCAGCACATCTGGTATCTTCGGAATCTTCTGGTCGCCGTTCCAACGCATGGCCACATAGAAGCACAGACGGGTTGCTGTGCCTAGCGAAATCGTCACGCATCAGCGAATTTCTTCTTCAAGCCACCATCCCCGCCCGCAAGTGTTCGATAATACGGGAGCGCATGAGGCCCGCCCACACATCGGAAGCGAGGTCCGCCCGGACTTTTTGAGAAGTTACAAGATCGGCGCGTAACACCCTGTAATCACAGGGGCCGAGT
>CAYTSY010000240.1:0-2929 GCA_964440555.1 uncultured Desulfobacteraceae bacterium
TTGCGAATGGCTTTTCCATCCGTGAACCGGGCCGTGTTTTCGGTCGGAGTCACGATCGCCGCCGTAAATCAACCAGAAATGTTCATCCGGTGATGAGGATATGCTTTTCAGGTATTTAAGCCCTTTGAAGAAGTCGTTATTAAGGGTTTCACCTGATTTGATCTCAACGGCCCATAGTTGATCTCCTTTTTCCAGAAGAAGATCAATTTCATGACCGGTGCTGTTTCTCCAGAAAAAGGCGTCCGGCTGAAGGCCTGCATGCCGGGATTTAATGTACTCTGAAATGACAAACGACTCAAAGATACTTCCCCGGAGGTAATGGTTGCTTAACTGCTCAGGGCTTTGAATATCTAAAAGCGCACATAACAGGCCGGTGTCGTAGAAATAGATTTTGGGCTGTTTGACGACGCGTTTGTTGAAATTCCGATAATGCGGCTGCAGCAGGAAAAGGATGAAGCCGGCTTCAAGGATCGAAATCCAGGAGCGGATTGTTTTATAGTCAACGCCCAACTCATTGCCCAACGACGAAAGGTTGAGAAGTTGGCCGGCCCGCCCGGCGCATAGCTTTACAAATCTTTGGAAAGTACTCAGATTGCCGACATTTGAGATGCTGCGGACATCCCGTTCGATATACGTTTGGATGTAAGAGGGGAAAAAATCCGCGGGCGGAATGCGACGGTCATAAAGCGGCGGGTATCCGCCCATGAACATGGCATGATCCGGATCCGAAGCGGCCAGGCCGGCGTTTATCAGCTCATCAAAACCAAAAGGCATAAGATGGCATATCGCCACTCGCCCGGCAAGGGATTGCGATATCTTTTCGAGAAGTAAAAAGTTCTGGGAACCGGTAAGGATATATTTGCCCATTTCCCCGGACTCATCGACGATTCCCTGAAGCCAGGGAAAAAGCGGCGGCGCCTTTTGCGCCTCACCAATGATCACCCCGCTTTTCGAATGTTTTTTTAAAAACCGTAACGGGTCTTCCTCAGCCGCCATCCGATCATCCAGATTTTCCAGATTCACATAGGCATAATCGGGAAAAAGCGCTCTGCAAAGTGTCGTTTTTCCCGACTGCCGGGGACCTGTAAGAGAAATCACCGGAAACATTCCAGCCAGCGACAGCAGTTTTTCGCCTAATGTTCGTGGAACCATGGATTTATTCATGAAATAAGTATAATCGTACAAATAAGGAATGTCAATCCTAATTTGTACGATTATTGAACATATGCTTTTATCCGGTACTCATGGATAAAACAGATTTTACGGAAGCCTCATAAATTGATATTCGAATACTTCCGCTGGTGCCGGGCCACCTTTTTCTTTTCAAGCAAGTCCAATGCGCGGTTGATGAATTTGCGGGTGTCCCGGGGCATGATGACATCGTCGATATACCCCCGGCCGGCGCCCCCGTAAGGATTCTCGTATTTTGTTTGATATTCCAGGATTCTTTCAGCTTTCATCTTTTGGGGGTCATCCGACTCTTTGATCTCTTTGGCAAAGATGATGCTCGCCGCAGTCTCGGCGCCCACGATGGATACGCGGGCATTGGGCCAGGCATAGAGAAAATCAGCCCCGGTATCCTTGCAGCACATGGCAAGATAGGCGCCGGCAAAGGATTTTCTCAAAACAACCGAAATCTTGGGAACCGTTGCATCGATATAGGCATAAAGCATTTTAGCCCCATGCCGCAAAATGCCTTTATGCTCTTCACCTGACCCGATCAGAAAACCCGGCGTGTCATGCAGATTAATCAGCGGGATATTGAAAAGGTCGCAAAACCGCACGAACCGGGCGACCTTATCCGCCGCGTCGCAATCGATCACCCCTCCCATCCAATTGGGCTGACTGGCGACCACGCCCGCCGATCGGCCGGCAAAGCGGGCAAATCCGATGACCACGCTTTTGGCAAAGTCCTTAAACAATTCAAAAAAATCGCCGTTATCCACAATTCTTTCAATCACCAGACGCACATCAAAGGGTTCCGAGGGCGTGACCGGCACGATATAGTCCAGTTCGCTGTCGGCCCTGCCGGGACTGTCGCCGGTTTCCATACGCAAGGGTTTTTCCATGTTATTGGACGGCAAAAAGCTTAACAGCCGCTTGGCCTTGTCCAGGGCGTCCCGGTCGTCTTCGGCAATCAGGTGGGTCTGTCCGCTGACGGCGGCGTGGGCCGCAACGCCGCAGAGCTTTTCCAGGCTGATTTGTTCGCCCAACTGGGTTTTGACAAAAGCAGGGCCTGCAATCCCCATAAAGCCCGTTTTTCGGCATTGTATGATAGAATCCCGCACAATGGGATGGTAGGCCTGTCCTCCTAGCCAGGGGCCCATGATCATGGCGATCTGGGGAATGATTCCCGATGCCAGTATCTGACTGTTAAACAGCCAGGCATAGGCCTGCAGGGTATCCATGCCTTCCTGGAGGCGGGCGCCGCCGGAATCGTTTAAACCGATGAAGGGAACCCCTTTATCCTTGGCCAGGGTAATCGCTTCGGAGAATTTCCGGCCATGGTTTTCACCAAATGTTCCGGCCATGGCGGTATAGTCTTCCGCGGCGGCCATAACATACCGGCCATCCACTTTCCCAAAGCCGACAATAACGCCCTCGGCGGGGATTTCTTTTTTATCCAAACCAAAAGCGGTTGTCCGGTGGGATACGAACAGACCGATTTCATTAAATGTCCCCTCATCAAACAGATAATCCAGCCGTTCCCTTGCGGTCAACTTGGAGGCTTCGTGCTGCTTTAGGACGGCCTTTTCACCGCCCATCTCTTTGATTTTTTCTCTTTTGGCGTCATATTCACGATAAATGGCATTGTATTGTTCGTTCATTTCATCAGGGTTCATCGGTTCCTCCTCTATTATTGAAAGTCTCTCTTATCCTTTTTTAACCAGCCGCGAAGCCGGAACGATATTTACTCTTTTTTTAAGCT
>CAYTSY010000241.1:0-2908 GCA_964440555.1 uncultured Desulfobacteraceae bacterium
GATAGGCATATGTATTCCCGATAAATTTTATTATTCCATTGTTTATACACATATAAGCTAATGTTCACAAAATGTTAGCAGTTGAAGGGAGGAGAAAAATGAAGAGGCTGAATTTACCGAAAGGTGTGGTAATGGCAATGGTATTATGGCTGGGGCTAATTTTGGTTAAGCCTGCCCCAAGTCTGGCGGCCACACTCAATGTACCGGGCAGTTATGTCACCATTCAGTCGGCGATTAATTCGGCGGCGAATGGGGATACGATACTGGTAGCGGATGGAAGATATGTAGAAAACATCAACTTTAACGGTAAAGCGGTTACAGTCAAATCGGTAAACGGGGCGGCCAGCACTATCATTGACGGTGACCGCCATGGCAGTGTAGTAACCTTTGCCAATTTGGAATCGTACATCTCGGTGCTGGACGGATTTACCATTGTCAATGGGACGGGCACTGAAAAATGGGGCAATGCGGTGGGCGGTGGGATTTTCTGCAACGAATCCTCACCTGCCATTATCAATTGTAACATCCGCAAGAATGCGGTCAGCAGTGCCGGCGGTGGGATTTATTGTTATTTATCCTCACTAACTCTTACCAACTGCACCATCAGCGATAACTCGGCCTTCTACTATGGCGGCGGGATTTTTTGTGATTGGTTTTCTTCGCCTGTCATTACCAACTGTACCATCAGCGGCAACTCAGCCGGCGGTGACAGCGAGGGCGGCGGCGGCGGAATTTTCGTTTCGGGCGGCTCCGCTGCGGTTCTCAACAGTATTCTGTGGGGGGATACGGTGGCCGGAAGTTTCAATGAGGTAAGTCTTTTATATAGTGCGGTCATTACATTCGCCTATTCTGATATCCAGGGGGGCGATCCCAATAATCCCGGCTTGCCTTGGCCCGGCACCGGCAATATTAACAGTAATCCGATGTTTGTAAATACGGCTGAAGGCGATTTCCACCTGCAAAATACTTCCCCCTGTATTGATGCCGCCAATAGCAATGCCCCGGCTCCGGCTGCCGATCAGGATGGCGATTCTCGCTATGACGATCCCAATACCCCTAACACCGGCGGCGGGTCGAATGGCGGTTATTATGACATGGGATCGGATGAATACAGCAACATTCACTCCTGTACGGATGCCGATGGGGATGGGTATTGCGGCACGACTTCAGACTGCGATGACAACGACTGGTATATATATCCGGGAGTTGTCGAATTCTGCGATAAACTGGACAATAACTGTAACGGACAAGTGGACGAGAATTGTATCGACAATAATGGCGATGACAGCCTGTCGGATACCTGGCAGTATCATTATTTCGGGAGCACCTCGGTATACAGCGCAGGGCCGGGCAGCGATCCAGATCATGACGGCTGGAGCAACCGGCAGGAATATGACCGGGACTGCGATCCGCTCTATCCATCCAGGACAATCCATGTCCCGGCGGACTACAGCACTATCCAGGCCGCTATAGATGGGGCAGGGTGCGGGGACAGAATCAAAGTGGCAAAAGGGGTTTACGGAAATATCACTTTCAGCGGCAAGGCACTCATAGTGGAGGGTTCCGGGACCGATACCATTATTGACGGCCATAATAACGGTTCGGCGGTTAGCTTCATTTCCGGTGAAGATCAATACACGGTGCTGGACGGCTTCATTATAAAGAATGGTAGCGGTACGGTGGCTGACGGGCTTGCGATGGGCGGGGGAATCAGGGTAGCCAATAATTCATCGCCCCGCATTATAAATAACATCATCTACAGCAATAACGCCTTCTTCGGCGGCGGTATATCCTGTGAGGCTTCTTCACCGGTCATCCTAAACAATACGATAGCGGATAATGCCGCCACTTACGGCGGCGGCATAGGCTGCGCCTATGGCAGTTCACCTATAGTAATTAATACTATCGTCTGGAGTAATGCAGGTGAAGAAGAAATAGTTCTGTATGAAACACCATCCATAACAGTTAGTTACTCTGATATCAAAGGCGACTATATCGGCAGTGGCAATATATCCTCTGCTCCCCTTTTTGTAGATGCAGCCGGCAGGAATTATCATCTGAAAGGGAAATCACCCTGCATTGACGGCGGTATAAACAGCGTCAACGGCGGCGAAGTCCCTGCCGATGACATTGACCGCCATTCCCGCCCTATAGGGGGTGTCAGTGATATCGGGGCTGATGAAAGCAAGACGATAACGAAAGATATCAACGGCGTGTTATCAGTAACCCTGTTTAATAATGTGATAACATTCGACGTGGTAACTTCCCCCGGCGAGGTTACAATGACAGTGGTAAAGGAAATGCCGGGTAATCTCTCAGGCGGTTTTAATGTCAATGGCTCAATGTATTATGTCCTGGAAACTACGGCTAAATATTCCGGCAGTATCGTGGTTTGCTTTACCTATGACGATACCGGTTTGAACTCGGAGCAGGAAAGGGCGCTGCAACTGCTCCATTATAATACTATCAGCAGCGTTTGGAAAACCGTATCCGTTTCAGTCAACATAGACAGCAACCGGATTTGCGGGCAAGTAACCGGTTTCTCGGCGTTTGCGGTAGCCTCTGGAAATGCTGGGGGGATCGGCGGCAGCGGTAGTGGTGGCGGTGGCGGTGGCGGCGGCGGTTGTTTTATTGCCACCGCAGCCTTTGGCACGCCCATGGCAAAAGAGGTGCAGATATTGCGCAATTTCCGGGATGCTTATCTTATGACCAATAGCCTGGGACGGGAGTTTGTAGCTTCTTACTACAGGCTAAGCCCGCCCATTGCTGAATTTATCAGAAATAAGGATTTTCTAAGAGCCATTGTCAGGACCATGTTGAAACCAATAGTATGGCTGGTGGAATATTCCACTAAGAGCCTATCCGAAAACCTCCCATCCCGTAGCGCGGGGGCTTGTCCCCCGCTGGT
>CAYTSY010000242.1:0-2907 GCA_964440555.1 uncultured Desulfobacteraceae bacterium
CTCTTAAACCCAAAAACAGGAAGTTCAATCCCTTGGATCACTTTTTCGTCTGTTTTGGCGGCGTTTGGCGTCTTATGTGAGAGGTATCTCATTGTGATTCCAGGGCAGACTCACCCACCAGATCTTTTCCCAAATATGGAGATAACCAATTCTATCCTTGAGGAGGGAATTGTAAACTATTCTATCAGTTTTCATGAAGTGATCCAAGCTCTAGGAATAATAGGGATTATTGGATTGCTATTTGTTTTGGGATTAAGATTATTCAGACTGCTTCCAACAGAGGCAAAGATTTATGAGTAATTCACATTTTAAGATCAGGTTTATTGCCCACTTAACCATGTTTTATGGATTTGTGGCCCTTTTGGTTGTAACTGCTATCATCTTTTTAGGTGTCTATCTCTTTAGGGTTGAATTGCCTTTGTCCTTAGAAAATCCGGTGAAAATCCTTGCCAATTTAGGTGCGGCAGCCCTTCTTGTGGGTTGTACTTTGGCAATCTACCAAAGGCTCAAAGGGGATGAGAGGGCAGGTAACAGCACCTATTACGACTGGATCTTCATAATCGTGCTCTATGGGGTTTGTTTATCGGGAATATTTACAGAGGTTGTGAGGCTTTTAGATATCGTCCTTTTGGCCTATCTTCTCTATTTCGTCCATTTGGTGCTGGTTTTCTATTTAATAGCCTACATCCCTTATTCCAAATTCGCCCATCTTTTTTACCGTTCCCTTGCCATGATCTATTCCAATTATTTACAGGGGGGCATCGGAAGTTCGCCTGAAATTGCCAAGGAGGGGTAGAAAGCCTTTTTGATGGCTTCGATATTTAGCCACTTACAGAGATCAAATAAATCGCTCTTGTAAAATCTCATAACCTTTTTCTCCTTGATTTTCCCAGGGAAATTCCCCATAATGATTGCAGAGGATATGATATAGACAATGTTTTGGTCTCAGGGAAAAAATTATTATTTTCACAATACTAAGGAGATTTGGCGATGGATATCTTGAAGGGTTTTGAAGTACGACCCTTCGCAGCCGCAGACGTTCCAGACGAGCCTAAATGCTTAAAGATATCCTGGAGAAATATGGTAGGTAGGCTAATTGGTTATACCTGGTAACTTGATATCTTAATGTGTGACGATAGTGCGGTAGAGGTCCATATTGATGTCTTTATTAGGGGAGACTATAAGGTAGCATCTGGCTGAAAAATAGAAAAGAGTATGCCTTTCTCAATATTGCTTGAGGAAAGAAAAAAAAGGAAAGAGAGGTGGAGAAGCAAGGCTTTGCAAGAAGCCAAAAGACTTTCCACTCTGCTTTCACAGCATTTTTCCTATGAAAGGCTTTATCTCTTTGGCTCAATTGTGAGAGATAGAGGGTTTACCAGGCACTCGGACATCGATTTAGTTATTAAAGGACTCGACAGGCACCTTTTTCTGAAGGCCTATGCCTTGTTCATAAAGGAAAGTGATTTCCCCATCGATCTTAAGCCCTGGGAACTCCTGGACGAACAAACAAGGCAATGTGTGGAAACAGAAGGAATGGTTTTATATGAAAAAAGATAGGTTGGCTCTTTTAACGATCATCTCCGAGATTGAACGAGAACTCAAGAACCTTAAAGATTTTCAATCGGAACTTGATTCCATAAGGAACAAAAGTGGTATAACCTACACACGGTCTAGAGGTTCTATCCTCCATGATTTTTATAACTGCTGCCAGAGAATTTTCAAAAAGATTGCTATCGAGATAAATGAAGGATATGAAGAAACAGAACGATGGCACAGGGCTTTGCTTTACAGAATGACTATACCTATGAAAGATATAAGGCCTCAGGTTATATCAGAAGAACTTGCGGCAGATCTTGATGAATATTTGGCCTTTAGACATCTTTTTCGAAGTATCTATGGATTTGAGTTAAAAGGAGATAGAATTGACCGATTGGCAGAAAGGTTTGGGGTTGTTTCAAGGAGGTTTGCAGAGGAAATAGGAGAATTTCTGGAATATTTGCGAAAGGAGTTGTAAACTCTATATAATGGAAGTGAAGGAGGTTTGGCGATGGATATCTTGAAGGGTTTTGAAGTAAGCTATTATCCCTCAGGAAAAGAGGCGGTAAAATTGGTTTTATACTTTGACAGTGGTTCACTCTATACCTTTACAAAGAGATCCTCAGCTTTAGGGGTGAGGTCGCTTAGCGAATCTTCTAAGTTCCTTTGGAAGTATAAGCTTAGCGAGAATACCTTATTTAAAGGGTCATAACTATGGATAAATTGAATCGGGTAGTTGAATGCCTTAAACAATACGAGCCTGAAAAAATAATTCTATTTGGCTCCTGTGCTATTGGGGAAGTGGATGAATTTAGTGATATTGATCTGGTAGTTATTAAGAACACAGAAAAAAGATTTCTTAAAAGATTGATAGAAGCGTCAGGGTTAATAGACTTGGAAATTGATAAAGTAGATGTATTTGTTTACACCCCTGAGGAATGGGAAAGGATGATTAAGTTGGAAAATCTCTTTGCCCTTGAGGTTTCAAAAAATGGGAGGCTTCTGTATGAAAAAAGGTAAGGAAGAGGCATTGAGGTGGTTAAAACAAGCAGAACATAACCTTCGGGTAGCTGAAAATAATTTCAATACCAGCTTTTACTCTGATGCTTGTTTTATGAGCGAACAGACAGCACAGGTAGCTTTAAAAGCTTATCTTACCTTTAAAACGGGAAGACCGGTATTGTGGGAGCATTCCATTCAAACACTTGCTAAAAAATGCAAACAATATGATGAAGAGTTTAGAAAGATTATCGAATACGGCAGGAAATTGGACAGATATTACATCCCGACAAGATATCCTGATGCCTTGGCACCACCCGCTATTCCCTATGAGACCTATACTGATGAGGATGCAGAAGAAGCGATTGGCTT
>CAYTSY010000243.1:0-1796 GCA_964440555.1 uncultured Desulfobacteraceae bacterium
CCTAAAAAGTAAAAATTCAGAAACCGTAAAACGTATGATTATGTGAGCACATACTCATGCGTATCTGGTTTCTTATAAAAGGCTCTTCCGGCTTTTTAATGGGTCTATACAATATATTGTGGTTCCTGTATATTGAGTCATGTTTGAGCGGTCGATTGGAATGTGGCCATCGTTTGTCAGGAGCACAAAAGTATCTATGCCTTCAGTTTACCCGTGGTGATGAGCTGGGGGATTACTGGGATCCCCCAGCTCATCACCACTCAGACCTGCTTCCAAACGACCTATTATTTCAATGACGATTTTGTGAGTATCAACAAGCATGGACGACAAGCTTCTTTTTACAAAAATTTTAGGACTACAGCCTCCCTGGTTTATAAAAACCATTACAATTAACGAAACTGAACAGCGCATTGACATTTATGTCGATCATGAACCGGATATCCGGGTCAGGTGTCCGGTGTGTGATATATTTCATGGATTGTACGATCATGCTCCGGAACGTGTTTACCGTCATTTGGACGCTTGCCAGATGAAGACCTATATTCATGTGCGACCACCACGAGTCAACTGCCCTCAACATGGGGTTAAGCAGATTATCTCTGAATTTGGTGAAAACGGCTCTGAGATGACATTCGCCTTTGAGAGTCTTGTAATCAAGATCGCCGAAGAATGTAGTATTGAGGCAACCAGTCGGCTTTGTGATCTTGGTTGGGATCAAAGCTGGAACGCACTGAAGCGTGCGGTTGAACGGGGTCTTAGTAGAAAAGTCCATCAAGTGCCGAGTCGTATTGGTGTGGATGAAAAATCGATTGCGCGCGGTCATAAGTATGAGACGCTGGTCTACAATATTGATGCCGGTACGGTTGAATATGTCTGCGATGATCGAAGGCAGGAAAGCCTTGAGAGTTATTACCGGCAGTTTAATCGAGACGATCTTGCCAACATCAAATCCATTGCAATGGATATGTGGGATCCATATATCGCAGCAACCAAGGCACATGTACCGGATGCAGACAAGAAGATTGTCTTTGATCGTTACCATGTGATGACCCATGTGCTGAAAGGAGTGGATAAGGTCCGCAAGCAGGAGCACCAGGAATTGAAAGAGATCGGTGAGGAGACACTGAAAGGAACCAAATATCTGTGGCTGTGGAGCGAAGAGAATATTCCAGAGTGGCGGAAGGAGGAGTTTGAGACGCTTCGGGCAAGAGATCTGAAGGTGTGTCGTGCATGGGCGATAAAAGAGAATCTGCGGTATTTGTGGGATTATCGCTACGAAGCGAATATGCGTAAATACTTTAAGCGTTGGTATTTTTGGGCGACCCACAGTCGGCTTGACCCGATCAAGAAAGCGGCCAAGACGCTCAAGGATCATCTTGATAATATTGTCACATATGCACGCCATCGTATCACCAATGCTTTAGCAGAAGGCATTAACACCAAGATCGAAAAGGTGAAGCGGATGGCTTGCGGATTTCGTAACCGGTCTCATTATCGCACAGCCATCTATTTTCATTGTGGCGGCTTGGATCTCGATCCCCGGCCGTCAGTTCAACCAAGTCTACAATTCAAAATGGCTTAAACACAACATGTTGGGGGTACCCATTAAAAAGCCGGATGCGGCATCAATCGAACGAAAGGATCTTTAATTGTGGCGGTCGGTATGCCAAAATAATCCCTGTAATCCTTTGCAAGCAATGTTACAAATTCATTATTGATTGTTCCCGGATTACCGGTTCGAGAGTCCGCTTTATGCGCCGTTTGAAATACCTCCAAAAGCTCGTCGATATATTTAT
>CAYTSY010000243.1:1806-2876 GCA_964440555.1 uncultured Desulfobacteraceae bacterium
GCGCTGAATGAGCGGCTTCCCTGGCTTTTTCGTTTTCGTGGCCTATCACAGTCTCTCTTGCAGAAATGGTTTTTCCGTTAGACTTAACTGTGCCCTGATCTATGATTCCGAAAGGTCTACAGGGTAGCGTTTCTCTGGATATGATATCCGAAAGAAATTGTTTAGCCTGACGAATTTTTTTGATAGTTTCACGGCGCTGGTTGTTAAGATCGGTCTTAGATGGTTTATGATAAAGCGAATCGTCTCTTTCTCTGTGCATAAGCACACGTAAACACAAACACCAAACACTATCTATGAACAAATTTTTATTTTCATCGCCAGCATCAGGTAGTAAATCTTTAATTTTTTTTCGTTCTTCAGGCGTAAAAATGAAAAGCGGAAGATATTCGAAACTGCTGTTTCCTCCTTCACCTCCATCATATTCCAATACGCCTTCAGCAGAAATGCACATACCTCTTGCTTTAGCCTTAATGGGTATCTTTATTACCATCATTGCTTCGTCTTTCTAAATTGAATAACCTTGCCATCGGCCTTTCGGTGGTCGTTCCCTGGCAAGATCGCCTTTTCAAAATTGGTCAAAGCATCCTGTAGAGTCCTTTCGGCAAGATGCGCGTATCGTTGCGTCATTGCTATATTCGAATGGCCCATCAGCTTTTGGACTGTATAAAGGTCTGTACCGTTCTGCACATGCCAGCTGGCGAAAGTGTGCCGTAGAGAATAGAAGGTGACCCTCTGCCGGTTATCCGTTACGTTTTGATTCAGCGCCAAATCCTCAACGGCTCTATCGAAGGCATTCGACACTTGATTAATCGATCCGCCGCCCCTGGCCTTAAAAACATGGTCGTTAAACGCGCCGGGCTCATACCGTTCGAGCATTTCCCGAATATCTGCTGTCATGAAAACGACTCGGTTCTTATGACCCTTTGCATCAATGACATCTATCTGACCACGGTCAAGGTGAAGCGCCCCCCATTTTAACGCGAATATCTCATTTGGCCTCATGCCGGTGTGCAGGGACATCAAGCTTATGTCGTGTAATTGTCGGCTACGGATCGCTAAAATCTCCAAAA
>CAYTSY010000244.1:0-2855 GCA_964440555.1 uncultured Desulfobacteraceae bacterium
CCATATCAGTAGAAAGATAGGCACAAAACGGAAAGGGATTTTAGGAACCCCTTCTCTTAATGGATAGCCTCCAGAGAATGTATCCCCTATAAAAATGCCAAAACTTATACCTGAAAGGACGACTAAGACTAAAGATGCTATTATCCTTAGAAGTTCAGCAAAATTTCTCTTTTTATTAGATTCCTTTTTCTTTTTCTTCATCCCCCACATTCTACCAGAAAAACCTATCTTCTGTCAAAATCTATCTGCTGGGCATATTTATGATAGATGAGCATATCTGTCCCAGACGCAGGTTGATAGAACTTGGGATCATTCACCTTCAGGTGGGAAAGATAGACAAGCCGAAGGATAAAAGCCAAAAGAAGAAGCCCTGAAACAATCAGAACCTCTCTACTAAAAAATCTCTTTCTTAAATCTGTGAAATCTAAAGAAATCTGTGGATTCTTTTTCTTAATGGGTTTTCTCTTCTTCACGCTTCAAATGCCTTCATATTTACATAAAAATAAAGGCTGTCCATATTGAACCGCTTGTCCATCTGCCACTAATACCTCAAGAACCTCTCCCTCTTTATCGGAAATCACATCGAAGGGTTCCCCTATTACTGTTATCAAACCTACTACCTGATTGCCCTTTATTCTTTCCTTTTGCTTTGCCTTTGGGTAAAAAATGCCTACTGTCTGTGCCTTAATCTCCCATGTATCTTCTTTCTTTTCAACGGAAGAGACAGGAAGGAAGAATTTGCTCCTTTTTAGACTGTATTCAAAGTCCGCATCTTTTATTTCTAATTCTAAGATGCCTTTTTTTGCCATAAGAAAGGCAAGTTTTTCTATATTTTCTGCACTCACCTTACCCTCTCCAGATACGCACCAGTCCTTGTATCTATCTTCACTAACTCATCCTGTTCAATAAAGAGTGGCACCTGGATAGCCAGCCCTGTTTCTGTAAAAGCAGGCTTTGTTCCACCCTGGGCAGTGTCCCCCTTAAATCCTGGCTCTGTTTCGACTATCTTTTGAGTAACCACATTAGGCAACTTCAAATCAATAATTTTTTCTTTGTATTCAAGTAAAGAGACCGCCATATTTTCTATGAGATATTTTGCCCGCTCACCGACTATATCCTTATTCAGGTTTATCTGCTCATAAGTCTCATTATCCATAAACCAGAACTCATCCCCGCTGCTATAGAGATACTGGTATTGCTTCTCATATATCTGGACATGGGTAAATTTCTCCTCTGGCCTGAAGGTATGTTCAGCAATAGCACCTGTCTTCATTTGCTTCATCTTTACCTTTGCAAAAGCACCACCCTTTCCAGGTTTAATATGAGCAAAGTCAATCACGGTGTAGATTGCACTATTATATTCTATGTTTGTGCCAGCCCTTAAGTCGTTAGCAGAAATCATAGAAAGATTATAAAAATAATAAACTACTTTTGACAAGAAGATTTTTTAGGGTGTATAATATCGTAAGTATTCAGGTGTCAGGTGTCAGCTTTAAGAAAAGAAAATTAATGAGAAAAAGAACAAGGGGAAGAGAGATAGCTTTACAACTTCTTTATTGGCAGGGCATAACTTGTGAGGAGCCAG
Source organism: uncultured Desulfobacteraceae bacterium (assembly GCA_964440555.1). Lineage (GTDB taxonomy): Bacteria > Desulfobacterota > Desulfobacteria > Desulfobacterales > UBA5616 > CAYTSY01. Next base: position 1,586 of record CAYTSY010000244.1, read on the forward strand.
AGAAGGTGGCAGAGGCCTACTTTAGCGAATATCCAGAAGATGAAGAGGTAGCAAAATTTGCTACAACTCTTTTCTATGGAGTAACAAAGAAGCAGGTAAAACTTGATAAAGTAATAGTTGATTATCTGGAACATTGGGAGCTTGAACGGGTTGCCATTCTTGACCGCCATATTTTAAGACTTGCCCTACTTGAACTTCTGTTTCTTGCCGAAACCCCTCCTGTGGTAGTGATTGATGAGGCGATAGAACTATCAAAAAGGTTTAGCACCGATGATTCCTTTCGCTTTGTGAATGGAATATTAGACAAGGTGATAAAGGAGAGGAAAATTGGAAATTAGAAATTGGAAATTGGAAATTGGAAGGGAAAAGAACCACTCTAATCTCTGCTTTCTTTTCCCTCCTCCCTAATTTCTATTTTCTAATTTCTACTTTCAAAAAGATATGAAATCTGATTTGCATATTCATACCATTTATTCAGACAGCACACTTATCCCTTCTGAAGTAGTAACCTGTGCAAAAAATGCAGGAATCTCTTGTATTGGTATTACAGACCATGAGACAATGGAGGGAATACCCTTTGTTCAAGCCATCGCTTCTGACCTTGTTGTCATTCCAGGAATTGAAATAGGATGTGAAGGTAAAAAGGAAGGTGAAGAGATTCATATCCTTGGTTATTTTGTTGACGGCGAAAATTCAAAGCTGAAAGAGATGCTTTCATTTATTCAGAAGGGTAGAAAAAAAAGGGTAGAGTTGATTATTAAAAGGTTGGCAAGCTCAGGAATAAAGATTGAGCTTGACGAAGTAAAAAAGTCTGCTGGCCCTGGGACAGTGGGCAGGCTTCATATTGCCAGTCTTCTTCATAAACAGGGGCTAGGCTGTGATGTCCTTTCCTGCTTTCAACGGTATCTTTCTTTTGGTAGTATTGGTTGGGTAGAGAGGGAGGCGTTGCCTGCACCAGATTCAGCTATACATCTTATCAAAGCCGCAGGAGGCATTCCTGTCTTTGCTCATCCCCATCAAATGCTCAACCGTATTCCGCAACTTGTAAAAGCAGGGCTTATGGGAATTGAAGTTTTTCATCCAAAAATCACACGGGAGGCCCAAAAATTTCTTATCCAGAAAGCAACCCAATATGACATTTTCGTCACAGGTGGTTCTGACTGTCATGGTAAAATGAAAGAAGCTGAACCCGGGATAGGAAAGAGTTTTTTGGATGATGAGTATTCAGCTAAATTCTTTTGGAAGCTGGAAAATATGTAACGGCTTTACC
>CAYTSY010000245.1:0-2757 GCA_964440555.1 uncultured Desulfobacteraceae bacterium
GGGTTCGGGATTCGGGGTTAGGGGTTCGGGAGATGGTCGTTCATCCAGCATCAGTTTGCGCCACTACCCCACCGGCCAACCACCGAACCCCGCGCGTTCAACCCCGAACCCCGAGTCCCGCACTGGTCACGAGGATGGAGCGTTGCCGGAGCTTCATCCGAGTGACCAAAGACGTTAACTAGCAGATTGACGCTACTCTTCAGGTGAGACCGAAAGGTGGTCGCGCGATGCCAGCAACCTCTTCAATGGGATTGATAGGCCGCAAGAGGGAGCTGGACTTCATCCGCGCCAGATTCGAGTCAGCGAAGCAGAGCTTCGGCAGTATCGTGTTCTGTCAGGGAGAGGTCGGGTCCGGTCTATCCAGATTCGTGCAGGAGGCTGCAAGGATCGCAGTTTCAGAAGGATTCCTGGTCGCGAGGGTGGTTGCGAAGCTTGCCGGCCAGAAGCCCTACGAGGCAATGCTCCAGCCGCTCAGATCCCTTCAGGAGCAGTACTTGGCCCGTGTTCGTGGGGGGTCAGGAGGCGGCAATCTGGGAGATGAACTTGACGCAGCCCTTCCAGTGAGTCTCATCCCGCTTGCGGACACTTCCAGCAGAAGCCGCGAGTTCGCGGAGACCTCGGAGCTGTCTGCGGAGATGGGCCGCATATTCAATACGGCGCTGAACCTGATGAGGGAGATACTGGAGGATTACCCGGTCATGGTGGTCCTCGAGGAGTTCCACAGGGCGGATGTGGCTTCGATGCGGCTTCTGAACTATCTGGGGCAGAACCTGCGCGCGAGCCGTTTCCTAGCAGTGGTCACCTACAGACCTGAGGAAGTGGCGACCGCAGAAGGGAGAACGCATCCGCTAGTAGAAGTGATGCAGAAGATGAGCCTGGACAAGCTGTGCGACGAGCTCACCCTTGGGCGGCTTTCGCCCTCCGATACGGCGACCCTGGTCAGGGAGATGCTGGGCGTCGACAAGGTGCCGGAATCCGTCGCCAAGATGATGCATATCGAGACCGAGGGGAATCCGGGGCTGGTCGCCCAGATAGTCAAAGAGCTGACGAAGACGTATGGCTCGGACTGGTTCGACAGACCTGTGTCGCAGTTGAAGTTCCCGCCCCTTGCAAAGGCCGCGAAGGAGGTGTTCGTAAAGCGTCTGGGGCAGCTCGCCAAAGATTCCAGAAAGGTGATCCAGTCAGCATCGGTCATAGGCCCGGAGTTCGACTTCAACACACTGGTTTGCGTTGCAGGCGTACCTGAGGACACTGTGCTCGACGCTCTCGACGAAGCCGCGTCATTGGACATCGTGAGAGAGCTCAAGGAGAGGGAAGGGGAGGTATACCTGTTCAACCACAAGCACTTCTGGCAGACCGCACTGGAGGGGGTGCCGCGACCGGAGCTTGTGAAGCTTCATTTGGCAATCGCAAGAACGTATGCCGCGAGGCACTCGAAGGACGTAGGTGGGTTCGCGAGCGTCATCGCCAATCACTGTCGCGAAGGAGGCGACCTCAAGGCCGCGTTCGAGTACTACTTGGCCTCGGGCGACGCTGCGGCAAGGAATTTCGCACCAGACGATGCCGGCTCAGGGTATAGGGCAGCGGCGGCCGTTGCGGATGAGGCCATCGAAGCCGGCAAGGAGGAAGCTCCAGGCATGTTCTCGGGAGCGGAGGCCATCAAGGCAAAGATGCATGCGCTGGACTCGCTCGGTGCCGTCTATTATGGGCTCGGAGAATGGGACCCGGCATCGGGTGTCTATCTGGAACTGCTTTCGCTCGCTACCGACTCCGAGGACTGGAACATCAGGTCCAAGAGCCTTCGGCGTCTCGGCCATATCCAGCGCCACAAGGGGAACTTCGGCGAGGCACTGCATATGTACGAAGAAAGCAAGAAGTTCGCCCAGATGGCCGGGAATCTGCATGCAGAGGCGGCTGCGGACAGAGGACTTGCGACCGTGGCGTGGAGGGAAGGGGACAATCCCCTCGCTATAGAGCTGTTCACGAGGGCGATGGAGATCGCTGCGACGATCAAGGACGACGCACTGCTCGGCCTCATCAAGCTGGAGCTCGGGAACGTCTACAATACCTCGGGCGACTGGCAAATCGCGTTGGACTACTACGAGGGCGCGTGCCAGACTCTGCTTGCGGTGGGTGAGCTGACCGAGGTCGCCAGGGCCCACAACAACATCGGGGACCTGTATCTTCAACTCGATGACTACGAGAGCGCCATGGAGTCGTTCAAGAAGTGCGCAGAATTCGCCAAGAAGGCTGGGAACTGCAACTTCCTTTCATGGGCTGCGGTCAACGAGGCTCAGGTCTATGCTATGACCGGCAATGTGGAGAAGGCCATGGAAAGCTGCAGGGAGTTTTCGCGGATATGCGCGCGGATCGGGAACCCGTTCGGGTCCGCGAGGGTATTCAGAGCGCTGGGGATAGTGCACAGGGTTAAGAAGGAGTATGCCGAGTCCATCAAGCAGCACAAGGCGAGCATCCAGACCCTGAAGGAGCTCGGGATCCCTTACGAGACCGCGCGCGGCTACATCGAACTTGCACATACATATCTGGATGCCAGGCAGAAACGCGAAGCGATAGCGAACCTGAAGAACGCCGCGAGCATATCGTCGAAGATCGGTGCAAAGGGCTTGTTCGAGCGTGCTGCGCGGGAGCTGGATAGGGCATACGCGATGTAAGGGTCGGGGGTGCGGGATTCGGGATTGAGCGCGCGGGGTTGAACGCACGGGGTTCGGGAGATGGCTGCCGGGGCACACTACGTGT
>CAYTSY010000246.1:0-2754 GCA_964440555.1 uncultured Desulfobacteraceae bacterium
GCGGGGTCCGTCACCGTGACATGGCACCCTGGGTGGCCCAGCGCGATGAGCGTCTGGTTCATGCGTGCCAGATCGGTGAGTACCTGGCGGCCGGTAGCGCCCGCGCCGACTAGCAGGATCCGCTTTGGCCGCCCGTCGACGAACCATGCGGGCAGGTAGTGCCTGAGCCTCAGTTTAGTCGTCTCCATCGTAGCCTCCCGGGAAGTGGAATCCCTCAACAGCGTAACGGATGAGCGAATCGAACCGCACGCTCTCGGCCGTCTCCCGGTAATTGCCGAGGACCACGGCGATCTTCACGCCGCCTTGGTCATCACGATCGTCCGTGTGCGAAAAGAACGTGCCGAGCCGGCCGTGGCTGTGGATGTCGACGACGATGCGGGTTCCGTTCGCCGCGGGCGTCCTGTAGTGCACCGCGCAGGAGGTCGAGGCAAACTCGGCAGGGATGAACTCGTACCAGCCGTCCGCCTCGTGCCACCCGATGAATCCGGCCCATTCCCGTTCCAGGCGGGCGAATTCTGCCGCTGCCGGGATTACACGGTCACGGATGATCCGCCGGACCGCCTCTTCCTTCAGGATATCCGCGAAGGTGTCCACCTCCGCGACCTCACCGTAGGGGAGCGGCCTTGGCGCGTCCCAGAGCCGTTTCACCAGCCTGCCCCAGGTCTGCGCCGTCTCAAGGTAGAGACCGTCTCTCGCCATGAGAAGCCTCGTCCTGCCAACGCTGCACGGCAGGAGGGGGCTGAAGCGGGGAACGGTCACCGTCGGAAATTCCTGCTGGATGAGCAAATCGAGATCGCGTGCCATCACACTCCTCCTTTCTCAATGAGGTGCGCCAGAGTACAGCCAGCCGACACGAGGACATCCACGGGGAACGTCTCCGCCTCCCCGCTGATAAGGCCGTTCCAGAGGTCTTTGGCCATGACGCCTTTGAGAGGCGGCGGTCCTTCGTTCGTCGATTCCCCGCCGAAGAAGGCCTCTTCCCATTCTTTCAACGAATCCATTCCTGTCTTCGGGGTCTTTATGTTGCCCATGCAGACCCTCCCGTCCATGCTGATATTGAAGAGCGGTGCGCGGTAGAGCAGGGTCTCCGGCAAGGGCCGTGCGTTCTTCATCAGCGCCCACGCCGAGAGGCTCTTTCCCGCGAGTCTGAACAGCATCGGGGGCATGGGTGCGGACCCGCTCCGTATGCCCGTCGCCTCCGTGAAGAAGAGAAAGACTCTGCCTGCGAGCCGCCACCAGATGACCGTGCCGTCGTAGGAGGAGACCACTACATTCTCCGGGATATACACCGGACGGGGTCTCGCCACCTCCATGAAAATCTCCCGATAGGCTTTCTTCGTGAGCGGCCTTCCCGCCCCTATCCGCCCGCCATCAAGTATCCGGTGGGTGGTGATGAATCTTCCCGGCAGGCCTTCGCCGCCAGAATAGTCGTAACTCGTCTTCCTTGCCCGGTATACGAGCAGGGCAGTGTCGAGCTCATATGAAACCTGCTGTTGCATCAAGTCCTGGACTGCCATTCGTCTCCTCCATTAAAGTAGATGCTTCCCGTGAGGGCCAATATCCTCGCAATCACGCGCATCCTGTCCATGTCTTCCTTTTGCCTGATGGTGAACTTGAAGAGCGGCGGCATGTACCCGCTGTTCGCACAGTCGTCCATATCCTGGTAGTAGAGCTGCGCGCCCGTGCTCGCTTCGTTCCAGACAGCCAGAAGGAACGTTTCAGGAGACATAGTCATCTCGTACTCCGGATCGTCCTGTGTGGACTGAAAGAATTCGGACATGGCCCGCCTCGCCTCCTTGTCGGTTGCCATCGTAAGCAGTTCGATGACCTGTTCCAGCCACCGCTCCTGCTCCGCATCGAGCTGCACCTTCTTCATACGCCGTCGTACTCTATTAATGTGGCGCAGCGTAATCTCGCCCTTGACGGGATCCGGAAACTGCTTCTCGAAGCGGGCCTCCTCCTCTTTCAGCTCCGCAAGCTGGTCCCTGACCGCCCCCGCGTCTCCCTTATCCTCGTAGTAGTCGAGGTCGTCCTCCAGCATGTCGTTGAAGCGCCAAGAGAGGAAGGCAGGGTGCGAGGGGGTGATCGGGGCGTGACGCATAAGGAGCCCCAGGACGTACCTGAGAAGCTTCCGGGCGCGCCGGTCCGTGACCGTACCGACCACATCGAGAAAGAACTGGAAGGCCGATTCCATGGTCATCCAGACGCCCAGCGCCCACTCGGCTTCGCTGTACAGCTGGTGGATCTCCCAGCACAGCAGCGCCCCCGCGGGGAACGACGCGAAGGTCTCCGCCAGCGCCTCCCTCACGAGGGCGGTCATCTTTTGTTCCAGCTCCCGCGCGATGTCCACGGGTGAATAGTCGTTGTCCCAGTAGACGGCGTTGTCCCCGCCGAGAGCGAGGTATGTTCCGGCCATCTGCGCGAGACAGGTCTCCATATCAATGGTACAGGCAAGGACGGTCGCAACCGGAAGGCTGGCCGTTTCCCGGTCGAGTCTCGGGATCAGCATATCGGCTCCAGTGCCTGCCACGGAACGGGAACGTCCTGGTCCCCCGTCTGGTCCTCCTGCCATATCCCGTCCATGACCTGGGCGAGATGCTGCATAGCCACCAAGTCGTGGCCCCTGCTCTTCCATTCATTCGCTTTGCCGGGTATCCCAGCCCCCGTTCTCAGGAGATCCGCGATGGTGATCCTGTCTCCCCCCTTCGTCCCGTAAGCGCGGCGAAAGACGTACTCTACCGATGTCTCACCCAT
>CAYTSY010000247.1:0-2717 GCA_964440555.1 uncultured Desulfobacteraceae bacterium
AGGTGATCGACATCAGCAACCCCTACATTCCTCAGATTATCGGGTCGGTCGATACACCGGGTAATGCTAATGATGTCGTGGTAGTGGGAGATATGGCTTATGTGGCGGATGATGAAAGCGGCCTTCAGGTGATCGACATCAGCAACCCCACAAGTCCCCAGATTATCGGGTCGGTCGATACGACGGGGAATGCTTATGGTGTAACGGTTGATGGTATATTGGCCTTTGTAGCTGATGCTTTTAGTGGCCTTCAGGTGATCGACATCAGCGACCCTGCCAGTCCTCAGATTATCGGATCGATCGATACACCGCATTTTGCATACGGTATCACGATAGTAGGAGATAGGGTCTATGTGGCGGATAGTGGAAGCGGCCTTCAGGTGATCGACATCAGCAACCCCTACATTCCTCAGATTATCGGGTCGGTCGATACGCCTGGCTATGCTTTTGGTGTCGCTGTTGCAGGACATAAAGCCTATATGGCGGATGGTCCTGGCGGTTTTCAGGTGATTGACATCAGCGATCCTGCCAGTCCCCAGATCATCGGATCGGTCAATACGCCGGATTCGGCTCTCGATGTCGCAATTGCAGAAGATTTGGCCTATATAGCGACTAATGAAAGGGGGCTTACAATTGTGCCAGTGCCTGTTGAAATCTTCCCGGTTATTGTCAATAACCCCACCAATATCTCAATCACACTTCCCAGCCCCAAAATTCCAGGCCTTTATACCTTGAGAGTATTTAATGGGATGGATAGCGATGAATTGGCAGGAGCGGTCACATTTACAGAGGATTTAAATCTCCTGAACGCAAAGGCAATCATTGTCGCCGGAGGAGGCCCTGATGCTCCAGGTGAAATCTGGGAAGAGACGAAATTGGCCGCCAATAAGGCTTATGACGTACTCATCCAGCAAGGCTATGACCATGAGAGTATTTATTATCTCAGCATGGAGACCGGCAATGATTCGGTAGATAAGCCTTCTCTGGACTTTTATTTGTATGATGCCATGAGTAACTGGGCAGCGGATGCTTCTCAGCTTCTTATTTATTTTGTAGACCATGGCATAAAGGACAACTTCATCTTATTTGCAGACGGCAGTTATTCGCAAACAGTGAGCGCTTCGGAACTGGACCTCTGGCTGGACAATTTGCAGCAAACCATGCCGGGGCCGGTGACCTTTGTCTATGACGCCTGCGAATCGGGCACATTTGTATCCAAGCTGAAACCTCCTGACGGAAAGGAGCGATTCGTTATCACCAGCGCCTCATCCGAGCCCGCCAATTTTTTGGAGCAGGGGGTTGAATCCTTTTCTTTTCAGTTCTGGGAAAATATCCTTCAAAGAAAAGGCAATCTTGGCGACGCCTTTTCCATCGCCGGCGATCTCATGCGTGGCTACCAGACCGCCCTGATCGATGCCAATGGCAACGGACTGACCAACGAGCCGGAGGATATGAATATTGCCGGAGATGTGATCGTCCAGAGGGGGAGTCCGGTATTTCTGAACGTACACCCGTATGTCAGCTTTGCATCCGACGTTCAAACGCTATCGGGGAGCACTTCTGCAAATATATGGGCAAGCGGGATTATTGATGGAGAGAGCGTCTGGGCCACGATCATTCCGCCGGACATAAATCCAGCCACAGCAGGCATCCCAATTACCGATCTTCCCACGGTTCAATTGACCGACCCCGAAAAAAACGGCACTTTCGAGGCTGTTTACAACGGCTTTGACAAAGAAGGCACCTACATCGTGGTCATAAAGGCCCGGTCAACGCATTCATTTTATTCTTACGTGGCAAAAGCGATGGTCGACCAATACATCTATTCTCCGCCTCTCTATACGGTCATAACCCAGATTAATGGGATTGAAAGCATCGAACCGGACGCCTATGAGGAAGATGATGAGTATAACCAGGCCAATGTGATTGTATTAAACGAAAACAGTCCGCAATCACATACGTTTCATGATGTCGGCGATGCGGATTGGATAAAATTTTATGGCGTTTCAGGACTGACATATAAGATCAAGACGAGTAATCAAAGCATTGTCTGCGATGCGGTTATAGAAGTCTACGACAGTGATGGCGCCACGTTGCTTTCAGGCCCAAAAAATGACTCGGGCGCCGGGGTTGATGAATATATTGACTGGGCCTGTCCCCGGGACGGCGTCTATTATGTAAAGATCAGCAACTCCAATTCAAATTTCGGCGAGAATGTAAAGTTTGATCTTTCTGTGTACCGGCCAATCGGCGCCGGAGCAGGAACAATCCTGGGCAGAGTGACGGATTCTTCAAATAAAGGTATCCAAGGGGCCATATTAAAATCGAGCGTCAATACGACCGCAATCACCCTGCCGGAAGGATATTACCGGATGCAGGCGCCGTCCGGAGCTAATTTCACCGTCACGGTTACTGCGGATGAATATGAAACAGCAAGCCAAGCCGGAATATTCGTAACGAATGAAGGGACAACGACGCTTAATTTTGTTATGTCCCGTTTGGATAGGGACAGCGACAATGACGGAACGCCGGACCTTAATGAAGAATGTGATTATGACCCCAACAAGGTAGATCCGGGAGTTTGCGGATGTGGCTTAGCGGATACGGACAGTGATAATGACGGAACACCGGATTGCTACGACAACTGCCCGGATGACCCGAATAAGGTAGAGCCGGAGCTGTGTGGGTGCGGCATAGCAGATACAGACACAGACAAA
>CAYTSY010000248.1:0-2693 GCA_964440555.1 uncultured Desulfobacteraceae bacterium
GGCAACGAGAGCGGAGAGCAGAGCATTCATCGTAGCCTGTGGTTCGTGTCGATAGGCTGCCGCCCAGAAAGCATCGCTCGCCCGGTATGAGGCTTCGTATAACGGCTGGATGGCCTTCCAGCCCGCTTCATTGGCTCTCTCATATGCTTCCTTATTCTTGTTGTAGGTCGTTTCCTGGGCCTTGTATTTGTCGTAGAGACCTTTGTACCAGGTTGAGACGAGGTCGTTGAAATTGTCAGGGTCTCCACCATCCTCCACTGCCTTACAGTACGATTCCATCTGCCCCACGATGGAATCCACATCCCCGGCATATTCGCCGGGCTGTATGGGCGGGATGGGAGACATTCCCACATAGCCCATGCCGAGTTGAATCGGGTTCTTCGGTGCAGCCGCCTTCTTCCGTGCCTCCTCCGCCAGTTCGGCCTTCTTCTTCTCGTAGGCGCCCAGAGCCTGCTGATCAAGGCCCTTCATTGCCTGGTCAACCTTTTCCCTGTACTCTTCTAATCTCTTCTGATGCTTGTCCAGGACCTGCTCGATCTCTAGCATCTCTTTGGCGGCGCCGTTCAGTTTCTGTACGTTCTGCTCCAGGGTCTGCTTGTTTGCGAGGAGCATCTGCTTCATGTTGTTCAGGGCCTTGACTTGGTCTGCCGCAGCCTTGGAGTTGTAATAGGTATTGACCACACTGTTGAAGGTGAAGGTGGCAAAGACTGCAAGGCCTGCCACGGCCATGCCCGGAGGTCCGAAGTAGGCACTCAGTACGATGACCGATGCCTCCCCGCCGAGTTGTATCTCATCGGGCAAAAAACCCTCTATCGTGGCGCCCATAAGCCCCTTGGCAGCGTTGAGCATCTCCTTGTCTGCCTTGGCGATCATGTTGTTGACCTTGTTCAGCTTGTCGTTTTCCTGTTTCGCAAGGTCAATGAGTTCCCGCTTCTTGTCGCGGGCCATGTTCAGGTTGCCTTCAAAGGGATGGCCCAACTGTATGGGCGGGATACGATAGCCGGGATCATAACTCAGCATAACCGCTGCATTCTGGCTTATGGTAGGCAGCGCAGAATCGATCGCCTGGCCCAGGTCTTTCATCTTGTCGTCGATCATGCTCCATTTATGGAACTCACCGTAGTTGCCTCCCATGGCTTCCATCAGCGCCTGCCCCACGGCGCCCTCGCCCATGCGTATCTGAGAGGCGGCATTCTCCATGGCCGTGTAAGCAGCACCATAGTCCTGGCCGAGGACAGGCCCGGAGGCCAAGAGGAGGATCAGCGTGAGCAGCGTCGAAAGAAAAACGGCAGCCCTGGCAGCGCAAACTCTGTTGGAAAGGAAATGTGATTTCATCTGTCCGCCTCCTTACAGGGGAAATACGATCTGTTCAAGGAGTGAAGGGACCATCTTCTCCCCCTCTGTCCGCGACTTTGTCGATATCCAGCTTATGGTGTATGTCTTGTCTCCCCTCGGGAAGACCATGACACAGACCGACCGGAAGAACGGTGATGATGGCTCTTCTGCGGTAGCCGCAATGACCAGGAGGCCCTTCGCCGATCCCGGGAGAGGCTTCTCAGAGAAGACCGGCAAAACCGGCGGAGGCACCTGCCTTGCAAAGTCCGGAGAAGTCTTTGCCATCTCTGCCGCGACCTGCCTGATGCGGTCGTACTCCTTCAGCTTTTCGTCGCTGAACATACCCGCCGGCATCTCGCCTTGTAAAGTCCGGAGTGCGGCGCTCCTGGCATCGGCGCCGCCATGGCTCTGTGCCGCAACCTTCTGGTCTTCCAGGATGTTGACCAGCCTATCCCCTTCACGGACAAAACCCTGAGGCGGGAATATCCATATCCCTTCCAGTCGCAGGGCCTTGCTTCCGAGTCTGTCCACGGCTGCCTTCGCGTCCTTGTCCGGTCCGGGCCGTGAAGCGGCCCGCAGATATGCCCTCATCGCGTCGGAGTCCTTGCCGTTCTTCTCGCAGCTCTGGCCGAAGAGATAGAGCATCTGACCGTCATCAGGCCATTTTTCCACGGCCTTCCTCAATAGCATCATGGCTCTGTCAGCCTGACTCGCTTTGAGAAGCAATCCGCCTGCTTTTCCGACCAACTCCTTGTCGTCGGGAAACTTTACGGCACCGCTCTGGGCAATTCTCGATGCGGCATTAACCAGCCCCTCCTTTTCGAGGACCCGGACAAGGTCCTTGAAACTCTCGGCTGACCCTGTGACACCGTTTACCATCTCATATTCGTTGGCGGCAGCGTTCAACTTCCCTTGCTTTTCGTAAAGTCCGGCGAGCTTCTTGCGCTCCGCCCAGGCGTCGGGTTTCATCTGTATGGCCCGCTGGTAGATGCGGATAGCCTCTTCAGGGTCTTTTTCCCTTTTTGCGGCGCCTTCCTTGAAGAGTTCATCGGCAGACTTTTCTGCAGGTGGAGAGAGGATGACTGGTGGCGGACTCTGCGCCGGCTGCAGTTGAGCCTCTTCAGCCGGTGGTGCCTGGGGTTGGGCGTTTTGGGCGCTGACTGGGAAGGCAATAAGTAGATGTCCTATGCAGAAAACGAGGACACCAACTATGGCACCTGTCATTATCCGCATTACTGTGGAACTGATTGCGTTATATTTCATTCTCTTCTCCTTATCCTGACTGACACTAATTCGAGACAGGACTACCTGTTAAACCAGAACCTGCCGGACAGGGTCCGGGTGATGGTTGCCTTACC
>CAYTSY010000249.1:0-2684 GCA_964440555.1 uncultured Desulfobacteraceae bacterium
TGGGCTTGTGTATTGGCCGCATACGTATGACGGGCGGGTGCCTTAGCAGGCTGATTCCCGGCGGGGGATGCTTATCCGTGACGGGACTGATTTGAAGCCTGCCGCTTCCGAGGCCGAGAATATGTTTCCCCCCAATTATATCGGCGGGGCTTACCATAATCCATGGGAGATTAACTCGGCCATTAAGGAATGGCTGGTCTTGGCCACCAGGGAAACCGGACAGAAATTTTTGTCCAACTGGAATTCAGCCACTCTCAGGATGAAGAAGTATCCCGATTTCAGATTCTTTAGCAACGGTTTTTATCTGCCGTTTAAGAATATCGAGAATCTGGATGCCGATCAAACAATTGTTAATAGAGAGCCGTTATTTTATTTGCACGATAAAAATTTAATAGCTAAAGGAGTGGCCCCCAAAATTGTTGACGGAAAATATGAGGTGAAAGAATTCACTTTTAATGAGGTGGTAATAACGACTAAAACCCCCGCTGAGTCTTTTCTGTATTTCCTGGACAATTATGACCGGTTTTGGTCCGCTTATGTTGATGGCCGGGAAACTGAAATACACCGGGCTAATTTTTGTTTTAAAGCCGTTAAACTTCCGGCCGGTGAACATACGGTAGCCTGGGTTTATAACCCGTATCCGGTTAAAATGGCCTATGTAACGTTCTACTTAATAACAATTATATTCTTATTTTGCTATATTCTCTGGTGCGAACAGGTTAAGGAGAGTTCGGATGAATAAGTTATTAATCCTGGATGGGCATAAATTGAGCTGGCATAAAGATAAAGTGGAAGCCTGGCTGCGGGGGGAGCGGATTGCGCCGATAACCATTGACTGCGCCCTGACCAGGCGCTGTACCTACAGGTGTGTCTATTGTTATGGCAAGCTCCAGTCCAATGACGAGAAAAAAATAACCCTGGAAGTTATCCAGCGGTTTCTGGACGATGCCGCTGAAATTGGAGTCAAGGCTGTCAGCTTTGTGAGCGACGGCGAGAGTACCTGCAGTCCTCATCTATATAATGCCATCCTCCGGGGTAAGGCCAACGGTTTGGATATGGCTCTGGGAACCAACGGCTATCTGTTGCAGGATGAGCGTCTGGAAGAGATTTTACCGGCTCTGACTTATCTGAGATTTAATATCACCGCCGCCGAAGCGGACAGATATTCGGAAATACATGGCTGCAAGAAGGAATGTTTTGAGAAGGTTATTAATACCATAAAAAAAGCGGTGGCCATTAAAAAACAAAATAATCTGGAGACTACCATCGGCCTGCAGATGGTATTGATGCCGAAATTTGCGGACCAGATCATTCCATTGGCAAAGCTGGGAAAGGAATTGGGAGTGGATTATCTGGTTATAAAACATTGCAGCGATGACGAGAGGGAAAGTCTGGGCGTTAATTATTCGGAATATTACCAACTGGTTGACATCCTGGAGAAAGCCGAGGGGTATTCGGATGAAAATTACCTGGTTAAGGCTAAGTGGTCTAAAATCTTAAGCGGCGGGAAACGCTGCTACACCCAATGCTACGGCCCTCCGTTCATTATGCAGTTTTCGGGGTCTGGCCTGGTGGCTCCCTGCGGGATGCTTTTTAATAACAGATACAGAAAATACCACATTGGAAACATTGCGGATACGCCGTTTAAAAAAATCTGGCAGAGCGACCGTTATTGGGAAGTTATCAGGCTGATAGCCTCGGAAAAGTTCAACGCCCAGAATATGTGCGGGTCTCTTTGTCTGCAGCACAAAGTGAATGAGTTTTTATGGAGCATAAAGCAGGGGAAGACCGTTTTGGGAGAACCGGATTCCCCCCCCCCGATGCATATTAATTTTATTTAACCCCGATAATTCAGAGAATCGGAACAAATTTGCGATGAATAATATAACCCCGGCTGTTAAATGCGCCCCTGATGAGCTGCTTTTAGAAAAGATAGCGGAAACAGGGTTTCCTGCGGTTGAACTTTATCTGGACAACGCCCGATTGCGGAAAGTTGACCAGATTGTCCGGCTTTGCCAAAAATACCCGTTTAGATATGCCGTGCACGCCCCGGTGGAAGGCTACGAGCCTGACTTAATAAAAATCCTGGCGGAACAGTTAAAACCAGAAGTGATAGTTTTTCATGATATTTATTGGGAAAATGAATGGAGTTATTTGGTTGAAATTCTGAAGCCGGTTGGTTGCAAGCTTTGTCTCGAAAACATGGTATCGGCGGTTGATACCTTCAAATACCTGCGCCGGTTTGGATTGGGGCTGTGCCTGGATTTTGAACACCTGATTCTGGAAGTAAACGGCATTTTCGAGGAAGCCTTTTCCAATACCATTAAATTAGCTAAACATACCCACATGAGTGGATATGCCTGGGGCAGCGGATTATGGCATACCCATATACACCATTCCCCGGAACAGGGTATTTTCTTATTAAACTTATTAAGAAAGGCAAATTATTCCGGCATGGTAGTTTCAGAGGCCAGAGTGTCTTTTCAGACCCCGGAAGAGATAAAGCTGCTTTACAAATTTTTCCGGGATTGGGAGAAAAAAACAGGAGGATAAATATATGCTCTTGAGAATCCTGGGCATATTTTTCCCCTTATTGATATTGATTTGTGATTACATAGAACAAAGCGATTTTTTTAAGGGAAAAACTTATTGGCATAGGTTTGCCCGCACCCTTCCCAAATTTG
>CAYTSY010000250.1:0-2645 GCA_964440555.1 uncultured Desulfobacteraceae bacterium
TTTGCTCCATGGCCTTCTGGGAATGAAGCAACGCGTTGTTCAGGGTTTCCTCGTGCTCCTTGTGGGTCTTGTTTTCCCTCTCCAGCCGTTTGACCTCTTCCCTTAGGGCCTTGTTCTGAGACTGCAATATGTCTACCGACTCCGCCATTTCTTCGAGGAACTGATCTACCTCTTGTATGTCAAACCCCCTGATTTTGAGTCTGAATTGCTTGTTCTGAATATCAAATGATGAAATATTCACCCGGATCTCCTGATTATTCTGAATTACAATAATGCCCTGGATAAGCCGATAAGACTGTTAACCGCAAAATCCCTTAAAAACATGATCACCAGAAAAACGATGATCGGTGAAAAATCAATGCCGCCGAATACGAGAGGAAGGGTTTTCCGAACCCGGTAAAGAATCGGTTCGGTTACATTGTGTATAAAGCGAACGATGGGATTGTACGGATCCGGACTGACCCAGGATAACACGGCCCTTGCGATAATCAAAATCATAAAAAACAGAAGAACAAAGTCGAGAACCCTTGCGATAGCCATCAATAAATAGCCGATGATGAACATAACCGATGAAGACCTCTTGTCCTTTATAAACCCTGTTGCCCGGTTTTTCTTAAATTTTCTTTACATAGATTATCTTCTTGAAATAAGTCAAGTAATTCCTTTTTTGAAAATGAAATCCATCCGTCTATAGCTCCATCGCGCCTTTCCGGAACCACGAGGTTTAACCGCGTTTCATTCCAAAGTCGTTGACATCCGTCCCATCCAAACGATATGAATATCCCGGCTCATTATTCCGGAAATTCAACCAAAAAGGCATACGCCATGACTGTTTTGGACCACAAGATCGGATTTATAGGGGCGGGCAATATGGGCGAAGCCTTTATCTTAGCCCTGCTGCGATCCGGTATTTTCAGCGCCGAAATGATTGTCGCAAACGACCTGAGCCGCGAGCGGCTGGAAGCCATGAAAAACAAATACGGCATCACAACGGGCTGGGACAACAAGGATCTCTTTAATAGCTGTGACATCATCGTCCTGGCCGTAAAACCCCAGCACCTGCAATTGGTTCTCTCCGAAATTTCCGGAGGACCGGATTATAAGATAACATCCCGAAAACTCATCATATCCATTGCAGCAGGCATTCCCCTGCGCACAATTGAACGCTTGCTTTATGCGTCTCTTGATGATAAACAAAAAACAGATCTGCCCATTGTCAGGGTCATGCCGAACACTCCTGCGCTTGTATTAAGCGGCATGGCGGGAATGCGTGGGAATGCCAACTGTACCGCCGACGACACCCGTATTACCAGCACGCCGTCAGGCCCAATGGGAAAGGTCATTGAGTTCAAAGAGCAGGATCTGGACGCAGTGACAGCGCTTTCCGGGTCCGGTCCGGCGTATGTATTTTATTTTATCGAAGCAATGATTCAGGCCGGCGTCGAACTGGGGGTCGGGCACGAGGACGCTGCGCAACTCACACTGGAAACGTTTAAGGGTGCGGTCAAACTTCTGGAAGAAAGCGGGGACTCGCCTGAAGCGTTGCGTCAAAAAGTGACCTCCCCGGGAGGAACGACCGAAGCGGCGCTTAATCTGTTTGAGACGCGGAATGTTAAAAAGCACCTGATCGAAGGAATTCGCCGCGCGGCCGCACGCGCCAAAGAGCTCAGCGGCCTTTGAGGAAAACGCGGTACAAGGAAGGTTTCAAAAAATATTGGGTCCCAAATTTGAAAACCGGCTGTTTCTGGCGTTTCGATTTATCTTAGGGGGGGTCTTTATCTGGGCAAGCCTGGACAAAATTATGGATCCCCAGGGATTTGTTCGTATCATTGAAAATTATAGACTCCTGCCGCTGGCATTTGT
Organism: uncultured Desulfobacteraceae bacterium; assembly: GCA_964440555.1. Taxonomy (GTDB): domain Bacteria; phylum Desulfobacterota; class Desulfobacteria; order Desulfobacterales; family UBA5616; genus CAYTSY01. The sequence goes on from CAYTSY010000250.1 coordinate 1,864, forward strand.
GCGTCCTTTTGGCCTGGTGCTGCCCTGGGTTGAACTGCTTTGCGGGATCAATCTGATTTCCGGGCATCTGATCAAGGGAAGCGCGATGATCATCAATTTCCTGGTTGTGATTTTTCTTATTGCCATTGGCGTCAATATGTATCGGGGCCTGGACATCTATTGCGGATGTTTTTCTACGTCCGGAGAGGCTTCAAACAAGTTGTATCTGAATCTTATCCGGGATGGGCTCCTGCTGCCGATCGGCATATGGATCTTCTATTTCCGGCTAAAGCAGGAAAAAATACGTGTGCTTTCGCACATATAACTCTTTTTGAACCGGTTGCCGTCATGTTTTATCCGGAGATCACCTATAACGCCGCCTTTCTGGCCGGTTTGCTCTCGTTCCTGTCGCCATGCATTCTCCCCCTGATCCCGGCTTATTTTACGTTTATTACGGGTTTTTCACTGGAGGAACTGGTCGGGGAAAGTTCAGGCCGAATAAGGGCGAAGGTTGTTGTATCCACGCTTTTTTTCGTCTCTGGATTTTCCCTGGTATTTATCCTTCTGGGCGCCTCTGCTTCCTTTCTGGGGGGTATGATTCAAAAATACAGTGATATTATTCGAATTTTCGGCGGTCTGGTAATTATCGCACTTGGAATTCACCTTACCGGACTGTTTCGATTCCGCTTAAATAAAATAGAAAAACGGATTCAGATGAACAGACCCCTGCATGTTTTCGGCACCTTTCTGATCGGAATGGCATTCGGCGCCGGATGGACACCATGTATCGGCCCCCTTTTGGG
>CAYTSY010000251.1:0-2544 GCA_964440555.1 uncultured Desulfobacteraceae bacterium
AGCAAGACCAATAGCTGCCGCAGTATCCTTTGGCTCTGGCTCTATAATATAGTTTCCTTCGTTCAAGCCAAGAAATAACTCCTCTGCCAATTTTTTATGGCTTTCTTGCAAGACAAAGAGTATCCTTTCCTTTGGAAATAATGGCAGTATTCTTTCAGCAACCTCTTGTATCAAAGGCAGCTTCCCTGTCAGAGGCAAAAACGGCTTTGGCCTCTTCTTGGTGCTTGCTGGCCAGAGCCTTTCTCCTGGTCCACCGACCATAATTACACAATAGGCATTATCTTCCATAGTCGTCTTCAATTCTGACTAAGTCATCTTCTTCCAAGTAGTCTCCATTCTGAACCTCAATGACAATAAGGTCTTCTGCACCTTTGTTCTCAAGTCGATGAACTGAGCCTTTTGGAATAAAGATATGCTCACTTTCTTTAAGGTTTGTAATCTTATCACCAAGAGTAACCCTTGCTTCACCCTGTGCCACAACCCAGTTTTCTGACCTGTGTTGGTGAAACTGAAGGCTCAACCTATGCTCTGGTTTAATTAGAAGCCTCTTTACTTTGAAGCCCTCTCCTTCATTACAAACCTCCCATCTACCCCAAGGTCTTTCGTCGTAATTCATATATATAGAAATCACTTTCTGGAGCAAGGGCAAGGCTCTCTTTTGGGTTGAGGTTGTGGCTCTGATTGCGGTGCTTGTTTTATTGAGTGGTATAAAATTTCTTCCTTTTCTCCCCTTATTTTTTCTAATTCAGAGATACTTGGTTTTACAAAAGGTTTCTTGTTGGATTTCCAAATCAAAAGGGGTGTGATAGAGAAACCTATAATCAATAGAAAGAGAACCTTAAAAATCTTCATCTTATAATAGTTATCAGCTATCAGTTTTCAGCTGGCAGCTATTTTATTAACTGACTGCTGATGGCCGATGGCTTTTTATATTATGCTTTCATTTATCCACTTTAGATAGTCTTCATTTCCGCCAATTATAGGCAGAGCAATTATTTCGGGAACCTCATAGCTGTGGAGTTCTTTTGTTGCTTTGATAACTTCATCCAAAAGGTCTTCTCTGGTTTTAAGGATCAAAAGGACTTCTTCTTGTGAGTCTATTCTTCCCTGCCACCAAAATAAGGAAGAGATTTTAGGAAGGATATGGACACAGGCAATCAGTCTTTTAGAAATTAGCTGCTCAGCTATTTTTTTTGCTTGTTCCTCTCCTTGAGCTGTAACAAAGACGACTATATATTTCATTTTACAAAGTATATCTTATAAAAAATAATTTTGGCTATAATTTTCCCACAAAACTTTTTGGGTCAAAGCAGTCTCTGAGACCATCAGAAAGAAGATTGAAGCATATAACCGTAATAAAGATAAGGAATCCTGGGGCAAGGATCCAGGGATAGGATGAAAGTGTGCTAATATCCATAGCTCTGGCAAGCATATTCCCCCAGGAAGGTTGAGGCTCGTTTATTCCCAATCCAAGAAGAGAAAGGACAGACTCCCCCAGAATATAATCAGGAATAGAGAGAGAGGCAGAGACTATGGCATAAGATATGGTATTTGGAAGGATCTCCTGAGTGATTATTCGTAAGGAAGAGGCACCCAAAGCCTTTTGAGCCAGGACAAACTCCATTTCCCTCAAAGATAAAACCATACCTCTTATCACCCGAGCCACACCTCCCCAGCCAATAAGACTCATAATAATAACAATCATAAGATAGACCTGCACGGATGAAAGAGAAAGTGGAAAGACAGCCCGCAGGCTCAAAATGAGGTAAAAAGCAGGAAAGCTCATAAGAAGCTCTAATAACCGCATAATTACCGTGTCAACAGTTCCTCCAAAATATCCGGCAATACCTCCAACAAGCATACCGAGAGAAAAGGAGAGGAAAACACCGATTATTCCAATAGACAAGGAGACTCTTGAGCCATAGATTAGCCTTGAGAGGATATCCCTTCCATTCCAGTCAGAGCCAAGCAAAAAGAAGGAGGATGGCTTATCTGTGTTTAAGAAGCGAATCCTTTTATTTTCATCCCTTATAAAGAGTTTTATTGGATATTTCATTCCCCGTTCCTCAGACCACTTTTTCTCATAATCCTCCGTCAATATAAGTTGATAGTTGTAGATAAACGGTCGGCAGAGGCTTCCTTTTTCAAAGATATGGATAGCAACTGGTGGGTGGTAAGCCTTATCCCTTTCCCCAGAGGTTAAGGGGTATGGAGCAAAGAACTCAGCGAATATTGCCAATAGATAGAAGACAAAAAGGATGCAAGCAGCAAAGAGTGCCTGTTTATGATAAATAATCCTCTTCAGGGAGATGATGGTGAATGAGTTCATTGTAATAATATACTAAAAGTAAATGTAAATTTGCAAACTGTAATCAAAAATAGGTTGCATACATTTTATGTATCGGTTTATTATGTGTAAAAAAATGGAAGACTTTCCAAAGCATATTGCCGTAATTATGGATGGAAATGGAAGATGGGCGCAGATGAGGGGACTGCCAAAAATTTTTGGTCACAGGGAGGGAATGAAGACTGTCAAGAGGATAG
>CAYTSY010000252.1:0-267 GCA_964440555.1 uncultured Desulfobacteraceae bacterium
TCCCCTTTCCAAAGTTGCGATTCGCTCAAAATGCGGTGCAATTCATCACGCACAACCTGGACCGGAACCAGGTAATCAGCGTACAGATAAACACTGCCTATTAAAAAGGATGCCTGCGCCTAATTGCCGAAACCTGTTAAAGCTCATAAGAACGGCTGACAAGGTTACGACCGCAATAACCATGATAAGAGTCTCTTGATGATTCTGAACTGTGTATGCACTCGCCGTGCCCGGAGATTATCTTTGTTCTTAATGTCAAACTTCTCA
>CAYTSY010000252.1:277-2138 GCA_964440555.1 uncultured Desulfobacteraceae bacterium
AGGGTGGATGATCCGAAAGTTCCCTTGGGACAATAACGGGGAGGCCATTGCCGGGAGCGAAAAAGTAAACGGTATAGAGAAGATGGAGCCTATGACAGGTCTGGACCATAGGCATGCCTTGGTGTGAGCATGTTTACCACTTTGTTCTTTCTCGTGGTAAATTATTAATTTAATGAAATTCAAGGGTATTCTGGATTTTAAATGAAAATTATCACGCCTGTCCGGTTAAAGTTGGCTGAGTACCATATAATAGATTGATATTAGTTAACAAATGAACTGTTTTCATTTTTTTCGATTTCAATTTACTTTGTTTTCCCGGGTATGTACCTTCCCCCTAATAATCTTGGGGAGGGTTGCCAATGAATGCCGGGAAAACCGTTTTCGCACAGGTAATGGAGCATCTGCCACGTTATGAGTTTGACAAATTCGTTAAAAAGTATAAGGGCAATCACCGTGTCAGAAAATTTCCCTGCTATGATCAGTTTCTCTGCCTTGCCTATGCGCAGCTTACATACCGGGAAAGCCTGAGGGATATTGAGACATGCCTGAACTCTCATCACGAAAAGCTTTATCACATCGGATTCCGTGGTCAGATTGCGAGATCCACAATAGCCGATGCCGGCGAGATGCGAGACTACCGAATCTATCAGGATTTTGCTTATCATCTTATCTCAATTGCCAAAAAACTCTACCAAAACGAAGAACTATCGATAGATCTGGATTATTCTCTTTATGCTTTCGACTCAACGACCATCGATCTGTGCCTTTCTCTTTTTCCTTGGGCACATTTTCGCAAGACCAAAGCAGCCATCAAGATGCACACTCTCCTCGATCTGCGGGGATCCATTCCGACGTTTATAAGCCTGACTACCGGCAAAGTACACGATGTCAACATTCTGGATATTCTTCCCCTGGAAAAAGATGCGGTCATCGCCATGGATCGCGGATACGTAGACTTTACGAGGCTTTATGCCGTGAATCTCTTTCCCGCTTTCTTTGTGATTCGCGCCAAGAGCAATTTTCGGTGCAGGCGCCTCAACTCTCAGCAAGTAGACAAGACGCTGGGACTCCGTTCCGATCAAAGGGTTGTGCTCACAAACAAAAAATCCAGAGCGGCCTACCCGGAGGCCATGCGTCGGGTGTCCTACGTGGACATGGACACCAACAAGCGTTTTATCTACCTGACGAATATTTTTACCGTTTCCGCCATAACTGTCGCCGATATTTACAAACAGCGCTGGCAGGTAGAACTTTTCTTTCGCTGGATCAAGCAACATCTGAGGATCAAAACCTTTTACGGTATATCGCCCAACGCCGTCAAAACCCAGATATGGATCGCTGTCAGCATTTATTTGCTGGTTGCCATCCTGAAGAAAAGACTTCATCTGCCCGGCAGTCTCCACACAATTTTACAAATTTTAGAGGCCAACATTTTTGAGAAAAGACCAATTATTCAAATAGTTAAAGATGCTTATAAACAAGAACCGGAACCAGTTTTGTGCAACCAATTGAATCTATTTAACAGTTAACCGGACAGGCGTGACTTCGGCAATTAAACATGTCAAAAATTATGTCATGCCGGACCTGATCCGGCATCCAGTTTTATCCTGGATTCCGGCGCCCGTCCCGGCGCAGACCCGGGATTCGCCGGAATGACGAAAATAGAGACATTTGGCTTCCGGAGTAATAGATCAAGTTCAGCCAGTATAACAAGTATTTTATGCAAGCCTCCGCTTGGGAGTATCGGCGCCGTCCGAGGTCATTGCGCCGGCCGCTTTTAGCTTCCCAAGTTCGCGGGCATTTGATATGGGGTAGTAGGGATAGGTATTTTATCAATCAAAGGCTGACGACCTCGTAAAAA
>CAYTSY010000252.1:2148-2517 GCA_964440555.1 uncultured Desulfobacteraceae bacterium
TGATTTTATTTAATTTGGCAACCACATCCGTTAATGTCAAGATGGTGTCGCCAAGGACTATTGACACCAGTAATCGTAAAAACTAACCTACCCGACTTATCAAATCCCAACCTAATAAATGCCAGCTCTTAAAAATCACTTTGGTCCGCCATTTTAAAAAAGGTTAATGTTAAATACTTTCATAATAGGTAGGATGCACCTATCGCTAAGCGTATGATTAACTATCATTGCCAATTGCCCTTATGATACGTATCCTAAAAAAAAATAGCTACATGGAGTAGTCCGAGTGCCAGCCCGATAGCCTATCGTCTCTCTGATGGTGAGTGACCGAGTGCGTCGTCCGGCAAAGAGTATGAATCAGGAAAGGAG